>NZ_LMMI01000016.1:0-78604 GCF_001422775.1 Methylobacterium sp. Leaf87 | reverse complement strand
CCGTCGCGCCGTTCTCCGCCTGCCGCAGGGCGAAGGCGATCTGTTCATTCGTGAAGCGTTTGCGAGGCATGGCATCCACCCTCCTTCAGGGTTCAGGATGCCCAAAAAACTTGCGCTCAGCGCGGACCAGCTTGCTGGGTCAGAATCAAATGTCCGCCCAACCCCGAGCATCTACCCCAGCAAGTGAGAGGGTATCACGTGGGATCGAACGAAACCGTGTCAAGCGCCTCAGTCCGAAAAGCTGAGTGATTGCAGTAGTCTAAAGTCCGGGCGAACCGCCTCAAACTTGTCTCTGGCGGAGAGGGGGGGACTGTACCCCAATTCGCGCTTTCCCTAGGGGAAACGGGGTTTTCGATGCCCGGTTACGTCGCCTGTGTGTACCACCAGAGTGTGCTCAGTTCCAGCCTGAAACTGGCCGATCGAACGGTGATGTGTGCAAGCGGCCAACGCCAGCTAGAACGGACGACTGATACGCCGAGCGCCACCAAGCTCGATCGCTTCACAAGGGCAGGCCACGGATCGGGAAGTGGGAAGCGATGACGGCTTCCACTTCCCGCTTCCCGAATTGACGTTGTCGCGCTCTTAAGTCGTTTCAGGACATCGTCCGACCTCCGTGAGGAGTGCAGGATGCCGAGCCGTGAGCAAGTGTGGGATGCCGCGGCCGCCGTCCTGGCCGACGGCGGGAGAGTTAACCAAAAGCTTGTCCTGGCCGCCCTTCGCGACGCCGGGATCAAGGGAACCGAACGGACCATCGCCAAGGCCTTCACCGCGTGGAAGGTGTCCGTCCGGTACGAGCCGCGGCCTGAACAACATGATCCGCCGCAGCACCTGACGAACCTTCATGCCGGCTTCGTGAAGCGGATGTGGGACGCGGCCGTTGCCGAGGCCGACGCACGGTTAGACGATGTCCGGGTTCGGTTGGGGCATGAGCGAGATGCCATGGGCCAATTGCTCGATGAGACGCACATCCGGGGCGAGGAGGTCTCACGAGAGAACAAGACGTTGCGGGCGCGGCAGGTCGTGATGGACGTCGAGATCGCCGAGCTGCGCAAGGAGGTCGCGCACTTGCGCCGGACCGAGTTCTGGGACCGTGTGATCCGGGAGGTCGTGGAAATCCTGCCCGAGGATAGATGGATGACGGTGCAGGACGTCGCTAGGCGCCTGCCGCCGAGCCTGAGACAAGAGGCGCTGGCCAAGGACAAGGCCCTGACGCCAGGCCGCCTCCATAAGCAGATGCGCTTGCGGGATCATCACGACAGATGGTTCGATCTGGACGCTGAGAAACCGAGATATCGACGGCGCGCGGGTTGGACGGGCATTACGCAGGCACCAAAGGCGCGGCGAGGACCGACGCCGAAAGGGTCCGCGGACGTTCCTGATCCGACGTAGGCGGGTCAGGCAGGCCGACAAGGCGATCCATACAGGCGGCCAGCGCTCCGCAACTCCTTGCTAAGCCTCCCCCGGATTGCCCTGCTATGGTGCGTTCCAGGCCGTCTCACGACCGGTCGACAAACTCTCGGAACGCGTCATCGTCAGTCTCGACCGAGCTCGCTAAGTCCAAATTGCGCAGCGCCGGCATCATCTGGGATATCCGTCGTAGGTGGGTTCTCGCACCACCTTGAACTCGCGCAGGAATACTTTTCGGCACCCCTGTCGGCCGTGCCAGAAAGCATTCCTGCGGCTCAAATCCGTCCCGACGGTTTCCCGAAAGTTAGGTCCGATACGAAGGGATCGGACCGCATTCGGCTCGATCGGAATGCATGGAAATCGTTCGTTCTCTACGGGGCCAAACCACCGAGATTCTAACCCGACAACCCGTAACGCCCAAGGTCCAGGGCCAGGGCCCGGGGGATTCCCGAGGGTTTCAATGATCGCGATCCGACGTCACGGGTCGCGCGCGACCTGGGATCATCCCGCAGCCGCCTCAGTGCGGCGATGGGGGCGTCGCCATAAGCGCCTGCACGATCGCCAGCAGAAACCCGCTCAGGCCGATGGTCAGCGCGAACCTAACAACGGTGGCGCCTACCGTCCAGCACCGGGCAGTGCAATGCTTCCCGTCCACGACCGTGGGCCGCGCGAACAGCAGCCACCAGACCCGCAGGCGATCGATCATCGTCGGCTCGCCCTCAAGGCTGGTGTATTCCATGTACGACACGAAGGCGCGCCAATGCCGTTCCGGCGCGGCGCGTCCCCGCAGGACATCGGGTGCCCAAATCCATTCCAGCTGGATTATCTCCTCCCGCCTGCGGTAGTTCTCGGTGCCCGCCGGCCTGAGCCCGACGAGAACGATCCCGCTGTCCATCCGCTGGTAGAACAGGCAGGCGCCATGCTCGGCTAGGAACCGTTCCTGCAACCGTGGCTCCCGGCCCTCGCGTGCCACGAATTCCTCGACCGCCTCGATGGGTCGGGACCCATAGAACACCTCGACCGAGCGTTGATCATGGCCGCACATCGCGCCGCCCGGGGTCACGCGCAAGCGGTACACGCCATCAAAGAACGCATTCCTGGGATCCGCGGCCGCGATGCGGGCGAAGACCTCGCGCGCGCTCCGATGGAAGGCCTCGAAGTCGGCACGGCGCATCTTCCGCAGGGACGGTCGCGCCATGCGATCGTCGATGTCCCCATCAGGCCGATCGTCACGAACCGTCAAGGGCGGACCCGTCGGTAGGCGGTCTCGAACCAGCCATGCCGCGGGTTTCCCCAGGGGCCGGGCGGTCGGATGACGGGTCGTATAGCAAGGCCGTCCTGGAATTTCATGACCGCACAACCAAGCCGCCCCGCGCCTTCCGCTCACGCCATTGTCGGCACGGCGACGCACCGACGCAAGCACCACCTCGTCCCGGGGCCGTTGATCGCCATTCCGACGGCCTCTTGACCGATGGCGCGCTGCGACCCTCAAGCGGGCCTTGGCACGCGGTCGGATCGACGTCTGGCAACCGCCGTGATCGTGCCGGGCCAGTCGACCGCTACCGGCTCTCGAACGATACGAACCGGTCGTACACGTCCGGCTCCGGCTCCTCGTCCGGTACACGCCACCGCGGTCGGGCATCTCCGAAATGAAGAATCGTGATGACCTGATCGAGGGCGGTCGCGTGCACCGTGAACTCCTCGACATCCTCGTCGAACCAGACGCCGGATGGGTGCGAGATGCCCGCGCGGCAAGCGTCCGCCATGTCCGGCCGTGCCGCCCCGGAAACGGCGGGTATCTCGTGCGGGGGCCCCGAGGTCTTGATGAAGCGCCCGGACCTGTAGGCCGGATCGCTCGACCTCGCCCAGCAGGCATAGCCGTCCGTCGAGACGACCATGAGGGAGCGGCGCTCGGTGTATTCGAGCCACCTCAGCGTTGCCGCGGTCAGCGACACGCCGTATCGCTCGGCCAACGCACCGAGTTCGATAAGGGTCGGCCGGACCTTCGGATCGACCTGGCGGCGCAGGTCGTGAAGCGGCATGAGGAGCGCTGCCGCGAAGGCATCGGCCTCCTTCTCAATGTCTTTGCCGGCACGCCGACTGACGTCCTCTTCCTTGCAGTGGAGGCCGTTCGGTAGCCGGTGACGGTGGAGGAAGTAGTGCCCAGCCTCGTGGGCGACCGTGAACCGGCGCCGGCCGGCCGAGGCCGTCGAGTTGCTGATGACGAGCCACCCGCGAGGGTCCTCGTGCACCGGCACCAGGGCTCCCTCGAAGCCCTTGAGAGGCTGGCTCACGACCTTGAGAACAGGGTCGTCCGGCCAGACGGTCCGCGAATACTCCAGGATCAGTTCCTCGACATCGACGGGATACCGGTCCTGCCCTTTCGCGAGATCGAGCATCTTGGTGAGCTGGTTCGCCCACCGCAGCGGGCTCATCTCGGGGAAAGCCGTCATGGTTGCGAACCTGGCCCTTTCTCGAAGACAGGCTCGCACTCCCTCGCGATCAAGACAACCTGAACGTGCCGCTACCCCAGCGCGATCGGGCTCATTTCCGGAAGGTTTCGGTGATCCGCCGGATCTGGTCCTTCACGTCCGGATCGAGCCCCCTGAACTTTCGAAAGAAGGCCTCGTCCTCCGCCGTCGCCAAGTCGGCCTGGGCGTCCATCAGGTAGTCGGCCGTCACCCCCAGCGCCTTCGCGATCCGGTCGATCTTCTCGGCGGACGGCCGCGGCGGGTTCTTGTTCTCCACTTCCCAGATGTACGACTTGCTGGAGCCGGTCATCTCGGCGAGCTGATCGAGGGTCAGCCCGGCCTTCTTGCGCAAGTCCCGGATCTTTTCGCCGAACGTCGCCACCGCCTAGCCCCCGCCGTCATGTCGCGCGCCCGAAAGTTCGCCGTAGGCTAACACCAGAGCCTTGAAAAGCGAACCATTCCGGCCCAAGTTCGGAGTAGACGTACTTTATGGCGCGCTACGACGGCAACGTCGCCGGAGGTCCCGCATGACGGCATCCACAGTCCATTACCGCGTCGGCAACGGCGACATGCACCTCGTCGAGATCGAGGGCGGGCGTAAGCTGCTGATCGACATCAACGTACGCCAGCCCGGACCCGACGTGCCGGACGTCATCGCCCAGCTGCGGAAGCGCCTGAAGCGGGATGCGGCGGACCGCCTCTACGTCGACGGGTTCCTCCTGACCCACCCCGACCAAGATCATTGCCGGGGCTTGAAGGAGCATTTCCACCTGGGGCCCCCGGAGACTTGGTCGAAGGCCGCGGACAAGATCATCATCCGCGAGATGTGGTCGAGCCCCATCGTGTTCCGCCGGGCGGACCGCGACCACCAGCTGTGCGAGGACGCCGAGGCCTGGGCATGCGAAGCGCGGCGCAGGGTCAAGCGCTACCGTGAGCGCGGGATCGGCCCGGACGGCGAGCGCATCATCATCATGGGCGAGGACGTCGGCCAAAAGACCGACGACCTCACCCCGATCCTGGTGAAGGCGGACGAGGAATTCTCCCGCATCTGCGGCGAGACCGGCAGGTTCACGGCAAGGCTCATCGCCCCCATGCCGGCCTCGGACGATGACGAGGACGAGTTCCTCGGCAACAACAATTCCAGCGTCATCATCGGCTTGGCCTTGGAGGCAGACGGTCAGGCCGACGCGTCGCGTTTCCTGTTCGGCGGCGACGCCGAGGTCGGCATCTGGGAGAAGGTCTGGGACCGGAACAAGTCCCGCAAGCACGTCCTCGAATACAACGTGTTGATCGCCCCCCACCATTGCAGCTGGCGTTCGCTCTCCTGGGACAGCTGGTCCGATTACGGAGAGGGCGCCGAGGTCAGCGAGGACGCGCGGTCGGCGCTCGGACAGGCCCGCTCCGGTGCCGAGGTTCTCGCGAGCAGCAAGAAGGTCGTTGACGACGCCGACGATCCACCGTGCATTCGCGCCAAGCGCGAATACCGGGACATCGTCGCCCCGCAGAAGGGCACGTTCGCCTGCATCGCCGACCGCTCCGGCACCGACCCCTACGAGATCGAGGTGACCTATGCCGGGCACAAGCCGAAGCGCCCGACGGTCGCTGCGACGGTCGCGGTGGCGACCGGCATCGGAGCCACGCCCCTCCCGCACGGCTGAGATGTCTCCGCCGGTGACCGAGCCGCCCACGATGCCGCGCTCGGTCGCAAGGGCGCTTCGGCTGATCGCGCTGCATCCGTCCGTGCGCGGCATCGAGAGCCATTTCGACGCCGCCACCGGCCTGACGGACGCCGTGGTCCAAATCGATGCGCACCTGCCGTCCCGGTGGCGGGTCCGCGGCCATTCAGACAATGGGGTGCGGGCGATCGAGCCCGTGAACATGAGGTTCGCGCCGGATTACCCCCTGCGGGAGCCCTACATCGTCCTGCGCGAGGACTTCGACCGGAGCCATCCCCACCTCCAGCCCCGGGGCCCGAGCTTCCCCCCTGAGCCTTGCCTCCTGTTCGGCTCGGTGCGTGAGCTCCTGCAATCCCGCGACATCATCGGGGTCGTCGACCAGCTCGTGGAATGGATCGAACGGGCGGCGCTCGTCCGCCTCAACGATCCCGCCGGCGGCTGGGAGATCACCAGGCGCGACGGGATCCACGACCTGGTCATCCTGAATTCCGGCTGGGTCCGCTCCCTGGCGGGGCGCGACGCCGGCTGCGACGGTTTCGGGGCCGGCTATGCGGCGATCCGCGAGAACGGCGCGCCCGAGACCTACAGGGTCCTGCTGTCGGACATACGTCACGGCCTGTCCGAGAACGACTGCCGTTGGTCAGGCACGATGGTCTCCGAGAAGGAGCGGTACGGGTTCGCGCTAACGCTCGTGGCATGGTCCGGCCGCACGCCTTCTGGACCGCCGTTCATCGCCGGCAGCTACCTGCCGGAGACCGTCGTCGACGTGGCTTCGCTCCATGCCAGGGCGCAGGTGCTCGGTTGCGGCGAGCCGTTGCGCGCCAAGCTCGACCTCCTGCAACGGAGGGTGCGGGGGATGTCCCGCCGCGCCCCTCAGCCCTGCATCATCATCCTGCTGGCCCGGCGACCGTTCAACCTCACCGGCGGCAGTTCTCCCATCGAGATCTGCCCCTACCTGATCGAGCTGTCCGGCAACGACGACCTCGGACACACGAGCCGAAGGCCGGTCCGTCTCGTCGCCCCTCACGACCAGGTCTCGCCGAACCTCCTCCGGGAAGCTTCCGGCGAGGACGCCGGCGGGACGGCGCGGTGGACGCTGCTTGGTTGCGGCAGCGTGGGATCCAAGATCGCCACGCACATGATGCGATGTGGCCGAGGCCCTTCGCAGGTCGTCGATTCCGCGCCGATGCGACCGCACAACTATGCCCGGCACGCGCTCTTCCCGATGAACGCGGCGGAACAGCTGCCGGGCGGCAACAAGGCATCGCTCCTCGCTTCCAGCCTCGTCGGGTTCACCGATGGGCTGACCGCCCTCACTGCGCTCACCGCCGATATCGCCTCGGGGATGACCGATCCGACGATGGCCGGCACGGTGTTCGGAACCGATACGGATTTCGTTGTCAATGCGACCGGCTCCCTCGTGGTGCGCGAGGCCCTGTCGCTCCCGCACGTCACTGCCACCAGACCGAGGTGCGTCGAGACCTGCCTGCTCGGTGCCGGTCGCCTCGCGTACATGGGCGTTGAGGGTCCGGCGGCCAATCCATCGATCGCGGACCTTGCCGCCGAAACCTACCGCCTGCTCGCCGAGGACGACGTCACGGCCACTGCCGTGTTCGGACCCGAGGCCGAGGCAACCCGGATCTCGATCGGTCAGGGCTGCTCCTCGCTGACCTTTCCCATGACGGACGCCCATCTCTCGGCGATGACCGCTCCCATGGCCGTCGCGCTGGGCAAGCTGCACGCGCTCGGCTTGCCCGGCGCCGGTGGCGAGATCCTGATCGGGCTCGGCGCGGAAGACGGCCTAGGCCAGAGCTGGATACGTAACCCGGTCCTTCCATGGACGGTCGTCGAGACCGCCTCGAAACATGGCCCTGGCGTCCGTGTGAGTGCGCGGGTCGACGCCTTCATCGCGCGCGAGGTCGCCGCGCGGCCCGGCAGCGAGACCGGGGGGATCCTCGTCGGCCGCTACTCGGACCTCACAGACACGTTTCATGTCGTCGACGTGCTGCCTGCCCCTCCTGACAGCCGCTTCTCGGCTGAGGAATTCGTGCTCGGGGTCGAGGGGTTGTCGGAACGCATCGATGGCCTGGTGGAGCGGAACGGGGGCGCCCTCTATCCGCTCGGGACCTGGCACAACCATCTCGTCACCAGCGGTCACTCGCCCAAGGATCTTGCGACGGCACTCAAGCTTGCCGCCGTGCAGATCTTCCCGCTGCTCATGCTGATCCATACGCCCGGCGGCTACCGAACCCTCGTCACCGAATTCATCGAGCGGCCCGCCGGCGGCCCTCTCGGGGAGGCTGCCTGATGTTGCATCTCGACCGTTACATCCTCAACGCGCGCGTCCTGCCGATGCTCGTCGTCGCCTTTCCCTTGGTGCTCGCGGCCTACCCTTGGGTACCGGCCGAGGCGTTCGCGAAGGGTGGATGGGGGGGCATGGCGGCCAAGTGGGTCACGACCGGGGCCTGCGCCACCTTGCTCGCGACCGCCCTGTCCTTCGTGCCACGGGCCTTCGGGACGCGCCTGGAGGAAAGGCTATGGCGCGATTGGGGTGGCGCGCCAGCCACGGCCTATCTGCGCTATGCCCATCCGGAGCTCGACGCGCGCCAGACCGCTGCGCTGCATGCAAAGATCGCCGTGCTCGATCCGAGTCTCCATGTGCCGAGCGCGCAGGAGGAGGCCGGCGACCCTGCCGCGGCGGACCAGTGCTACGCCGGCATGGTCCGGATGCTACGTGCGCGAACCTGGGGTCCCAAGAACTTCCCCATGCTGTTCGACGAGAACGTCAGTTACGGATTCCGCCGCAACCTCCTGGCGATGAGGCCGTACGGGATCCTGGCCAGCCTGATCGGAATGGGCTCGGGCGCCGCCGCGATCTGGCTGGGGCACCCCGTTTGGCCGGTCGTCGCGCTGTCCGCCCTCGTGGGCATGTTCATCGTCGTGAACAACGTGAATGACCTCCGCCGGCAAGCCGACAGGTACACCCGGCGCCTCTTCGAGACCGTCGACCTTCTCAAGGCCCCAACGAAGGCGAAGGATGCCAAGACGCCATCAAGGAAGAAGGCCGGTCCGGGCGGACGTGGTGGAACGGGCCAGGCCACGGTCTAATCCGAAGGTCCCGGTCCCTCGGGGGCAGGCCATGGCCACGACATGGCCGCCGATGAGAGGCCTCACGAATGGTCAGGCGCCGACCTCCGGCGCGGCGAGCCGGGGCAAGGGATCCCGAAAGCCCCTCGCCCCGGCGGACCGGCTTCACGCCAGGACAGGCGCAAGACGGCTCAAGGCGGCTTGTGGATCGATCCGCCTGCGGGTGGCATGATCGGTTGCCCGGATCCGCTCGCGTCGCCGCCGCTCGGTCTGGCTCGGGTGCTCCCGCGGCGGCAGGCCACGGGGCACCACGACCTCGATCGTCGAGGGGACCTTGATGGCGAAGGAGTGGGCCGCCTTCACCCCGTGCGACCACGCCAGGGCGTCGGCCGCCGCGTCCTGCCCCTCCAGGGTCCACTGGCCGTAGATCTTCACCGCCGTCTGCACCGACATGCCGAGCAGGTCGGCGGCGGCCCGGACGTCGACCCGGGCGATCCGGAGCCACGTCGCCGCCGTGTGCCGCAGGGTGTGGCGGACCACCTCCTCATCCAGTCCGGCGTCGGCGACGACCGCCTCCCAGATCCACACCGGGGTCGAGGCGTAGGGCTCCCCGTCAGGACGGGATACGACGGCCGCGATCCCCGCCGCGAGATCGGACTTCCGCCAGACCCCGAGCGTCGAGGCGATCTTAGGGGCGATCCGCGACGTCATCCGCGGCTTGCCCTTGCTCGGGTCCGCTCCGAAGCCGCGCCGGTGGATGAAGCGGCCCTCCACGTCGATGCAGCCGCCATCCGCCGTGCACTCCCAGCTGAGCTCACGGAGCGCCTCGTCCCGGGTGCCGGTGTACAGGCCGACGAACAGGTACCGCCGCAACGGCTTCCGGTTGGCGATGGTCTGCGGATCCCGGTATGCATAGCGCGTGACCATCCTCCCGCGCGGGCCCATGACCCGCTCGCGCTTCCAGGCGCCTGTCTCGTTGTCCCAGATGCGGCCGCGGATGGCCCAGTACATCCGGGCCACCTCCGACCGCCGCAACCACCGCGTCCGCCCTGGGCCTGGCGCGGGCACTTCCACGTTGGGATGCCACGCGAGGGCGTGCTCTCCCGCGTAGAGCTTCACGGCCTTGCGCAGGAAGCGGATGTCCTCCCGCGCGGTGCTCGGGCTGGCGTTCGGCGCATCGGGATCGTCATCCAGATAGCGGGCGTCGCGCTGGCTCGACCGCCACTCGATGTAATCGATGCATCGGGTCGTGGAGAGGTCCTTGAGCGTCTCGTCCTTGAAGAAGGTCGCCAGCGAGGCCAGACGCCTCGCCATCTTGCGATACACCTTCCACAGCCGGGCCGTTTCCTTGGCGGCGGCGGAGCGAAGGGACGTCTTGCGCGGGACCGGTGGTTTGCCGGGTGGCCGGGCGGCGTCGAGGAGATAGTTGATCGTCGCCGCGATCGGCACCATGCGCGGGGCGACGATACCCCGCTCCCGCGCCTCCGTCTGGAGCTTGTAGAGATCGAGCGCCCTATCCGCCTTCTTCCGCTGCGCCAGGGGCTGGCGCGTGGATTCCTCTCGCTTGCCGTCGCGAATGTACCACGTGAACTTCGTCGGGTCCGTCCTCGACCTGCGCAGCACCAGATGCGGCCCCTCAGAGGGGGGCCCGCGCTTGTTGTCAGGCTCCGGGATCGCCGCCGCCGCGGTCATCAGGACCACGCGCACGTCGTCCTCGGCACGCGCGAACGCGGCCCGTTGCATCTTCTCTCGCTTCATCGTACTCAGACCTACCTGTGTCGGCACGCGTGCCGGTGCTACGGAAGGCGGACGCGGGGCGGTGAACCGCCACAGTTAACGCGCCCCGTGTCCGCCGTTTACTGTCCCGATCCGCCGATCACGGCGGTGGCGACAGGTCTCTTGGCGGCGCGTCTCGAACGCGCACGCCCACCGCCGAGCCTTTGAGCCTCGGCAATCTTCCTCTGCAGCGTGGCAGACCCGGACGCCTCGTCCGTCCTCGGCTGGGTGGGTTTGTCGCCGGCACCCTCCGCACCCATTCGGCGGATCGCCATCGGGGTCGTGAAGAACTTCCCCGCCACCTTGGTGATCGCCAGCGAGCCGTCGCGGCCGGCCGTCCTCAGGGTATTGGTGGTGATCGGCCCGTTCGGCCAGAACAGGGCGGCGGCCTCGGGCAAGGTCAGCAACTCGTCATCGTTCCACTCCTCGCTCCGCGGCCGGTCGGCAACCCGTTGGGGGAGCCTGCGAAAATCCCTGGCCGGCGTCGTCACGCGAGGCAAACCGGTTTCGATCGAGAGGTCAACGCCCAGGGTCCGGGCACCGTTTTCCGGACGCTCGCCGCTCGGGTCGACCGCTCCGAAGGACTGCTCGCAATCCTTCTGATCCTTTCCATGGAATGCTTTTTCATCATCGCATCCGACGTCCATGGAATGCTCGGAAGGCACTGGCGGATCGGGGAAAAGCTCCAACTGCTGGAGCTCATGTGCGATGTCGTAGAGGGACGCACGCCAATCCTTTGACGGCACCTGTTCGGACACGGCGTCGGCAAAGGATCGTCCAATCGAAGAGTCGGCCGTTTCCAGGGATTTCGAGGGCTCAAGTGCGGCGTCCTGCCGCGGCCGCACTTGATCCATGGACGGCGTCGGCCAGACCGGTTCCGCCCGAAATCGCTGGAAACCCGGCCCGGATGACGCCGCCGGCATCAACGAGTCCCGCCCCGGCATGACCAGCCCCGGCCCAGACGGGGCGGCGCCTCCGTCAAGCGGCGACATGGCGATGGCGCTGTTTCCTGCGGGTGCCCTTTCCACCGGGTCCACGGGCGGGAGCCCTGGGGATGCCACCCGTGGCATCCTCTGGTCGACATCCCTTGGGATGACGGCCATGGCTGGCTTAACCTCCGCCTGCCCTTTCCCGGCGCCCGGCTTGGCATGCGCAGCCGTGAACGGAGGTGCGGCGGACCCGTCCCGACCCGCTGGCTGTCTGGCCTCGCTCCCCGGCCGAGCCTCCGGCGCCGATCGACGTCGTCCGGACGGCTCAACCGACTTCGACGCGCTGAACCTGAAGAATTTTCTGAACCCGTCGAGCATGACCCGGACCTCCGTTGTGTCGAGGCTCGGATTGTTCCCGTGCGGTCCCGTCGCTCCAAATCCGGGGGGCCGGCGGCCGGTCGGGCGGACCGACAACCAGCCATGGTTGGCATGCCAATCTACGCCGCAGGGATCCGGATCGGTCGCTTCGGGCGACGAATCAGGTGCACGCCGTTCGGGATCCCGACGCGGCCGGGAGTGCATCGCGGGCCGGGCCGTGCGCACGTGGCATGCCTCCGACCCAAGTACCCGATTCGCGGCCGTCTTGCGGCTTTTCGAGATATATCCGCGCATGCCAAGTATGGCATGCCAAGTTTTGTCTAAAATTTTAGGGGTTGCTGTACTCGTATCTAAAAATCCCGGGACTTGTGCAAACAAAAGTTGGCATCCCGCTGGAATGGTCTGCCGGCCGGGTCCAACGTTCGTTCCGTGGCGGTCATCCCGGTCGCCGTTCGAGACGAGAGCGATGTTCAAAAGCGTGTTCCGTGGGCTGTTCACATTACGACCCTCGCCGGTGATCCGCATGCGGATCGCGACCGGGCCTGCGATCCCCGCGGCCCCGCCGCCGCCATCGGGCCGGACCGGCGTCGCCCGCATGCTGTCGCTCCCGACAGCCACGCGTAACTACGCCCGCGCCGTCGCGGCCGGCACCTTCGACCACCTGGATCACACGGATCTCGGCAGGCTGTCGGAGGCGATGGGCCCGGGGATCTGGGCCTGGCAGTACGCCCGCCGCCTCACCGGCCGCACGCCGTGGCGTGCCGGCACCGACTTGCCGGAGACGGTCGAGCGGCGGCGGGCGGAACAGGAACTCGTCACCGACATCGCGATCTGGGAGCGCGCCCTGGCCGTCCTCGATGCCCGCTGCGAGCTCGCCCGCCTCACGGGTGCCCCGCGCCCGCCCCCGCTCGCGGTCCCAGCCGAGGTCAGGGCCGTCATCGAGGCCCGCCGCCTCGCGGCGGAGGAGCGGGCTTCACGGCGACGCGGTCGCCCGGGCGACGGCGCCGCCGGCCCGGCGCCCGAACCGGATCCGGCGATCCGCCACCCGCCGTATCCGACCCCCCCGACCTGAGGCCCTTTGGCCCCGACCGATCGCCACCCTCATTCCGACGGAAGACCATGTTCGACACCGAGAACACGCACGAACCCCATCCGGCCGACGACGGCCTCGCCCCCCCCGGCCCGGCCGTGATCCAAGAGCCGGGCGGGCCGAGGCCCCGTCCCCCCGGCCTGGAGATCCGGTTCGTCACCCGCATGAGCCGACGCCTCGCGAGCGACGTCACGGCGCATGCCAGGCGGGACGGCCTCACCGCGGGCGCCTGGGTGCGGCGGGCGCTCCTCGACCGGATTGGCATGCGATCGCCCGTCGACGCCCGCAGCGGCCGGCCGGTGCATCGGCCGCCGGAGGAGATCGCGGCGATCTCCGCGGCGATCCGCGAGCTCGCGGCGGTGAACCGGGCCGTCTCCGCGAGTGATGCCGCAGCCGCCCGCGCAGGGCTCGACGAGGCCCGACGCCTCCTCATCCCCCTGGTCATCGCCCGTGCGGCCGGATGATCTCGGGCGCGGTCCGGGGGGCCGGCCTCGGCGACGCGCTGGCCCGCCACCTCCTGAAACCGGAGAACGACGCGGTGGAGGTCGTCCCGGCGCGCGGGCTTGGCAGCGCCACCCTGGTGGACCAGGTGCGGGAACTGGTCGCTCTATCCCTGGGCGGCAGGACCGATCGCCCGATCTACCACGTGCACTGCGACCCCGAGCCCGCGATCCGCGACAACGCCGCGGCTAGGTCGCGGTGGTGGGCCTTGTTCGAGGCAGAGTTCGATCTGACCGGCCAACCGTATTGCGGCGCCGTCCACCTGAAAGAGGGACGGCGCCACGAGCATCGGGTCTACGGACTGGTGCGGCCGTCCGGGCGGGTGGTCGACCTCGCCTGGGATTATCCCCGCCGAGAGAAGTGCAGCCGCATCGTCGAGTTCGAGTTCGGCATGCCGCCGGTACCTTCCAAGCACGCCCGGGCCATCGCCCGGCGCCTGCGGCAGGACGGGCGGTCCGACGTCGCGGACTGGCTCGTCGCGGCCGGGGCGACGGAGGCCGAGAGGCCGATCGCGCCGCTGACGCCGGCGGAGCGGCTTGGGCAGGAGCGAACCGGCATCGATCTCGACGACGTCCGTCGGGCGACGCTGGCGGCCTGGCGCGCGTCGGAAGACGGGTCGGGGTTCGTTGCCGCGCTACGGGCACGCGGGCTCGACCTGCGCCAGGGGCGGAAGGGCCCGGTCGTCGTGGATGCCTCCGGCGCGGCGCACCTCGCGACCCGCCTCGTCGGGGCGGCGTCGCGGCGTTTCGAGGGCCGGCGCATCGTCGCCGCGACGGTGAAGGCCCGACTGAGCAGTCACGAATTCGAGGATGGGACCGATGCAGGAAGCCGATCTCGCGCGAAGCCTGGAGAGGCAGGAGCGGTTGCTCCACGCGATCCTGGCGGGTCTCGCGCCGCCGGAGACGGAGGAGGGCTCGGGGTTCGACGATTTGGTGGATGCCCTGACCGAGTTGACCGTGGCGGTGGCGGACGTGACCCACGCGGTCCGGGGGCTGCGCTCCGACGCCTGCGCGCACTGCCGGCGGTCCGGCGAGCCGTCCTGCGGCGGCGGCTGACCGCGTTCGACCCAACGCTGGACCGCCATCTCGCCGCGCTCGAACGCGTCCGCGCGGCGGCCGAACGGATCGAGGCCGAGGCCGCCTACGAACGCGAGCGCGCCTGGGCGTTGTGGGGCTTTACCGATATCTGGGGCCTGCCCCTGACGTAGGGGATCGCGATCGACCTGTCGGCAAAGGGCTCGACGGATTCCAATCCCCGCGTCCTCTATCCGGGACGTGGCGACGCCCGACATGCGGGGGCGGCCCAACGGCCCGCGCCTCAGAGGCGGATATCCTCGGTTACGTCCTCGGGCCGAAGGGGCAGCGTGAACCGGATCCCGATGCCTGCCTCCGTATGTCGGACGACGACGCCCCGACGCATGCCGACCGTGACGGGCTCACCGACCGCCGGCCTCGGGTCAGCGACGAGCGCCGCCCCGCCCGCCGACACGTCGGTGAGCGTTCCCTCGGTCTCCCCGCCCCGCCATCGCAGCGGCACGACGGATCGTGTGGGGACCACCCGTGGATCCGACCGCAGCTCCGGGCCGCCCTCCAGCCTCGCGCGATGCCATGCTATCCGGGCGGCGATCCGGGCGCTACGCGGCGCGGCCTCAGCCAGCGACAGCACGAGGCGCCCCTCGCGCACGCCCGCGATGCTGCCGTGCAGGAGCCCCAGGGATTCGATCCTGCACGCGAAGCGCCGGCCATCGGCCGGTATGCCGTCCCCGGCGATCGACAAGTCGTCGACGGACCTGCCTCTCACCACGCACGCCCGTTCCACGCCGTCCGGATCCACGAAGCGTCCCGGGAACGACGGCATGACCACCGCCGTCACAGCCCGGTGATCCACGAGAGCAGCATCGTACCGGTCTCCCATCGGGCCCCGTCGCGGTAGGTCGCGTCCACGTCCCGGGGGTTCACCCCGTAGCGCGCATGGAACGCCTTCGAGAACATCTTGGGAGATGCGTAGCCGACGGCGTAGGCCACGCTCGAAATCCGTAGCGGCTCCCCGCCTTCCGCCCCGGACAGGATCCGCATCGCCTTGGCGAGCCGGCGGTTGCGGATGTAGGTCATGACCCCGCCCTCGCCCTCGAACAGGGCATAGATCGGCGTGCGCGACAGCCCGAAGCGCAGGCCGAGCGTTTCGACCCCGAGGTCGCTCCGGGCGAGATTGGCCTCGATCCATTGACGGATCTCGATGGCGGCGATGGCCGGGCGGTTGTGGGCGCTGTCCCGCGCCGGGGTCAGCGCCGCGTTGCACAGAGATACCGTAGCCGCTGCGAGCAGGATGCGCTGGGCCGGGTCGCTCGTATCCAAACACCGCCGCTTGTTCCTCACATGGTCGGCCAGGAGCCTGACCAGCGGCGCACCGTCCTGACCGAAAAGCCCGCGATGCAGGTCCCCTACGTCGCCCACCCGCCGGTCGAACAGGCGTCGCGGGATCGCGAGGTTGATCCCGGTCATGCCCTTCGAGACGGATCGTACCCGCTGGGCGAGGTCGAACAGCACGAAGGTGCCGGGCGCGATCTCGGCGTCGCCGGACGGCGTGTCGACGCTCGAACGGCCGGTCTCGTAGAGGCGCAGGATCACGTGGTCCACCGCCTGCGTCGCGATCTGCGAGCGGGTCCGCTCGATGGCCTGCGGCGAGGCCTCGATCGCGCTGAGCAGGGTGTTGTCGACCTTCCAGCATCGAAAGCCGATGTCGCGCGGCAGCGGGATGGATCGGTCCAGCGTGGGGACGAACACCGGCGAGATCGTCCGGATCCAGGCTTCCCGGCGGGCCTTTTCGTCCTCGATCAGATGGAACCGGGGGTCGATGATCTCTTGTTGCATCCGCAGTTCCGGTGTCGAGGTCGCCCCCTTCACAACATCGGGGCAGCGACGGGTCAATCGATCGGGCTGCAGTCTCGTCTATTATCCCCTAATTTATCGACAAGTACACCAGGTGACATATCCAGGACGTGAGGTGACATAACGTACCTCAATGCAGGTCAAACATTACGCCCCTATAAACTTGGGGCAGCGAGCCTAATGCCAAGCCCGATACTTTCGGTCGGGTGCAAAAGGATCCCGCGATGTCTTCTTCGATCACCTTGTCCGCCGCCACGCGCCAGAACCTGCTCTCCCTGCAGGACACCGCCGCGCTCGCGGCCACGAACCAGAACCGCCTCTCCACCGGCAAGAAGGTGAACTCGGCCCTCGACAACCCGGTGAACTTCTTCACCGCGCAGAGCCTCTCGGACCGGTCCTCGGCCCTGTCCGGCCTGCTCGACGGCATCTCCAACGGCGTTCAGACCATCCAGGCCGCCAACACAGGCGCGGCCAAGATCGGCGACCTCGTCAAGTCGCTGCAATCGACCGTCACCCAGGCCCAGAGCGCCGCCGCCGCCAATCGCCCGACCACCACGGGAGGGGCACTCGCCACCGCCCCGGAGGCAAAGCTCACGGGCACCAGCCTACGCACCACGGCCATGAGCATGGCGCTGGGCGGCACCGCCGGCCGACCGTCCGACACCTCCGCCGGATCGCTCGGCATCGCGGGGGCCAAGGTCGCCATCACCCTCACGGACGGGGAGAACACCTTCACCAAAACCTTGGACAAGACCGCGACCGTGGGGGATCTCGTCGACGCCATCAACGCGTCGGGCCTTGCCTCGGCCTCGGTCGACGACGCCGGCAAGCTCACGGTCACCGGCAACTCGGACAAGCTGCAGGTCGGCGTCGGCGGCGGCGCGGATGCCGCCGCGGCCCTGACGGACGCGAAGGCTCAGACGGGAGGCGGCAACGTGGCCGTCGGCTTGAAAGCCACCGACTATACGACCGGCCTCTCGAACGACAAGACCTCGGCGGCACGCACGGCGCTCGCCTCGCAGTTCAACGACCTGCGCACCCAGATCGACCAGATCGCCAAGGATTCCGGGTTCAACGGCACCAACCTGTTGGGCGGCGACACCCTGAGCGTGATCTTCAACGAGAAGACCGGCAAGGACCAGTCCAAGCTCTCGGTGGCCGGCCGCACCCTGAGCGCCGACAGCCTCGGCATCGCCACGGCGGTGAACGGCACGCCGGGTGCCGGCGAGTTCAACATCCAGACGGACAAGGGGCTGGCCTCGATGCAGGACACCCTGAAGACGGCGCTCGCCAGCCTGAAGAGCCTGCAGTCCGGCTTCGGCTCGAACCTATCGAGCGTGCAGACCCGGCAGGACTTCACCAAGCAGCTCGGCAACATCCTCGGCACCGGCGCGGCCAACCTCACCGACGCCGACATGAACGAGGAGGCGGCCAACTCCCAGGCGCTGTCGACCCGCAACTCGCTCGCGGTCTCGGCGCTCTCGCTCGCCAACACTGCCCAGCAGGGCATCCTCCAGCTGCTGCGCTAGGCCGCGGATCGGCGGACACCCGCGCCCCCTTCCGGCGCGAGCCGTCGTTCGAGGCGTCTCGCGCTCCTCCTTATGAAACGGAACACTCCCATGAAACGATTTGCCGGAAGCGGCGCCCTGGCCGCCTTCCTGTCGATGGTCTCGCTCGGCGCCTGCGGCGTCGGCGAGCCGACGGAGGAGCAGCTTCGGGACGCCACCCAGCGCCTGCTGGTCCAGGTCTACGAACGGATGAACCCCTCGGCCGCGCTTGCGGCCAACTATCGATCCCTGCGCCCGGGCGTGGCCCCGATGCCGAGGATCACCGCGTTCCGAAAGATCGGCTGCGCCCCCGCGAACGGAAAGCCCGGGTTCGCCTGCGACATCCAGCTCTCCTACGACGGAAAGGCGCCGGTGACGGACAACGCGCGCTTCTATCCTCTCCCCGACGGGACGCTGGCGATGGCGGAACAGCGATAGGGGCCGGCGACGGCCGACCCACCGCTCGATCCATGACGAATACGTGCCCGGCGACCGTCGGCCGAGCCGCTGCCGTTACCCACGCAAATCCATTCCTTCCACGATCCCCTCCCCAGGGGCGCGCCGACCGCGCGGCATCGGGGTGGGGACATGCCCTCCATTCACGATCATCGTTCGCCCAGGAACACCGAATCCCATGATCCCGAAAATCCATTCCCCGCTCCTCGCCGTGGCGGCCTGCGCCCTCCTCGGCGCCTGCAGCGACGAGCCGTCGGCGGCGGCGATGCAGCAGGCGATGTCCAACGTGTTCGCCAGGATGCCGGCGGCGCAGGTGGCCGTGGCCAACATGCAGCTCGGCGGCAGGAGCGCCGGCCGGTACGACGCCCTTCCCGACATCTCGGGCGTGAGGAAGGCGAGCTGCCTCCCTGCCCAGGCCAAGGACGGCCACGTCTGCGAGTTCGCCGTGACGATCAACGGCATCGAACGCCCCAAGATGAAGGCACGCTTCTTCAAGGGGACCGACGGCAACCTCGCGATGGACGACTGAGGGCAGGATGCGCAGCTTTTTCCTGATCCCGCTGGTTCTCCTTGCCAACGTCGTCCATGCGGCCGGACCCGAGCGCTTCCGCGTCGACCTGCCCGGAACGTCGGGCGACAGGGCGAGGACCGGCGTGCTCACGTTCGAACGAACCACGACCGTGACGCGCTGGCGGCTCGTCTGTGACGACAAGACCTCCGGGCATCCGCCCTATCGCTACACCCGGTCAGGGACCGCCCCGGCAGAGCGGGACTGGGTCATGGGGGTCTACGACGGCCCGATTGGCAAGGGGAAGTTCACCCTGGCGCTGCGTCCCACCGCCCGGCTCTGGATGACTTCGCTGGAAGGGTGCCCCGGCACCGTTGGCTTTCCTGCTGTTCATCGGATCCGGTAACGAGCCGGCCCGGCGATCATGCGATGAGCTTCGACAGCGAGATACCGGCGACATTCAGCGTCTTACGATGGTCCGCGTGAGGCTTCCGGAAACAAACCGTCGAGAACCGCGCGCACTATTTCTTAGGATTGTAAATCTCACGTTCGAATGGACATAAAATCATGTGTCGCTGCATAATTATACTGATAGCTATGCTATTTCCCCTGGCGGCCACCGCCATGGACGATCGCGGTTATGCCACAGCCATAACCAAATTCTGGTTCACGGGAGACGAAAAGCTTGGCTGCGTCGATTCAAGCGGTAACAGCACGCTTTGCAAAATCGCACCTGACACCATCTTTCAGGTTTACTACTCTCCAGATCTCAAGCACGCACTCGTTGTTGTCGATTACCTCTCAGGATCCCCCGGCAATGCCAGGCTTAGATCTGCTGTGACAACGGAGGAAGCATCCGAGACCGGAGGTTGGGGTGTAACCCACCAGATCTACAAGGTCATTGGGCAAGGGCCGATTAGCATCAAATTCGACACAAATAACGTTTATTTTGAAATGCAAGTTAGAAAAAGTAATGATCTACAATGCTGCCCGACTGGACGCAGGCTCTACACGATGCCGCTTTGATCTGAGGGGTGAGCATCAATCATGAGCGATCAAGAAATTCATGTCCGCATCATTCCGCAGCCCCAGCTTCCGTTGATACTGGCCGCCCCACTGTTCATGATGATAGTTGGCATCGTGATAGCGGTAGCCAAGTTCGCCGCGGATAATTTTGCCGAACTGACGAGTTTCTTCCTGATCCCATTTCTCGTGTGGCGATTTTTAGCCCGACGGCAGTATCGGACCGGCCGAACGGTCCGAGCCATGGTCCTAACGCTCGGATCCTGCATCTTGGCGATCAGTGCATTCAAGATGTCTGAGTGGTCGGAGCACAAGAGGCAGGCTGCCGTAGCCGCAGAGGATGCAAAGACTGCCGCTGCGAAGCTGGTCGTTTGGAAGCTTGAAAACGAGAAAGCCTGCCGCGAGCATTCCGGGAAACTCAAGGAAGGAAAAGAAATAGAGTGGATGACATTCGATCAATGCTCTCGGTACTACAGCCGAGCGCAATCCCTGGAGATTTGCCGACCGCTGATCGTCAAACGCGCGCTACCGAGATACGGCTGGAAAGACTGCACGCAGTTCACCGATGAGGTGTTGCGACCTCCACGCTGATCGTCAGGGTCGCAAGGTATGCCCGACAAGCCTGCAAGATGCTTCCTCGCGCGGGTAAGTCCGTTTCCTGCCCCGTGCGAGGTTTGACGATCTGCCATAGGGCAAGGGCCCGCGTCGTTGAACCACCGCTCAAATACCGATCGGCGCGATCACCCATCCAACCATTCCAGGGTGTCCGGTAGACGATCGGCGAACGGACGTTCCGCTCTCGACCCATGCCAGCCGCACCGACAGCCATCGGCGTTTCCCGAAAGCGGCCTTTCGTTGGCCGTCCCCCAACCTCGGCTAGATCCGTGTCCGGCGAGGTTGAATCGTGGGGGATGGCGGGCGGGCTGCGGATCTGATTCGATGCTGGATTTTCTGAGGAGATCGGGATGCCGGCAGCCTTATCGTTGGATCTGCGCGAGCGGGTGATCGCGGCGGTGGAAGCGGGAGCCTCGCGCCGCCAAGCGGCCAAGCGCTTCGGTATCGGCGCATCCAGCGCGATTCGTTGGCACGAGCGTTTCCTGGAGGAGGGCAAGATCGCGCCCCGGTCGCCTTGTGGTGAGCGGCCCGCACCCGCCATCGAGGCACATGCCGAGCAGATCCTTCAGGCCTCCCAAGCCCACCCGCAGGCGTTCCTGCGGGAGTTGCGCGATACCCTGGCCGAGCAAGGCGTCCGGACGAGCGTCAGTGGGTTGTGGCGGTTCTTTGCCCGGCATCGGATCACCCGTAAAAAGGGGCTGCCTACGCAGCTGAGCAGGAGCGGGCGGACGTGAGGGCCGCCCGGGAGGCATGGTTCTCGGATCAACTCGGCCTCGATCCCGACGCTCTCGTGTTCATCGATGAGACTGCCGCCGCGACGAACATGGCCCGAACCTATGGCCGGACCCCGCGCAGCGAGCGCTGCCGCATCCTCGTGCCCCGGGGGCATTACAAGACCACCACCGTCACCGCCGCCCTACGCACCAGCGGCCTCGTCGCCACTACCCTGTTCGATGGCGCGACCAACGGTGAGCGTTTCCGAGCTTATGTCACTGACATCCTCGTCCCGGTGCTGAAGCTGGGCGACACCGTCGTCCTCGACAACCTGAACGTCCACAAGGTCGCCGGCGTGCGCGAGGCCATCGAGGCGGCCGGCGCGCGGGTCTTCTATCTCCCCGCCTACTCGCCGGACTTCAACCCGATCGAACAGGCCTTCGCCAAGCTGAAAGCCCTCCTGCGCACGGCCGCCGCGCGCACCGTCCCCGACCTCTGGCAGGCCATCAAGGACGCCTTCGCCGCTTTCAGTCCAACCGAATGCCGAAACTACATCACCGCCGCAGGCTACGACGCTTATGACCCAATCTGAGTGGACGCAGCTCTAGGGGTGAGGAGCGGACCTTCCAAAGACTCGTTGCTGACGTCCATAGGGCGATTCCGGAATTGCCCTATCGACATCAGGATCAGCGCGGCATGGGCGCCGATCACAACTCTGTGGTTTGGCCGCAACTTGGCTATCCTGCTACACGGTGGACGTGTTCTACAGCTCCGACCGACGAGAGTATGACAAATTCTGGCATCTTGCGGGCGAAGCCCCCCCACCGGAGGCATCTAAGCAGGGCATCGGCCGACAGCTTCGGCTTCTATCACGATATGATCCAGTCGAGTGGGGCGGCGACGTACCTCCTCGGTGATACATTCGAAGCAACCATCGCCGCGCAACACTTCGGACGCCTAACGCTGTACGATCGGCAACTCATCGGCGCCGACCATAGGCGGGATCCCGCGCACATTCGGCGCGACGGTTTCGAGCATTACTATCTCCAAGTCTTACGATCCGGCCGGGTCGTGAGCGGTCGGCCGGGTGAGGAGCGTCGTCTTGTCCCGGGTGACGCAGTTCTCTTCGACGCGACCCAACCGATGCGGTCGATCGTGGATGACGGTGATCTCGTCACGATCATCTTGGCCCGCGATCAAGTCGAGGCTGTCGCGCCGGACGTGCGCCATCTGCATGGAAGCATCCTTCCCAAAGGTGAGACAGGCTCGCTCGGCCAAGCCGTGCTTTCTTTCATCCGCTGTGCATCGAGCTTCCCCGAGACCTCGGCCGCCGGGGTTGGTCACGTCATCACCAGTATGCTCGGCCAGGTCCAGGGAAGATCCGATACGGCCTACAGTGACGCCGTCGGCGAAAGCAATTTGGAGTTATCGCGACGCATCAGGGCAGAAATTTTCATCGACAACAACCTCGCGGCAGATTTGAGCTCCGATGCTGTCGCCCGTAGCATCGGTGTTTCCCGATCTTCTTTGTATCGTGCGATGCAAGCCGTCGGCGGCATCGAAACGGTCGTCAAACGTCGGCGTGCCGCTCGTCTGCGACTACTGATATCCCAACAGGACAAATCAACGTCGATCGGCTTTTTTGCGGAAAAAATTGGTTTCTCAAGTATCAGCCACGGATCACGTGCATTCAAGGAAATCTATGGACAATCGCCGGATCAATTTCGGGCGGCTCTTCGAGCTGACGCAATCTTGGCGGCTCAAGCTTTACACCCCGGTCGAATGAGGAATTGGTACGGCACTATAAACGACTGAATGGTTGCATTCGGTTGAGATCTGTACCGCCCGTGATTTCATCGCCTACAGACCGAAGGAGTTGTCGAGGCGTGCTTCCTTCCCGCCAACCGGCGTCCGCCCGGTTGGAAAGCATGGTGCTCAATTCGAATGACCGAGTTGGGTCGGGACAGGGACGGCGAGGAGTTAGAGGCCGCGCAGACCCTTCGGGTCTCGCTGTTCATCGATACCCCTCTCGGGCGCCGCGAACTCTACGTCGGCATCATCTCGTCCGGCTGGGGGTTTTCCGCGGTGCGCGCTACCGAGCTTTTGCCCCGTTCGGCGGCATCAAGGGCGAGATCGTCCGCCGCCGGGTGGCCCGACTGCCCGCCGTAATCCTGCGGGGCAACGAGAACACCCCGATCGCGACCCTGGCGTGGAACCTCGGCTTTTCATCGGCCAGTCACGGCTCGCGCGCTTTCGTGGCGGCCTACGGGGTGCCGCCGGGCCAGTTCCGCGACGCCATGCTGCGCCCGCAGGGCGGGGCCATCGGAGATCTCAAGGCGGAACACATGCGCGGCTGGGTCGAGGTCCTGAACCGCAAGTCGTCGAAGGCCTAAGACGCCCGCGACCGGCACGAGGCGTATCCGAAGGGACAATGTCTCNGAACACATGCGCGGCTGGGTCGAGGTCCTGAACCGCAAGTCGTCGAAGGCCTAAGACGCCCGCGACCGGCACGAGGCGTATCCGAAGGGACAATGTCTCCCGAAAACCACATCGTCCGTCCCGAACAGTGCGGTTGGCTCCTGCGTGAAGTTTGGGACGCTCAGACAACGCGCAGCTCCGTACACTTCTGTACCAGCGAGGGACGCGTGGTGTCGGGCTTTTCGCGCGAGACATCGACGCCCATGGATTCCGCGGTGACGGCATTGNAAACCACATCGTCCGTCCCGAACAGTGCGGTTGGCTCCTGCGTGAAGTTTGGGACGCTCAGACAACGCGCAGCTCCGTACACTTCTGTACCAGCGAGGGGCGCGCGTGCCTCGATCCTTCCGTCCGAAGGGGAACGGCGACAGCGCGAGTCAGCGTCTGGGACCGGGTATGATGAGCGTCGACAGCACCGCCGGATCGGCACGCCTCTGGGGCCGCGGCCTCCTGCTCGCCTCCACGGCCTTGGTCGGGTTCCGCACCCGTCCAGCGCCCAAGCCGACCGTACTGCATGTGGCCGCGTCGCTGTTACGGGAGCGGATCGGTCGCCTGCTGACCCTCGCTGTCGAGACCCCGGCCGCCCTCGTTGCCCGGTTGAACCCCCTGCGCATCCGGAAGGTCCGCCCAGCAGCCCGGATCGGGCGGCGGAAGTTACAGGAGACCCTGCGCGCGGTCGCGGTGTTGGCGATCCGGGCGCGTGGCGTGCTCGCCCGTTCGGGGCTGGTGGCCGCGTCCCTCGCCGTCGGCACCGGCATGGCCCACGCGCAATCATCGACATGGGGAGGCGCAGGAAACCCAGGCGCCACCACGACGACCGGCGATTACAACCTCGGCACCAATTGGAGCACCGGAACGGCTCCGACCGCCGCCGGCCAGTCGGCCGTCTTCGCCGCCACGGGTGTCCCAGCCGTCAACGTCTCAGCCGGACCGATCGCGCCGGCTAGCTGGATCTTCAACACGGACGCTCAGAACTACACGATCACCGGCGCACGCGTGAATTTTGGCGGTGACGGCATCGTTAACAACGCGTCTGCCGGCACGACGATCAGCATCGCCAACGTCATCGGCGGCACGGGGGGGGTCCAGCAACTCGGAGCCGGCACCCTCACCCTAACCGGCGCCAACACCTATTCGGGCGCGACGACGATCAACGCCGGCATCCTCCGCATTTCGGGCGGAAACGCCATCGCCAACACCGGCGCGGTGGTGCTTTCGCCCGGCGGCACGTTCGACGTGACCGCATCCGAGACCGTCGGCTCGCTCGCGGGGACGGGCGGCACGGTGGTGATCCGTCCGGGCCAGACCCTCACGACGGGCGGCGCGAACACCTCGACGACGTATTCTGGGGCCATCAACGGTGCTGGCGGGCTCGTCGTCGCCGGCCTGACGGGCGGCAGCACTGCGACCTTCGGTGGAGCACTCACGCAGACCGGCGGCTTCACCGTCGCGGACGCTTCGAACGTCACGATCGCGGCCACGGGCAGCTACGTCGCCGCCGCCAACGGCGTCGTCCTGAACGGCGGCACCTTCACCAACCAGGGCAGCGTGCGCGTCATCGGTGGCGTGGGCGGCATCAACGCCGTCACGACCAGCACCACCGTGGGCACCACCGTCAACAACGCCGCGAACGCGGAGATCGTGGGCCAGGCCAGCGGCGTCATCCAGCTCCAGGGCAACGTCACCGGCGCGTTCACCGTGGGCAACGCCGGCCGGATCCAGGGCATCGACTTCGATGGCGTGACCCAGCACGGCACGGGCGCGCTCACCGTCACGAACGCCGGCACCGGCGTCATCTACGGGCAGAACGCCAGCAACTCCGGGAACGGCTACGGCGTCGGCAGCGACGGCGGCGGCGCGCTGACCCTGATCAACCAGGCCGGCGGCACGATCGTCGGCCGGTACGGCGCGGTGGGCTCGAACGCCGCCGACCGGATCACCAACGCCGGCCGGATCGCCTCGGGCACCCTCAACGCCGACAACACGATCACCGCGGGCGGCGTCGCCGGGATCCAGCTCCGGGCCGGCGGCACGGTCACCAACCAGAACGGCGGCGTGATCGACAGCGGCGGACGCGGCGTCAGCCTCGGGGCCGCCGGCACCGTCGACAACCAGCAGGGCGGCATCATCCGCCACACGGGGACGGCGGACAACGGGACCGGCAACGGCGCCGGGGTCTACGCCAGCGGCAATCTGATCCTGACCAACGCCGGCCAGATCACAACCACCGCCGGCGGCTTCAACGACGGCGTGACCGTGCTTGGCGTGGCCATGATCACGAACACCGGCACGATCCAGGCAGCGAACGCCGCCGGCATCGCGATCGCAGGCGCGGGCAGCCGCATCACCAACAGCGGCACGATCCAGGGCGGCACCGGCAGCGTCGGCGTCAAACTCAACAACGGCGGCACGATCACCAACAGCGGCGCGATCCAGGGCGCCGTTCACGGTATCGACTCCAGTGCAGCGCTGACGTTGACCAACCTCGGCGGCGGTACGATCTCGGGCGATAGTAGCAACGGCGTCGTCGTCCGGAGCGGCGCCTCGACCGTGCTGAACGCCGGCACGATCACCAGCACCATGAATTCTGGCATCGCGGTGGGCGCCGGGACGCTGACCGTGGACAACTATGGTTCGATCGGCAGCGGGGCGCTCGGGATCACCGCCTTCGGCAGCGGGGCGCTGACCGCCAACCTCTACGCCGGATCGGCGACGGGCTCGATCCTCGGCACCGGCGGCAACGATACCGTCTCGATCTACACAGGTACCGGGACCAACGGCACGGGCGCCACAACCACCGATCCTGTGACCGGGCAGACCGTCGTGCTGCAGGCCGCCGGCACCAACGCCGCGGCGACCGTGGGCGCGATCGCCCTCGGCACCGGCAGCAACACGCTGAACCTGCGCGGCACTGGTGACGGCACCGCCCCCAACGGCGCCGCCGGTGCCTATGGCGCCGTCATCTCGGGCTCGACCTCAGTCAACAAGCTCGACACTGGCACCTTCGTGCTCAGTGGCGCCAACACCTACAGCGGCGCCACGACGATCTCGGGCGGCATCCTCAACATCCAGAACGCAACCGCGCTCGGCACGACGGCGGCCGGTACGACCGTGCAATCGAGCGGCACGCTTCAGCTTCAGAACAACATCACGGTGACCGGCGAGGCTTTGAGCCTCGCAGGCAACGGCTCCACCGGCAGCAACGGCGCGCTCCAGAACGTTTCCGGCGCCAACACCTATGCCGGTGCGATCATCCTGGCCGGCGCAAGCCGTATCAATTCGGACGCCGGCACGCTGACGCTGTCGGGGGGCATCGGCGGCGCGAACCAGAACCTGACCGTGGGCGGCGCGGGCGCGACTACGATTTCCGGCGCCATCGCCACGGGCACGGGCACCTTCACCAAGGACGGCGCGGGCACGGTCACGCTCACGGGCGTCAACACCTACACCGGCGCGACGACGATCAATGCCGGCACCCTCACGCTGAACAACGCCGCCGGTACCGCCCTTGCCAACACGAGCCGGGTGACGTTCGGTAACGTCGCAAGCACGGCGGCGACGTTGCAGGCGCAGACCAGCGAGACGATCGGCTCGCTCTCCGGCGGGAACACTAGCAGCACCGTCAACATCGCGGCCGGCACCACGCTGACGGTGGGCGGCGACAACACCACGGATGGCACCTACGCCGGCGCGATCAACGCCAACAACACAGGCATCCTCGCCAAGACCGGCACCGGCACGCAGACGCTGACCGGCGCGATGACCGGGGGCGCGCTGGTCGCCAACCAGGGCACGCTCGCTCTCGGCACGGGCGGTTCTTCGAACACGGCCGGCGTGGCCGGGCTGGTCCCGGGCGCAACGGGTGGGCAGGCCCAAGCCGCCGTGCTCGTGAACTCCGGCGCGATCTTCAACAATGCCGGAACGATCACCGCCAGCAACCAGGGCGTGGCGCTGCAGGGCGGCACATTGAACAACACCGGCGGCGTCACTGCGGCGAACCAGAGTGGTGTCTTCGCACTAACGGGCGCGGTCGCGATCACCAACACGGGTACGGGTTCGATCAGCGGCGTCAACGGCATCGACGCCAACCTCACCACGGCCAGTGCCATCTCCATCACCGGCACCGGTTCGGTCACAGGCACCGGCGGCTTCGGCATCCGGGCAGTCAGCAACGGCGGCAATGTCGTCCTCGGCACGACAGGGGCCGCCCTCGGCGCCGTCTCGGGCGCGGGTAATGCGATCCAGACCAGCAGCACCGGAACGGGCACCGTCAGCGTCGTCACTGGCGGCAACATCACTAGCACTGGCGGCAACGGCATCGCCGCCAGCACCGTGAACGGTACCGTCACGGTCACGGTGACCTCCGGCGCGATCGCCACCACCAACGGCTCCGGCCTCGTCGCCACCGGCACCACCGGCGCCGTCGCGGTGACCGCCAACGGCGCCATCGCGGCCGGCGGCGCGGGCAATGCGGGCGTGTTCCTCACCGGCAACAATGTCGGCAACACCGCAACGGTGGCCAACGGGATCACCGTGCAGGGCGCCATCGGCCTGCGGGTCGCGGGCACCGGCACGACGGCCCTCGTCAACAACGGCACCCTCGCGACCACCGGCGGGGCGGGCGCCAACGCAATCCAGATCGACGGCGGCACGCTTGTCGTCGGCAACAATGCCGGGACGGTCACCGGCAACCTCGCCGTCGTGAACGCGGGCAGCACCCTGTCCGTCGACCGCACGGCGGACCTCGCCCTTGCCAATGTCGTCACCGGCGCGGGCACGCTCAACAAGGGCGGCGCGGCGCGGCTCACCCTGACGGGCGTCAACGGCGTCACCAACCAGTTCACCGGCACGGTCAACGTCACCGCCGGGACGCTCGCCGTCAACGGGACCCTTGGGGACACGGCAGGGAACGCCGCCACGGTCAACGTCGCCACCGGCGCGACCCTGAACGGCACCGGCACCATCGCGGGTTCGGTCGTCGTCAACACCGGCGCCACCGTCTCGGCCGGCAATTCGCCCGGGACCCTCACCATCGGCGGCAACTACACGCTCAACGCCGGCTCGACCTCGCTGTTCGAGCTCGGGGCACCGGGCGTCGTCGGAGGCCTGAACAACGACCTCATCGTCGTCCGCGGCAACCTGCAGCTCGGCGGCACCCTGAGCCTGGTCTCGGCCGCGAACGCCGCCGTCGCGCCGGTCTCAGGCGTCTACCGGCTGTTCGATTACGGCGGCGCCCTCACGGGCGCCTTCGGCACCGTGCTGACGCCGACGGGCACCACCTCGACGGCCAGCGTCTTCACCACCGTGCCGAACCAGGTGAACCTGCTGATCGCCAACGCCAATGCGGGCGGCGGCGGCGGTGGGGGCGGAGCGGGGCCCGTCACACCGGTGACGCCCGTGACGCCGGTCAATCCCGGCACGCCGGTGATTCCGGTCACGCCGGGCGGCACAGGGGGCGGTCAGGCGGTGCAGTTCTGGGACGGGGCCGACACGGGCGGCGCCCTCGCGGGCGTGCAGGGCGGCAGCGGCACCTGGGCGGCCGGGGCCACGAACTGGACGACGGTGACGGGCGACGCCAACACCGCCTGGCGCTCGGGCGTCGGCATCTTCTCCGGCACGGCCGGCGTCGTCACGGTCGCGGGCGCGCAGGGCGTCCAGGGCCTGCAGTTCACCACGGACGGCTACGCGCTCGCCGGGGCCGGCACCCTCACGCTCCTGGGCGACGTCACGTCGCCGACCCGCAGCTTCGTCAACGTCGATGCCGGCGTCGGCGCCACCATCGCCAACGCGCTCACCGGCGCCACCGGGGAGATCGGCCTGAACAAGCTCGGCACCGGAACCCTGACGCTCACCGGGGCCAGCACCTATACGGGACCGACCCAGGCGGCGGCGGGCACCCTCGTCGTCGCGGCTGGCGGCGCCCTCGCCTCCGCCGTGACGGTCGATACGGGGGCCAGCCTCGTCAACGCCGGCACCCTCGGCGCCGGCCTGACCAATGCGGGCAGCGCCAGCAACAGCGGGACCGTGGCGGCGCGGGCGTCCAACACGGGCCGCCTCGCCAACACGGGCACGATCAACGGCGGCCTCGTCAACGCCACGGGGGCGACCACCAACGCCGGCACGATCAACGGCGGCGCCACGATCGTCAGCGGTAGCCTCACCACCACCGGCATCGTCAACGGAGCGGTCGCCAACGGCGGAACGATCCGGGCGCAGGGCCAGCTCAACGGCCCGGTGGCCAACCAGGCGGGCGCGGCCTTCATCCAGACCGGCGCGCTCACCGGCATCGGGCGCCTGACCAACGACGGAACGGTCGATCTCGGCGGCAACGACCTCGGCATCGGGTCGCTCGCGGGCACGAATGCAGGCGCCCGCATCGTCAACGGCGGCACGCTCAGCGCCGGCTCGGACGGCGCATCGACGGCCTTTGCCGGCGCGATCACCGGTACGACCGCCCTGACCAAGACCGGGGCCGGCACCCTGACGCTCTCGGGTGCCAACACCTCCACCGGCACGACCCGGGTGCAGGCGGGCGGGCTGATCAACACCGGCAGCCTCGCCGGCGGTGTCGGCAACGCCGGGATCTTCACCAACACCGGCAGCGTGGCGGGAGCCCTCGCCAACGGCGGCACCGTCCTGACTTCCGGCACCCTCGCGGGCGGGCTGTCCAACACCGGCGACGTGACGGCCCTGGCCGGGCGCATCGACGGCGCCGTTCTCAACACGGCCGGCACCCTCTCCATCACCGGCCGGGTCGCGGGCAACGGCACGCTCAGCAACGCGGCCGCCGCGACGCTCGCGGTCTCCGGCACCTACGATCTCGCCGGCCTGCTCACCAATGCGGGCGGCCTCACCGTGGCGTCGGGCGGCGCTCTCACGGCGCCCGCCGGCATCGTCAATTCCGGCGCGATCACCGTCGCGCAGGGCGGCACCATCACGGATGCCCTTGCCAACACGGGCCGTGTCGTCAACGACGGCACCTACAATGCCGACGTGAGCAATGCCGGCCCGGGCACCCTCGCCAACCGCGCCACCGGCGTCTGGAACGGCAATCTCACCGCCAACACCGCCAGCCTCACGAATGCCGGCCTGTGGCAGGGCAACGCCCGCAACGACGTGGGCGGCACCCTCGCCAACGGCGGCACCTGGACCACGGCCTCCGCGCCGATCGCCAATGCGGGCACGCTGTCGAACACCGGCACCGTCAACGGCGGCGTCGCCAACAGCGGCGGCTTCACCAACGCGGGAACGCTCAACGGCGGCCTGAGCAACCTTGCCGGCACCACCACGAACACCGGCGCGATCAACGGCGCCGTGGCGGTGACGGGTGGCAGCCTCGCCACCACCGGGACCCTCAACGGTGCGCTGACCAATGCCGCCACGGTGACGGCGTCCGGGCGGATCGCCGGGTCGGTCACCAACCTCGCGGGCGCCAGCTTCACCCTGACCGGGCCACTCTCGGGCGTGACGCGCCTGTCCAACGACGGAACCGTCGACCTCGGCGGAACGGCGCTCAGCGTCGGTTCGCTGTCGGGCACCAACATCGCGGCGGTGCTCCGCAACGGCACCCTCACGGCCGCCGGCGACGACACCACCACGTATGCGGGCACCATCACGGACGGCGCGGCGACGACCGCGCTGGTCAAGGCCGGCACCGGCACCCTGACGCTGACCGGCGCCAACACCTTCACGGGGGGCACCACCATCCTGTCCGGAACCCTGGTGGCGTCGGCGGCCAATCTCGGCGGCGGCCCCGTGACCAACAACAACACCCTGGTGATCGATCAGGCCGGCGACGCCACCTTGAGCGACACGATCAACGGCACCGGCCGCTTCATCAAGCAGGGCGCCGGCAGCCTGACCTATACGGGAACCGGCACCCTGTCGGGCGCGACCCTGATCTCGGCAGGGCGCCTCAGCGTCAACGGCAGCCTCGCCAACTCCGTGGTCACCGTCGCGAGCGCAGCGAGCCTCGGCGGCACCGGTGTCGTCGGTGGCGTGGTCGTCAACGGCGGCGGTGCGGTCGCACCGGGCGCGAGCCCGGGCACGGTCGGGACCCTTCGGGTCGCCGGCAACATCCTGTTCGCGAGCCAGTCGCTGTACCAGCTCGACGCCACGGCCTCGGGCCAGTCGGACCGGATCGTCGCGTCGGGCACCGCTGCCCTGCAGGGCGGCACCGTGCAGGTCACGGCCCAGCCCGGCCTCTACGCGCCGAGCACGCGCTACACCATCCTGACGGCGGCAGGCGGCCTCACGGGGCAGTTCGCGAACGTCACTGCGAACTTCGCCTTCCTGACGCCGACCCTGGCTTACGGCAACACCGACGTCACCCTGCAGCTCGCCCGCAACGACATCGCGTTCGGCACCACCGCGCAGACGCGCAACCAGGGCGCCGTCGCGGCCGCCGCCCAGGCGACGGGGCCCGGCGCCCGACTCTACGACGCCATCGCGGTGCTGTCGGCGCCGCAATCGCGGGCGGCCTACGACGCGCTGTCGGGGGAGATCCACGCCAGCGCCATCACGGCGCAGTTCGAAACGGCGACGCTGATCCGCGAAGCGGTCCTCGACCGCCTGCGCTGGGGTGATTCCGCCGGCTTCGGCAGCGGTGTCGGCAGCCAGGGCATCGGCCAGCGCTTCGCACCCGGCACCACCGTACCGGCAGCCTATACCGCCGACCTGCCCGGCCGCGCGCCGAGCCTGTCGATGGTGCCGGCCCGCTTCGTCGATCCGCAGCCGATCACGGCCTGGGGCCAGGGCTTCGGTGCCTTCGGCTCGACCGCCACGAACGGCAACGCCGCCCGCCTAGACCGTCAGACCAGCGGCTTCGTCCTCGGCGCCGATGCCCGGGTCGAGAACGACTGGCGCATCGGTGCGGCCGGCGGCTACACCATCACCAACCTCGACATCACCGGGCGTCTGTCCACGGGCAGCGTCGAGAGCGGCTACGGTGCGCTCTATGCGGGCGGCGGCGCTGGCCCGCTGCAGGTGCGGCTCGGCGCTTCCTACGGCGGCAACAGCCTGACCACCCGCCGCGCCGTGATCTTCGCCGGTGTCGGCGAGAACGCCGGTGCCCGTTACGGCGGAAGCACGGCCCAGGGCTTCGCCGAGACTGGCTACCGGTTCGGCACCGCCCTCGGCTACGTCGAGCCCTTCCTAGGCGGTGCGGTGATCCGCATTGGCCGGAATGCCTTCAACGAGACCGGTGGGGCCTCGGCCCTGACGGCAGCGGGCCGGGACTACGATCTGGCGACCTCCACGGTCGGCGTGCGGGCGGAGGCTCAGCTCGGCGCAGTGCTCGGCAGCGACCTGCCCATCCTGGTGCGGGCGCTCGTCGGCTATCGCCGGGCCTACGGCGATGTGGTGCCCTCGGCGCTACTCGCCTTCTCAGGCGGGCAGTCTTTCGTCACCGCCGGTATCCCCATCGATCGGGACGCCGTGGTGGGCCAGGCCGGCCTCGACTGGCAGGTCGCTCGTGGGACGACCCTCGGGGTGGCCTATACCGGTCAGGTCGGCACCCGGGCCCAGGATCACGGCGTGAAGGGCAACTTCACCCTGCGGTTCTAGGAAGCCGCAAACCAGAACGCCTCGGCCCGCGCGTCGGATGAGCGGGCCGATTCTTGTCCGGTCTGCGGGCTCCGGCTGCTTGTGGGGCCATCGGACCTGCACTCGTGTGCCACGTTTCGCTTAAGCGAGTTCCCCCATGCGTCAGATCTCCACCGCTCGTCTCCTCGGCCTGACCTGTGCCTTGATCGTGTCCGGGCCAGCCGGTGCACAGACCGGCAAAGCCGCCGCACCCGCGGCCCCCGCCAGGGCGGTGGCGGTTCCGACGGAGCCCGGCAGCACGACGGCGAGCTTCGGCGACTGGGTGGTTCGATGTCAGCGTGGCGGAGGCGACAAGCCGGTGCGGATCTGCGAGGCGGCCCAGACTATGCAGATTCAGGGACAGCCTCAGCCGATCGCCCAGATCGCCGTCGGCCGCCTGGGGCCGGGAGAACCCTTGCAGGTCACCGCGATCCTGCCGCCCAACGTCGCCCTGCCGAGCAGCGTGCGGGTTGTTCTGGACGAGAAGGATACCACCGGCGTCGAACTCGCATGGCGCCGCTGCCTCCCCGGTGGGTGCGTCGCCGAGGCGGCCGCTAGGGAAGATTGGCTCAAGCGCTGGCGGTTGGCGGCGGAACCCGGCCGCATCACGTTCAAGAACGCCGCGGGCCAGGAGGTCGCGATCCCACTGTCGTTCCTCGGCTTCGCCCAAGCCCTCGACGCGCTCGCCAAGGAGCCGGCGTAGGGCAGTCGAGCTTCCTTCTGCACGCACTGTTTCAAGGTACTTTGTCCGCGTATTAGGCGGCCGCAAGATAAGGGGCCGATCGGCCGCTTTCGGTTCTTGTGTGGAACGGATCAGACGACAAGGTCGGGTCGCGAGCGGTCTCAGCGGCTATGTCCGCTTCCTTGCATCCGCTCTCTGGAAGCGGACCGGCAGAAATCCACCCAACCCGGTCATTCCCGGGTGTCCGATAGACGGTCGTCCAACGGACACCCGGGACCCGTCCCTCGGGACGCCTCCCGCCCGAGGGAGGCATCGTCTCACAAGACCCGTACGCTGATCCTTCCAATGGCGGGGGCCTAAACGTACACTTCCCGCCATGACGACGATCCTGATCGGCTACGCCCGCTGCTCCACCGACCGGCAGGATCTCGCGGCTCAGTGATCCGCACTCGTTGAGCTAGGTATCGCCGAGCGGATCTAAGCCTTGGTCTAGCCAATGCTACGCGGCAACAGCTTCTTTGGTGGTCGAGCGGACGGCGTATCTTGGGAACGCCTTCATCTCGTTGGCCATTACGTCGACTGGGAATTCTCCATACTTGCCGCCCTCAGTCTGCGGCACGTGCCCCTGGATCGCATCGAGGACTGAGTCCCGCATACCGCCCCTCCGGCCGCGTGTCTTGAAGCCGTGGCGCCAGCCGTGGTTCGGGTCCACCCCGACGTCGGTGATCCCCAGCTTCCGCACCCAAGCCGCGAGCCGTTCCCCGACCTTCTTCGAGATCGGGTTGGCATCCGAGCCGCCGCGGCCTCGTTTCGGGTCGTAGAACAGCGCCCCCGGGCGTGTGCCGACATAGTCGAGGAAGCCCATCTCGATTAGGTGCGGATGGATCGGCACGTTTCGGAACCGGTTCGTCTTTACTGTGCCCGCGTCGGGCGTGATGTGGATGAACGGTACGCCATCCTCGTGGCGTACGTCCTTTCGGCGCAGTTGGGTGATCTCGCCGACCCGCGCGCCGGTGTAGGCGCATAGCCAGGGGACCCATCGGCGGGCCGCCGCGTGCTCGGCGCTGAGACGCCCCCCGTGGGGCGCAAGGGCCGCCGCCAGGATGGTGGACGCCTCCGCTTCGGTGAAGGAACGGTCGCGTAGCACGGGCCCCTCGACCACCTTCACCCGCAAGCCCTCGCAAGGATTGACCGCGACCTTCCGGGTGCCCTTCAACCAGCCGAACAGCGCCTTCGCCGAGGCAAGGTACACGTCGCGGATGGTCTTGGAGCGGCGTCCGCCTCGGGCGAGGTCGTCGACCCAATCGGCGACGTTGTCCGGCGTGACGCGGGCGAGGTCGTCGTGGCCGATGTAGGTGCCCAGCGTCGCCAGCGCCGGCCGCCACCGTTTCTGGGTGGAGGGCGCGAGCTCCGAGGCCTTGGCGTACGCGGCGAACCATTCATCCAATGGCAGGACGGTCGTCGGGGGCTTGTCGACGATTTTCGGGAAACGTCCCGCCATCGGATCGGGCCGGAAATCCCCGTCGAGATACTTCGCACTCTGCTCGACGGCCTGAAGGATCGCCTTGGCGATCGCGTAATCCAGGGTCACGCGCGTCTGCGGATCCACCCGGAGGCCCTTCCGCGCAAAGTGGGCTTCGATCTCCTTGCCGTGCAAGCCAAGGAATGCCTTGCGATGCTCCGCGCTGGGATCCTTGACGTACCGCTCGATCATCCCGGCCGAGGCTAGGTTGAAAAACGGCGAGAAATCACCCGCCTGGAACTCGGGGATGCGGCCCTCGTAGAACTCGCCCGCGATGGCGTGGATTTCGAGAAGACTCAGGTCCCGCACGCCGGCCCGCAGGCTCGCCCAGCGAACCTCGACCTGCGCGGCGTGCGCGGCATGGCGGCGTTTGGCCTCGCCGACCTCCTTCGTCCCGAGGCTGGCCTTCTCCTCGCGCTTGCCGACGAGCGCCAGGAGGTCCTTCGGGACCCGCTTACGGAACCAGAAGACGCCGGTCTTGGGATGGGGCCAGGGACGCGACATAGCGAGAACCACGTGTGTACCACCCGTGTGTACCACCGGACGGCCGCGAAGTCGCTGTTTCCCTTGGAGATGTCTGAAAAATAAGGCTTTTCAGGTGTTTTGGCGGAGAGGGGGGGATTCGAACCCCCGATGCCCTTGCAGGCATGCCGCATTTCGAGTGCGGTGCATTCAACCGCTCTGCCACCTCTCCGCGGGGGCCTCAATGAGACGAGCGCGGCTTAGCATGGGTCGTGTGAGAGTCACAAGGCGGGCGAGGGAGAAAAGTCGCGGCGCTCAGGGCGCGGCGCGAAAGGTGTTCATTTGCGCCCGCAGGGTCTCGGCGAAGCGGGTGGCGTCGTGGCGGTCGCGGATGCGGGCGGCGAGGTTGGTGGGTGGGGGCGTTCGGGCGGCGGCCAGGATCGCGGCGGCGAGGGAATCCGGTATCAGGGCGACGAGGCTGTCAATGTCGGCCTCCGTCCCCGCCAGGAGGGCGCGGTGGGCGGGGATGTCGCTCGCCGCGATGGGGAGGCCGCGGGCGAGGGCCTCCACCAGGGCGAGGGGCTGGGCTTCGGCGCGGGAGGGAAAGACCGCGAGACCGATTCCGGCGAATGCGGTGTCCGACGCACGTTCGCCCGCGAACGTGACGGCTGCGTCGAGGTTCAGGGTGGCGATCCGGGCGCGCAGCAGGGCGGCGAAGTCCGCATCGAGTTCCGGCCCGACCAGGGTCAGATGGGCCTGCGGATACACCGTCCGAAGGCGAGCGAGGGCCTCCACGGCGAGATCCTGGCCCTTGCGCGGCACGAGGGCACCGACCACCGCGAGGGTCGACAGAGGATCGCCCTGCGGCGTCGGCAACGGGGCAAGTGGCGGAAGCGGGTTCGGGATCAGGACCGCCGGCAAGCCCACCGGCGGCGCGATGTGGGGGCTGATGCGGATGCAGGCGTCCGCCAGGGCGACGCGGAGGCGCGCTGCACGGCCCCGGCCGGCATCGGCGTGGAGGTGCCAGAGCACGAAGGGGCGTGGACGCAGGCTCCGGGCAGCGAGGCCGTAGACGTAGAGGGACGGCTCGTCGTGGACGTGGATCACGTCCGGACGCAGGCGGCGGAGGGCCAGGGTTTCGCGCGCCACGAGACCGGCGAAGCGCGGCAGAACGGCGAGCTTGCGCCATCGGCTCGAGAGCGGCCGGGACGGGAACAGCGCCGGGCTGCGCTCGTCGGCCTCCGCGAGGGGCGCCCGCACGGTGACGGCATGGGCGGGGCGGAGGGCCTCCGCCGCCGCGAGCAGCACCCGCGTGGAGCCACCGCGGGTGTCGTACAGGGTGGGAAGCAGGATCTTCACGGGATCCGGCGCGCCCGAGCCCGCGCGATGGAGCCGGGTCGGGCGCGCCGTGCGATCATGCGGCGGTTGTCGAAGGGCCGGTCGAGGCGTCGGCCAGGGCGGCCGCCACCTTGCGAGCGAAGGCGACGGGGTCGCGCGGCGTGTCGCCGTCCTGGACCCGGGCGAGGTCGAGGAGGGTGCCGGCGGCATCCGAAATGTCGGCCTCCGCCGCGACCCGGTCGGCCAGCGACCGGATCAGGGGATGGCGCGGATTGATCTCGAGGACCGGCAGACTGCCGCCGCCGCGCCCGGCCCGGCGCAGGAGCCGCTGCATCTGCAGATCCGGCCCGGCGCCGGAGGCGGAAAGCACCACGGCGCTCTCGACCAGGCGGCCCGTGGCGCGCACCTCGGAGACGTCCGCCGTCAGCGCAGCCTTCAACGCCGTCACCAGGGCCTCGACGGAGGCCGAGACCTCGGCGCCGTCTTCAACGCCAGCGAACTTCGCGAGGTCGACAGCGCCCTGCGTGATGGAACGCAGGGGTTTGTCGTCGAACCGGCCGAGGGTTTCGGGCCAGAACGCGTCGACATGGTCGGAGAGCAGCAGCACCTCGACGCCGCGGGCGCGGAAGCCTTCGAGCTGGGGCGAATTCCGCAGGGCGTCGGCATCGTCGGCGACGAGGTAGTAGATCGCCTCCTGGCCGTCCTTCATCCGCGCCACGTAATCGGGGAGCGAGGTCCACCCCTCCACGGCGGAAGAGTGGAAGCGCAGGAGCGGGGCGATCTCGGCCCGGCGCTCATGGTCCTCGTAGATGCCCTCCTTGAGGACGGGGCCGAAGTTCTCCCAGAACGGCGTGTAGCCCTCCGCGTCCTTGGCCCGGTTGGTGAGCTCGGTCAGGACTCGGCCCGTCACCGCGCGGCGGATCTTGGTGAGCACCGGAGTCGCCTGCAGCATCTCGCGGGAGACGTTGAGCGGCAGGTCTTCGGTGTCGACCACGCCCTGGACGAATCGCAGCCAGGAGGGCAGCAGTTCGGCCTCGTCGGTGATGAACATGCGCCGGACGTGCAGGCGCACCTTGCTGGCGCGCTCGTTCTCCACGGCCTGGAACGGCTTCATGCCGGGTACGAACAGCAGCGCCGAGAATTCGAGGGCGCCTTCGGCCCGCCAGTGCAGGGTCGCCCACGGCTCATCGAAGTTCATGCCGACATGGCGGTAGAACGCCGTGTACTGCTCGGGCGTGATCTCGGATTTCGCCTTGCGCCACAGGGCGGTGCCCTGGTTGATCGTCTCCTCCTTGCCCTCCTCGACGAGGGCGATGGGTACGGTGATGTGGTCGGCCCATTTGCGCACGACGTGGTCGAGTCGGTAGCCTTCGAGGTACTCGCCGGCATCCTCCTTCAGGTGGAGCACGATGTCGGTACCGGGCTCGGGGCGCGTCGCCGGCTCGAGGGTGTAGCTGCCCTGACCTTCCGAGGCCCAGGTCCAGGCCTCGTCCGATCCGGCACGGCGCGACGTGACGGTGACACGGTCGGCAACCATGAAGGCGGAGTAGAAACCGACGCCGAACTGGCCGATGAGGCTCGGCCGGTCCTCCGCCTTGGCGTCCCCGAGGGACTGGCTGAAGGCGCGCGTGCCCGAGCGCGCGATGGTGCCGAGGTTCTGAGCGAGCTCGGCCTTGGTCATGCCGATGCCGGCATCCGACAGGGTCAGGGTGCGGGCGTCCTTGTCGGGGACGATGCGGATCTTGGCGTCGGGCGGCAGGGCGGAGGCCGCATCCGTGAGGGCCTCGAAGCGGCGCCGGTCCATGGCGTCGGCCGAATTCGCCACGAGTTCGCGTAGGAAGATCTCACGGTCGGAATAGAGGGCGTGGACCACGAGGTCCAACAGGCGCCCGACCTCGGAACCGAATTCGTGCCGCTCCACGGTGTCGCTCAAGGGTCCGCCTCCGAATGGTGTGATGGGAAGGGTATACCGGAACGGGCGTCCCCGCCGGGACATCCCCGACGGTGCCACTGCGACGGGGCTACCCGAATGCGCGCGATATGCGCGTGGGGGGGCGGAAATTCAATGCCGCACGTGGGTGCGGTGCAACCTTCGCGGCGTTCGAGCGTAGCCAAGCCTTCCCATCCCAACGCCAAGGAGACGCCGCGTGGAACCGATGAAGCCGATGAAACCCATGGAGCCGATGAAACCCATGGAGCCGATGAAACCCATGGAGCCGATGAAGCCCATGGAGCCGATGAAGGGCACCGAGCCTTGGTGGCCACGGGAGCTCGGCCAACCCGCCAGCAGCGGCGGCCAGAATGACATGCGCTACGCGTTCTTCCCCGATGCTCACCGTCTCCTCGTCGAGATCGACGGCCAGCGCACCACCTACGACAGCGGCGATCACCGGATCTCCGGCGTCCAGCAAACCAACGGAACGGCGCCGCGCTTCTCGAGCCAGAACGGCGACGTCGCCCTCAACGACCTGAAGGTCGTCGACTGACACCACGGAGACGGCCCAGCGTCGCCATCGGGTCTATCAGATGTGGGCGGCGACGCGTTGGCCATGATCGCCGAGGCCACGCTTAGCCGCCTGGGCGTTGACGATCCCGAACCGCAGGACCGCCTGTTCGAGATAGTCGATGGCATCCGTGAGGCGTGTCCGCGCGGCTGCCAGCGCCTCAGCGCCATCCTCGGGCCTTGTCTCGGCCAGCCCGACCGCTGCGATGAGAACGCGGTCCCGCTCCTCCTCGATGCGACGGTCGCGCTCCACATGGCCTCGGACATCCGCATCGAAGGCCTCGATCACAGCCCACGGTAACTGTTCGGCGCCGCCCAAACCGGAGAATGCTTTTGCTCGACGGCGGCCCGTAGCCGTAGCGCGTGCAACCTCTTCCGCGAGCTTGGTGGTCATGTGCATTACCCATCGAGTGCCATGGCCAGTCGCATGCTCGGAGCGCTGGCACCGTTGCGGTGGTTTTAGCACCACCTGGGCATTTTGATATCGAACGGCAGCTGGAAGCGCCGTCGGTAGTGGGACACAGGACTGGCGGGATGAGGTTAGCGAACGACCGTTCGATGATGGCCTGCCGCGAGGCAGGTGGTCATTTTCTAACCGACCCGCCCGACGGTGCTCGGCGAGAAGGTCACCGTTCGTGTGAGACGGGCATCGAAACCGGGGTGCTCGGATGCGATCCGGATGGATGCCGGGCCGTCGCCGGATCGTGCTCTTTCGGAGAAAATCAAGCGTCAGGCGGCGCGCACCGTGGCGAGAAAGTGGGACACCTGGGCGCTGAGATCTTCGGATTGGCGCGACAGTTCCGATGCGGAGGAGAGGACCTGCGCGGCGGCGGCGCCGGTCTCCTCGGCCGCCATCGCGACGCCGGTTACGTTGCGGGTGACCTCCCCGGTTCCGGCGGCGGCTTCGCTGACGTTGCGGGCGATCTCCTGGGTCGCGGCGCCCTGCTGTTCGACGGCCGCCGCGATGGAATTCGCCACGTCGCTGATCTCGCGGATGCGGGTCGTGATCCCCGCGATGGCCGTGACCGCCTGACCCGTCGAAGCCTGGATCCGGCCGATCTGACCGGTGATCTCGTCGGTGGCCCGGGCTGTCTGGTTGGCGAGTTCCTTCACTTCCGAGGCGACCACGGCGAAGCCCCGTCCGGCCTCGCCGGCGCGTGCCGCCTCGATGGTGGCATTGAGCGCCAGGAGGTTGGTCTGGCCCGCGATGGTCGAGATCAGCGCGACCACATCGCCGATGCGGGCCGCCGTCTCGCTGAGGTCGCGCACCAGGGCAGCGGTCTCGCTCGCTTCGGACACGGCGAGGCGCGACAGCTTCGCCGACCCGTGGACCTGCCGGCCGATCTCCGCGACGGAGGAGCCGAGCTCCTCGGCGGCCGCGGCGACGGTCGTGACGTTCCTGGCCGCTTCGTCCGATGCCACGGCCACGCCCGTCGAGCGTTCCGCGGTCTCGGAGGCCGTGGCAGAAAGGCTGCCAGCCGTCGCCTGGAGTTCGGTCGCCGCAGCGCTCACCTGCGCGACGATGCCGCCCACCGCCGCCTCGAACCGATCGGCGAGGCCGAGGGTCGCCGACCGGCGCTGGGCTTCGGCGTCCAGGCGGGCGAGGCGGGATTCCTCCTCAAGGACACGGGTCGCGATGATGTTGTCCTTGAACACCTGGACGGCGCTCGCCATCGCGCCGATCTCGTCGCCCCGACCGGCGCCCGGAACGGTGATCCCGGTGTCGCCGTCAGCGAGGCGGCCCATGGTCTCCGTCATCCGGCGCAGGGGCCGACTCACGCCGAGGGCGAGACCGGCGGCGGCGCCACCGGCGATCACCAAGGCGACGCCGACGAGGATCAGGGTGGTGAGGAGTGCCGTGTCGTAGGTGTCCTGCGCATGGGCGCCGCTCACGCTCGCCTCGCGCTCCTCGAGTTCGGCCATCTTCTGCAGGGGGCCGAGCACCAGATTCACCCCCGTCGACATGTCGGTGTTGTAGATGCGTTGCGCCGTGGCGGTCTCTCCGGCCTTCACGTGCGCGATGACGGAGGCCTGCAACGCCTTGTAGGCGACCCAACTCGTCCGGAAGGCCGCCGTCAGGGCTTCGGCCTCCGGTGATTTCGACCGCGCTTCGAATGCGGTTTGGAGGGTGGTCATTTCGGCCTCGCGCTTGGTCAGGGTCGCGAGGATCTCCGCGCGCAGCTCGGGCGTATCGGCGGTGATCACCCGGGCTCCGTTGGTACGGGTCCGCAGGACCAGGACCTGGATCTTGCCGAGGAGTTGGATGTTCGGCAGGCGCTCGTCGCGCATCTCGCGTGCGACGGTGTTCACGGCGTGCAACTGCAAGAGTGCCGAGCCTCCGATTCCCGCAACGAGCAGAAATACGAGGCCGAAGCTCAGGAACAGCTTCGTCCGGATAGACAATGTGCCGAGGAACATGATGCGCGAGCCATACTGATGGTGGACCGACAAACGATGCCTGCAGAACGTTAAATAAGTTCTCCACTTGTTGAGACGAATGTCTTACAAGCAAAATTCAGCAATCATTTCCGTCGATCCAATAATCGGCATCAATACGTGATCGAATTCCCGCACTCAGATAACTAAGGACGCAGAAATCCTTGTTAGTTTGGAATTTTCGAAGATTTACAACCTGGATGATTGGGCGAGAGTCTATTTCTCACCCAATTTCCTGGAATGACGTCGGCGAACACCATCTCGATGATTTCGAGTGGCTTTTACAACGGCGAGTTGATCGGCGAACTCCCGTTCGAAAATCCGGTGCCTGCCGCCACGCCGCGATCGCGACGCGCGAGAGGGGCGGCCCGACGGGACGCCCCCCGCTCCGATGTCCTTACCCGCGCCCCAACGCCGCCGAGATGAGCCGCAATCCATCGGCGCTGTCCCATTCGGCCGGCCCTTTCATCACCCCGAGGGTGCAACCGGCGCCATCGATCAGAAGGGTCGTCGGCAGGCCGAGGGACCCGGTGGCCTTCTGGATCGCCGGCAGGACGCGCCCGCCCGGATCGGCGTAGTAGGTGAGTTCGGCGATGCCGTTCTGGGTCAGCCAGGCCGGCGGTGCGTCGAGGTTGCGTGTGTCGATGTTGATGGCCACCACGGAGAAATCGGCGCCGCCGAGTTGCGCCTGAAGCCGGTCGAGGGCCGGCATCTCGGCCTTGCACGGCGCGCACCAGGTCGCCCACAGGTTGACGAGCCGGAGGCCCTTGATCCCCTCCAGGGTGGCCTCGGTGCCGTTCGGTCCCTTGAACGCCAGGGCGGGTGCGGCGACCGGCTTCTGTGAGACCTGCAGGGCGGCCACCTGGCCGCGCGCCAGCGGCGCGATCCGGCTAGCCGCCTCGGCGGAACCTGCACAGGGCGCGGCGGAGTTGCCGCCGGTCGAGCCCGTCCCGTATACGGCAAGCCCCGCGCCGAGCGCGGCGACGAGGATGGCTCCGGCGGCCAGTGTGAAGCGGGCGCCGGGCATCATCGTTGCGTCTCGGGCTTGGCAGGCGGGGCGACTGGAAGGATCAGGGACAGCATGAGCAACCGGATGTGGGGCGGGCGCTTCGCGAGCGGCCCCGCCGAGATCATGGAGGAGATCAACGCCTCCATCGGGTTCGACAAGCGCCTCGCGCCCCAGGACATCCGCGGCTCCCTGGCGCACGTAGCGATGCTGGGGCAGGCCGGCATCCTGCCTGCCGCCGATGTGGCGGCGATTCAAGACGGTCTCAAGGCCGTGCGCGATGAAATCGAAGCCGGCGGCTTCGTGTTCAAGCGCGAACTCGAGGACATCCACATGTCCATCGAGAGCCGGCTGACCGAGATCGTCGGCCCGGCGGCCGGGCGGCTGCACACGGCGCGCTCACGTAACGATCAGGTGGCCACCGACATGAAGCTGTGGGTGCGCGACACCCTCGACGGCCTCGACATCCAGGCCGCCGGCCTCCAGCGGGCGCTGGCCGAAAAGGCGCTAGCCCATGCCGGTACGGTGATGCCGGGCTTTACCCACCTGCAATCGGCCCAGCCGGTCACTTTCGGCCACCATTGCCTCGCCTATGTCGAGATGCTGGCGCGCGACCGCGGCCGGTTCCGTGATGCCCGTGCCCGTCTCAACGAGTGTCCTCTGGGTGCCGCCGCGCTCGCCGGTACGTCCTTCCCCATCGACCGGCACGCCACCGCCGCGGCCCTGGGTTTCGACCGGCCGACGGCGAACTCCCTCGATTCCGTGGCCGACCGCGACTTCGCCCTCGAATCCCTCGCCGCTGCTTCGATCTGCGCCGTGCATCTCTCGCGCTTTGCCGAGGAACTCGTCGTGTGGACCTCGGCACAGTTCGATTTCGTGCGCCTGTCGGACGGTTATACCACCGGCTCGTCGATCATGCCGCAGAAGCGCAACCCGGACGCGGCCGAACTGGTCCGGGCCAAATCCGGACGCGTCATCGGCGCCCTCACGGGCCTTCTCGTCGTGATGAAGGGCCTGCCGCTCGCCTATTCCAAGGACATGCAGGAAGACAAGGAGGGTACGTTCGACGCCCTCCAGGCCCTGTCCCTGTGTCTTGCCGCCATGACCGGCATGGTGCGCGACTTGGAGCCCAACGCCCCCGTTCTCGCGCGCGCCGCCGGCTCCGGCTACGCCACGGCCACGGACCTCGCCGATTGGCTCGTGCGGGAACTCGGCTTGCCGTTCCGTGAGGCCCACCACGTCACCGGTCGCCTCGTCGGGACTGCCTCCGCTCGGAGCGTCGGCCTCGAGGAGCTGACCCTCGACGAGATGCAGGCGGCCGAGCCGCGGATCACCGACGCGGTCTATGCGGTCCTGGGCGTGGAGAACTCGGTGTCGAGCCGCACGAGCTACGGCGGGACGGCCCCGGACAATGTGCGGGCCCAGGCCACGCGCTGGCTCGAACAACTCGGGAAAGACGCCTGAGAACCCGGCCCGCACGAAAAAAGCTGGGCGGTGACGCGTGGCGTTCACGGCCCAGCTATGTGATCCTGCCTAGACCAGGCCCGAGCCCTTCGGAGATCGCGCGCATGCCCGTCGAGAGTTGGATTACGCCGGACGACACCCCCGTTTTCGCGGCGCAGGCCACGGACCGCATCGACGTCGCCCTGGCTCGCCTCGGCGAGGCCGAGCGTGCCGCGTTCTGGGCCTCCGTTCGCAAATGCTACAACACGCCGTATAACGATCCGAAGCCGCGCCCCCTACCGACGGTGCAGATCACCGCTCCGGTGCCGTCGCCGCCTCCGGTCCAGTCCATCGCTCAGGCGCAGACCATCCCCCTCGAACGGCCGATGCCAGGCCGCGACGTTCCGATGGCCGCGATGCCGGTCCCCAGCTTTGCCATCGAGGCCCACGCGTCCTGAGGGCCGGCCGTGGACCCAAACAACATCGATGCGAAGGCAGAGCGCCGGAGCATCGCACCGGTCGAGCAGTCCGGTCCGATGCCCGCGCGTCCCACAAGGTTTCCCCATGCACCTCGACGTCCGCCGCTGCCTCATCCTCGGGCTCTCGACGGCCCTCCTGTGCGGGCCGACCGCCCTGACCGGCGCCGGATCGCCCCTCGGCGCCGGCGTCGCCCAGGCGCAGGAGGCGGCTCCCGAGGAAGCCGAATCCCCACGCAAGCGCCGCCGTACGCGCGACGCGAAGGGCACGGCCAAGCCCGTGTCGGCGCCGGGAATGCAGCAGGCGACCCCCGTGGCGATCTTCGGAGATTGGAACGTCTTCGCCAGCGGGCAGGGCAGGACGCGGGTCTGCTACGCCATCGCCCAGCCGACGACGCGCTCGCCCAAAACCCTCAAGCGGGACACGGCCTACCTGTTCGTCACCGTTCGCAAGGCCGAGAACATCCAGAACGAGGTCGCGGTGATGCTGGGCTTCCCGGCCAAGCCCGCCGGAAGTCAGGCAGGTGGCGCCGCCAAACCCGGCGCGGCCGCGACGGACCCGGCGATCCACCTCGGCGCCACGCGCTACGGCCTCGTGACCAAGGACAACAACGCCTGGCTGCAGAACCAGGCCGAGGAAGCGCGCGTCGTCACCGAGATGGCCCGCACGGCCAAGCTTCAGGTCAGAACCACGTCCCTCAAGGGAAATCCGACGAGCGACGAATACGCTCTGGCAGGCTTCAACGAAGCCATGAAGCGCACCCGCGACGAGTGCAAGTGAACGGGCACTTGTGAACAGGCGCTACTGAGCACGCGAACTTCGACGCGGGAAAGCCGCGCCTCCGAAAGGGCACGGCGTTCCGTTTCGATCGCGTGCGGGCGTCTCAGACGGCGCGCAGGCGTCTGTCCTGCACCGGGCGGCCCCGCGCACCCGACCGGGCCCGGAACCGCTCGCGCGCGGCGCGTGCCGCCTGCTCGACGCTGCCGAACACCGTCCCGTCGAGGGGGTCGAAATCGCGCTGCGAGGAGAAGAATCGCACGCCGCCATTCTCAGGTACCGCGATTCCGGCCGTCACCTCTCCGATCTCGATGACTCGCGTCGGCGCGGGCACTTGCGCGGCGCGGAGCGACCGATCGACGTGCAGTTCGTTGCGAGCCCGGATGGCCTGCAGCTCGGTGAGCGGCGGAACGGCGGGACGGCGATTCAGGGCGCGGGCGGTGGTTTCAGCGTGATGATACGACATGGGATCGGAAATTCCTGATGCCGGCGCGCGGCCGGACTTCGCATTGCGGGACGGTCCATTGTGTGGTCAGCGTCGACAGCAATCGCGGGTGTTCAGGTAAGACCGAGGTAGGAATACAGTCAGCACGGCAAGTCATCCTCATCGAGCAAGGACCCCGAGGCGCGGGCGCATCGCAGTGCTTTAGCGTTTGGTGACGCGGCGCAAGCTACACACTTCAAATCACCGCGGTGCAGAGGCGGTGAAATTCGCCGCCGAACACCCCAAAGATGCTGTGCGGCGGCCTATTCGTCAACGGATCGATCTTTCGAATGCATGGTCCAACGTGGCAGGATGCGCCTCCAACGAGGTCCCGCACGATGGCTTCCTTCGGTTGGGCGTCAGGCGGTGGCAACCACCTCCGCAAAGGCCGAAAAATCGGTGAACACCCGCGCGGCACCGGCGGCGATGAGATCGGCGCCCGTGCGGTCGTGGGCCCAGTGGCCGCCGCCGACGAAGCCGACGACACGCATGCCCGCCGCCCGGGCCGCCTGCACGCCCGGCACGCTGTCCTCGACGACGAGGCAGGCGCCCGGCCGAATGCCCATGGCGGCGGCGGCATGGAGGAACAGGTCCGGCGCCGGCTTGCCGCGCGCCACCATCGTGGAGGAGTAGACCCGGTCCCCGAACAGGGGCAACAGGCCCGTCAGTCCAAGGGTATGAGACAGGCGGACCGGATCGCTGCTGGACGCGACGCAGTGCGGCAGGGAAAGGCCCGAAATGGCCAGCGCTACGCCGGGCATCGCCGTGAGGCCTTCGTCGAAGGCCCGTAGGGTGTCGGCCTTGACCACATCCACGAAGTCGTCCGGCACGGTGACGGGGTAATCGCGCACGATATGCGCCATGATCGAGACCATCGACGTACCGGCGAAGCGCACGCGGACGGTGTCGACGTCTATGGGCACACCGATGCGGTTGAGTCCGAAGGTGAGGCGAGCGAGGCTGATCGGCTCGCTGTCCACCAGCACACCGTCGCAATCGAAGATCACGAGCGCGAGGGTGGCATGCGGATCGGTCCGAGCGAGTTCGGTCGAAGTCTGTTGGATCAAGGCGGGTCCCCCGGGCGGCGGCGCTGGTTTCGCACGTGCGAGACAGGCACGGCAATGCGGCTCTCGCCGCCCGGATCGCCGGGACCTTGCACGGGAAGTCGGGCGCTCGTACTCAGGCAGCGGCCGGCGCGACGCCGGCGGGTGTGACCGGGTGCGATGCTTCGTTTCCTCAGCCGCTTCCTCGGCCTCGTTCTCCTCGCAGGGGGGTTCGTTGGCCTCGTCTATGACGGTGCCCGGTCCATCGCCAACAACGGCGTGCGGATGACGAGCCTGAGTGATCTGCTGTTCACATTGTTCAAGGATCGGGCGAGCGCGCTCCAGGGGGCAGTCGAGGGGGTAGCCCCCTGGCTTTGGCAGATCCTGGTACTTCCCCTCACTCTGGCCCCGGCCGCTCTCCTCGGTCTGGGGTTCGGAGCGGTCCTGCTCTGGCTCGGCCAGCCCGGCCGCGAACCCATTGGTTTCCTCAGCCGGTCTTGAGGCGAAGATCGATCTTCGGCATTCGCGCTCGGACGAGCCCCTTAATCCCCCAAGCTACGTGCCGTCGCGCACGCCACAGACGGCCCAACGTTTGCGCGCGATGGGGCGGGCCTTATGATCGTGCGTTCGCTCGCGGGTGGATCGCCGCGCGCGGGATCGCCGTGCGTCACATCCTACGGATCTAGGGTCATCTCGATGTTCCGCCTCCTCGTCGCCGCCCTCGCCCTGCCGCTGCTGGCGGCCGCCGCCGTCGCCCAGGCGCCAGCCGCGCCGGGTGGCCGCACGGTGACAGCCACCGGCGTCACCAAGCCGCCGGGCCGGGCCGGCAACGCACCGTTCACCCGTGCCAACACCGAGGCCGATATGGCCAAGGCGCAGCGCGCAGCCGCGACGCGCGACAAGGCATGGGATTCGAAGATGCGCACCACCATGGGGTCCATCTGCAAGGGCTGCTGACGGCGCAGGCGACACGGGATGATCCGATTCACAGGCGTCTCGAAGCGTTTTGCGGATGCCGCCCGCCCCGCCGTCGACGCCATCCACCTGACGATTCCGGAGGGCGAGACCTGCGCGCTCATCGGCCCGTCGGGCTGCGGTAAGTCGACGACCCTGCGGATGGTGAACCGGCTGGTCGAGCCGGATGCGGGCACCATCCACCTCGCGGGTGAGGCTCTCTCCGGCATCGAGCCGATCCGCCTGCGCCGCCGCATCGGCTACGTGCTCCAGGGCGTCGGATTGTTCCCGCATTGGACCGTGGCCCGCAACATCGCGACCGTGCCCGAGCTTCTCGGCTGGTCGAAAACTCGCACCGCCGCGCGTATCGACGCGATGCTTGACCTCGTCGGCCTCGATCCCGACGAATTCCGGGGCCGCCGGCCGGACGCACTCTCGGGCGGGCAGCGTCAACGCGTCGGCGTCGCCCGGGCTCTGGCCGCCGATCCGCCGGTCCTGCTCATGGACGAACCCTTCGGCGCCGTCGATCCCGTGGCGCGCGGTCGCCTCCAGACCGAGATCGGCGCGATACTGAAGCGCCTGAACAAGACCGTGATCCTGGTGACGCACGACCTCGACGAGGCCGTTCGAATGGGAGACCGGATCGTCCTCATGCGGGATGGCCGCATCATCCAGGCCGATACGCCCGATCGTCTGCTCGCACGACCAGCCGACGGGTTCGTGGCGGACTTCGTCGGGCCTGACCGGGCCCTCCGGCGTCTCGCCGGCCTCGACGTCGGTGATCTCGCCCGGCTTGGATCCAGCGAGGACGGGCCGGTCATCGCGTACGATGCTCCCGTGCGCGATGCTCTTTCGCTCATGCTGGAAACGGGTGCCGATCACGTCCGCGTGGCGGGGCTGGACGAGCCGTCGAGCCTCAGTCTCGCGGCCATCCGCGCCGCCTCGGCGCCCGCCGGTTAACCCGGCGGGCTTCGCGCGGCCTCAGGTGCCCGGCGTCAGCTTCAGGATCTTGCCACCGGCACCATCGGTGACGGCATACACCGCACCGTCGGGCCCGACCTTCACGTCACGGATGCGTTCACCCAGGGGAATGCGCTCCTCGGTGACCACCTTGTCGCCGTCGAGCTTGATCGCCACGAGGCCACCGCTGGAGAGGCCACCGATGAGGAAGGCATCCTTCCAGGCCGGGAACTTGTCGCCGGTGTAGAGCGCCATGCCGGAGGGGCCGATCACCGGGTCCCAGTAATAGACCGGTTGGGCGGTGCCGCCCGCCTGGGTCTTGCCCTCACCGATCTTCTCGCCGGAATACTCGATGCCGTAAGTCACCTCGGGCCAGCCGTAATTCACGCCGGGTCGCGGCCGGTTGAGTTCATCGCCGCCGCGCGGACCGTGCTCGACGGTCCAGAGCCGCCCCTGCGGGTCGAGGGCGGCGGACTGGACATTGCGATGCCCGTAGGACCAGATCTCGGGTTTGGCCTTCTCGCCGCCCGTGAACGGGTTGTCCTTGGCGGCATTGCCGTCGGTGTCGATACGGAAGACCTTGCCGAGGCCGCTTGTGAGATCCTGGGCCTGGACCCGCGGGCCCTTGTCGGAGCGCTCGCCCACGGTGACGAACAGCTTGCCGTCCGGTGCGAAGACGAGACGCGAGCCGAAGTGCTTGTCGCCGTCGTAGGTGGGCATCTGACGGAAGATCACCTTCACCTCGTCGAGGCGAGCGACGCCCTTGTCCTCGATGAGCTTGGCGCGAGCCACCGTCGTGCCGTTCCCCTTCTCCCGCGGTTCGGCATAGCTGAAATAGATCAACCGATCGGCGACGAAGCTCGGGCTCAGCGCGACATCGAGAAGACCGCCCTGGCCCTTCGCATCGACCTTCGGCACGCCGGGGATCGGTGCACCGGGCGTGCCGTCCTTCGAGAGGATCCGCAGGGTGCCGCCCTTCTCGGTGACCAGCATGCGGCCGTCGGGCAGGAACTCGAGGGCCCACGGACTGTCGAGGCCCTTGGCCACCGTTTCCGTCTTGACCTTGGTGGCCTCGGCGGGCTTCGGCGCCCGGGTCTGGTTCGGCAGAAGCGGCTTATAGGTCGTGTTGGGTGCCTCGGTCTCGGCGGGCGTCGTGCCGGCGGCGTCGGAGGTCGGCGCAGTGAAGGCCTCGCCCTCGACCCGTGGCTGCCGAGGTGCGGTACCGCCCGCCTCCTGTGCGATGGCGCCCAAGGGGGGACCGGCGAGGGCGAGGGTCGCGAGCAGGGTCTGGGAGATGCGCTTCACGTCGGATTGTCCTCCATGGCGGCGAGATGCCGTGTCCGGTCCTATCGCAATCGGGTCTTGTCGTGGCCTGACTTTGCCGAGACTGGATCCTACCATGTCCAGCCGACCCACGAACGGGGCAGCCGAACGCTCCCGTCCGGCTGCCGAAGCGCGCACGGGTAGAGAGCACATGGGGCCAGAGGGGCAGTTTGGCGAGTCCCGCCGGGTGACGGAGCGCGGCCATTCGCGAGGGTGCGTCGGCCGGAGACTGCCGTGAGTGGCAAACGAGCCCACGCCTCCGACATTGTTCGGGGGGCAGGGATTCGGGGAGGCAGGGATTCGGGGAGGCAGGGATTCGGGGAGGCGGGGGTTCGAGGAGGCGGGGGTTCGAGGAGGCAAGGTTCGGTGGAGGCGAGCGCTCGGGTCGGTGGACAACGCATGAGGCGGCCGGTGTGCTGCCCTGCGGACGGCGCGCACCGCCTTGACCGCCCGACCCAGCATTGCCAAGTCTCGTGACGAAGCGCCGCCGACGATGCGGCGCACCCGCCCGACCCGGACGGGACGCGCTCCGGCGCGAAGGCATGCGAAAGGGACGAAGATGGCGACGGTGAAAGTGACCGACGCGAGTTTCGAGCAGGACGTTCTCAAGTCCGTCGAGCCCGTCGTGGTGGATTTCTGGGCGGAGTGGTGCGGTCCCTGCCGGCAGATTGGCCCGGCCCTCGAGGAGATCGCCACCGATCTCCAGGGGCGGGTGAAGATCGCCAAGGTGAATGTCGACGAGAACCCCGGCATCGCGGCGCAGTACGGCATCCGTTCGATCCCGACGCTGCTGATCTTCAAGAATGGCGAACTCGCCAGCCAGAAAGTCGGCGCGGCGCCGAAGGGCGATCTCTCGCGCTGGATTCAGGCGAGCGCTTAAGCGCGCCGTTGACCACTGGAAACCGAAAGCCCGGCGCTCGCGCGCCGGGCTTTTTTGTCCGTCGTCTCGGCCCCGAACAGAGAAGGCCCAGCCTTGCGGCCGGGCCTCCCAAGTTCCGGATACCGGAAGCGTTAGGGCCTAGTACGAGCCGAACTTGTAGTTCAGGCCGGCGCGGACGACGGCGAACTCGGTGTCGCGGCCACGCGTTCCGCCGGTAGCGGTAGCGTAGGGGGTGCCGGTGCGGAACTGCAGGCCGGTGCTGTTGGACACGGCGAACACGTTGCTGGCGGCGGTGCGATCGAGGTTCACGTACAGACCTTCGACCTTCAGCGTCACGGCGGACGAGCGGAAGAAGTTCAGGAAGGAGTCGGTCGGGAGAGCGTACTCGATACCACCGCCGGCAGCGTAGCCGGTGCGGAAATCGTCGTTGCCACGGAAGCCGCCGAACGAACGCTCGGCGCTGCCGGCGCCGTAGGCGAAGCCGCCGGTGCCGTAGAACAGGACGCGGTCGAAGGCGTAACCGATACGGCCGCGCACGGTGCCGAAGTAGTCGAGGCTGGAGATGCCGTTCGGGTTGACGAACGTCAGATCCGGGTTCGGGGTGCCGACGAAACCGGCGACGCGGTTGCGGTCACGACCGAAGTCGACGTACTGGGCGTCGGCCTCGACACCGATCACGAAGCCGGAGCCCGGCGTGAACTGGTAGTTGTAGCCGATCTGGCCACCGCCCGTGAAGCCTTCCTGCGAGCGGCTGTTGTTGTAGATCACAGCGCCGTTGCCGCCGACCAGGCCGGGAGCGCGGAAGATGCCCGAAGCGCCCGTGGCGACGACAGCCGGGGTGGCGACGTCGTTACCGGCGTCGAAGCCGTAACCGGCGTTGAAACCGGCGTAGAAGCCGGTCCAGGTGAACACCGGCACCGGCACGAACACCGGCGGAGCGGCGCGGCGCGGAAGGTCGGCGGCCGTGGCGGCAGCCGTGAGAGCCGTGAAGGCTGCGAAAGACGTCAGAAGCTTTTTCATTTTTTATGATCCCCAGCGAGTTGCCCGATCGAAGGGCAAGCTAACCGACTTTCCACAGCCAAGATGTAGCGTTGGAGCCACACTGGCGGGGCCGATAGCGGCCAGGCCGGTGAGGGACAGAGCATCCTGGCGGGCGCCGCGAGATCCCGGTCCCGACCGGTTTCCCCGTCGGCCGGCGCGTCGGAACTCTCGTGATCCTCTTCAGACCGGCGGCGTCCCGTTGGCGGTCAGGACTGCCCCGGCAAGGTAGAGGGAGCCACAGATGAGGATGCGCGGCGGCCGCTCGAACGCCGTGGCGCACAGGCTCTCCAGGGCCGCCTCGATGCCGGACGCCACATGAGCATCGAGGCCGACCTCGACGGCGATCTGCGCCACCTCGTCGGCCGGCCGCGCTGCCATCTGCCCGGCGATGGGAACGGCGATCAGGGTGCGGGCGAGGCCCACGAAGTTGCGCAGGAAGCCCTCTGCGTCCTTCGTCCCGAGCAGTCCGACGACGAGAACGAGGGGTACGTCGCTGCGCTCGCCGAGATCCGCCATGGCGGCGGCGAGGATGCGGCCGCCGTCGACGTTGTGGCCGCCGTCGAGCCAAAGCTCCGCCCCCTCCGGCACGAGTTCGGACAGGCGACCACGGTTGAGCCGCTGCAGCCGCCCCGGCCAATCGACGGTGTCGAGGCCGCGTTCGATGGCGGCGATCCCGATATCGCCGAAGCCCGCCGCCCGCAGGGCCGCGATGGCGGTGCCCGCATTGGTGAGCTGGTGCCGGCCGTTGAGGCGCGGGCGCGGCAGGTCGAACAGGTCGACCTCGTCTTGGAACACGAGTCGCCCGCGCTCGGCATGCACGGAGAAATCCTGGTTGCCGACCCGAATCGGATCGGCCCCGACGGCGTCGGCCAGCCGGCACAGGACCGAATCGGCCTCCACGTAGTCCTGCGCGGCGATCACCGCCGGGCAGCCGGACTTGAAGATGCCGGCCTTCTCCGTGGCCACCGCCTCGACGGTGTCGCCGAGATACTCGGCGTGGTCGCGCCCGATCGGGGTGACCACGGCGCAGGCCACCCGGTCGATGACGTTGGTGGCGTCCACGCGCCCACCCAGTCCGACCTCCAGCAGAAGCACGTCGGCGGGCGTCTCCGAGAACAGCAGGAACGCGGCGGCGGTGGTGATCTCGAACACCGTGATCGGCTCGCCGGCATTGGCGGCCTCGCATCGGGCGAGGGCGTCGGCGAGCTGATCCTCGGGCACGTACTGGCCGCCCCCCACCGCGCCGATGCGGATGCGCTCGTGGAATCGCACGAGGTGGGGCGAGGTGTAGACGTGGGCGGCAAGGCCTCCGGCTTCCAGGATCGCCCGCATGAACGCGATGGTTGAACCCTTGCCGTTGGTGCCGGCGACATGAATCACCGGCGGCAGCTTGCGCTCCGGATGGCCGAGGCGTTCGAGCAGGCGCTGGATACGACCGAGGGAGAGGTCGATCGTGCGCGGGTGCAGGGCGAGGAAGCGCGCCATGAGCGCGTCGGAGGAATCCATGGGCGTGCGTCGCGTCGCTGAGGCTCAGGCCGGATCAGCCGCGGGGGCCGTCCGGGGCGAAGTGGGAGCGTCCTGCTTCATGAGGAGGCCGCACAGGCGTGCGATCGTCTCTTTCAGGGCGTGCCGGTGCACGACCTGATCGATCATCCCGTGCGCGAAGAGGTATTCGGAGCGCTGGAACCCATCGGGCAGCTTTTCCCGGATCGTCTGCTCGATGACGCGCGGGCCGGCAAAACAGATCAAGGCGCCGGGCTCGGCCAGGTGGACGTCGCCCAGCATGGCGTAGGAAGCGGTGACGCCGCCCGTGGTCGGGTTGGTCAGCACCACGATGTAGGGGAGCTTCGCCGCCCGGAGCCGGCGGATCGCCACGGTGGTGCGCGGCATCTGCATGAGGGAGAGAATGCCCTCCTGCATGCGCGCGCCGCCGGACGCCGAGAACAGGATGTAGGGGGTGCGCTTGTCGAGGGCCGTCTCGGCTCCTCGGACGAAGGCCTCGCCCGCCGCCATACCCAGGGACCCGGCCATGAACGCGAAATCCTGCGCCGCCAGGGTCATGGGCAGCCCGCCGACCCGACCGAAGCCGATCTTGAAGGCGTCCGGCATTCCGGTCTTGGCGCGCGCGTCCTTGAGGCGATCGACGTAGCGCTTCTCATCGCGGAACTTGAGCGGATCTGCGGCGACCTCCGGCAGGGGCACGTCGATCCAGGTGCCCTCGTCGAACATCATCTTGAGGCGCGCCTGGGCGCTCATCTTGAGATGGTGCTCGGAGCCGGGAATGACCCAGTGGTTGCTCTCCACCTCCTTGTGGAAGACCATCTGCCCGGTATCGGGGCACTTGACCCAGAGATTCTCCGGCGTCTCGCGCTTGAACAGGGTCTTGATCTTGGGGCGCACGACCTCCGAGATCCAGTTCATCGGCTCAACCATCATCGTGATGCCGTCCTTGGTTTCGCGAATTCGGTGATCAGACCCTGTCCGGTGATCAAGCCCGGGCCGCCCGGCGCACGCCCTCGGCGAGATCGCGCACCAGGGCGCTCACCGCCTCGACCGTTCCGGCCCCCGCGCGGCCCTCGCCGTCGAGGCTGCCCCGGAGGGCGTCGATCAGGGCGGAGCCGACCACGACCCCGTCGGCACCCCGCGCGATGGCGGCGGCGTCAGCCCCCGTGCGGACGCCGAAACCGACCACGACGGGCAGTTCGGTGTGGCGCCGGATGCGCCCGACGGCATCGGCCACCTTGCCGAAATCCGGGGTCGCCGTCCCGGTGATGCCGGTGATCGATACGTAATAGACAAAACCGGCCGTGTTCGCGAGGACGGCGGGCAGGCGCTTCTCGTCCGTGGTCGGCGTGGCGAGCCGGATGAAGGCGAGGCCCTTGGCGAGTGCCGGCAGGCAGAGTTCGTCATCCTCCTCGGGCGGCAGGTCGACGACGATGAGGCCGTCGATGCCGGCCGTCACCGCATCGTCGAGGAAGCGGTCGACGCCGTAGGTGTGGATCGGGTTGAAGTACCCCATCAGGATCACGGGCGTGCCGGCGTTGCTCTCCCGGAAGCGGCGCACGAGGTCGAGGGTGCGGGCCACACCCTGGCCGCCCTTCAGCGCCCGCAGGCCCGCAGCCTGGATCGCGGGGCCGTCGGCCATGGGATCGGTGAACGGCAGGCCGAATTCGACGATGTCGGCCCCCGCTTCCGGCAGGGCCTGAAGCACTTTCAAGGATGTCTCCGGGTCCGGGTCACCCGCCATCACGTAAGTGACGAGGGCCGCGCGCCCCTCCGAACGGCAGCGGGCGAAGGTCGCCTCGATGCGGGTCGGGGCGGAACCGGTGACGGGACTTGGTACGGTCATGGGCGCTTGCGCTCTCGCGGCCGGCCCGGATCGGGCTCACGGATGAGCCGTCGCGCCTACACCATCGGGGCGGGCCCGTGAAGCGCGAGCGATCCGATGGCGCCAAAGGCCGCGGGCGCCGCCCTGTTCGTCCGCCCGGGAAACGGACGGCGGCGGATCGACCGCCACGCAGACGCATTCGCGGGTCGCCTGGCAAGGAACGCTTAAGCGCCTTTCGAAAGCCGGCGTTCAACCCCGGCTGGCATCGTCCCTCTGCGCTGCGAACGGGTCGGTCCGTCCGCACCGGGGAGAAACGCATGACCAGCCAGACCCTCGCGCTGATCCTCGCCGTCCTGGCCGGGGCCTTCGTGCTGGTCGTCCTGCTGCGCCGGCACGGGATGCCGGCGGTGGAGGGTGCGGAGGTCGAGCACCTCCAGGCCCGCATCCAGCGCATCACGGAGAGCGAGGAGCGCTACCGGGCCCTCGTGGAGGCGACCACCGAGATCGTCGTCCAGCGCGACGCCCTCGGGCGGATCACCTTCGCCAATGCCGGGTTCGGGCGCCTCGTCGGCGCGGAGGCGTTCGCCCTCGTTGGCTCCACCTTGGAGGCGTCCTGCCTGGAGCACGGCCCCGTTGAGGAACGTCCGGACGGCGTGCGCCGGGTCGAGCGGCGGCTCGCCCCCGTGACCGGCCCGCCGCGCTGGTTCTCCATCATCGAGATGCCGGTGGCCGGTCCCACGGGCGAGACCCAGTGGCTGCATGCGGGCTCCGACATCACCGAGCGGATCGAATCCGCCCGCTCCCTCGACGAGGCCCTGACCCGGGCGGAAGCCGCCAACGTCGCCAAATCCCGCTTCCTCGCCACCGTCAGCCACGAGTTCCGCACGCCGCTCAACGGCATCCTCGGGATGGCCGACCTGGTTCTCGACACCGGGCTCGACGCGGAGCAGCGCACCTACGTCGAGGCGGTGCGGACGTCCGGCAAGGCGCTGCTGTCGCTCATCGACGGCATCCTCGACTTCTCGCGGATCGAATCGGGCCGCCTCGACCTCGCCGCCGCACCCTTCGACCTCGCAACTCTCGCCGAGGGCGTGGTCGAGCTCCTCGCGCCGCGGGCGCAGGACAAAGGCATCGAGATCGCCCTCGACATCGCCGAGGATGTCGCCCCGATGGTCATCGGCGACGCGGACCGCGTGCGTCAGATCCTCGTCAACCTCGCGGGCAACGCCGTGAAGTTCACCCAGACGGGCGGCGTCGGCATCGAGATCGGGCGGGAGGACGACCATGTCGCACTCACGGTTCGCGACACCGGGCCGGGCATCCCATCGGAGCGGATTCCCCTTCTTTTCGAAGAGTTCGAGCAGGGCGACGGCAGCGCCAGCCGACGCCACGAAGGTACCGGCCTCGGGCTCGCCATCACCCGCCGCCTCGTCGCCCGCATGGGCGGCCGGATCGAGGCGGAGTCGGCGCTGGGCCAGGGCAGCCGCTTCACCGCCCTCCTGCCCCTGGAGGCCGCCGGGACCGAGGATCCCGTCGCGGCGCCTGTATGCCTCCACGGGCGCACGGTGCTGATCGTGGCAGCCTCACCGTTCCAGGCGCCGTTCCTCGCCCGTCGGCTGTCCAGGGTGGGCGCCCATGCCACTGTGGTGGACACCGAAGCGGCCGGGCTCGCAGCTCTTTCCGGCGCAGGCTTCGACGCGATCATCGCCGACCGCTCCCTCGGCGACGCCGCCGTACGGACCCTCGCTCAGGCCGCAAAGGCCGGGGGCGTGCGCTGCAGTCTCGTCCTGCTCTCGCCCTTCGACCGACGCGAATTCGGGTCTCCGGGCGCGGCGGGCTTCGACAGCTATCTCGTCAAGCCCGTGCGCTCCCGCTCCTTGTTCGACCGCCTGATGGCGCCGGCACGGCCCATCGGGGGGGGCGAAGGACCGTCGGCCGCCGCGCCTCCACGGGTCGCCGCGTCGGGCCCGCGCGTGCTCCTGGCGGAGGACAACCCCATCAACGCCCTCCTGGCGACGAAAGCTCTGGAGCGCCTCGGCGCCACGGTGGTTCCGGCGCGCGACGGGCTCGAAGCCGTGGCACTCTTCTCCGAGGGCGGAGCGTTCGATCTCGCCCTCATCGACATCCGCATGCCCGGTCTCGACGGCCTCGAGACCGCCCGGCGCATCCGTGCCCTCGAGGCTTCTCGCGAAGGCGGGCCGCTTCACCTCGTGGCGCTCACGGCCAATGCGGGGCGCGACGACGAGCTGGCGGCCCGAGCCGCCGGCTTCGACGGTTTCCTCGCCAAACCCCTCAACCTGAGGGCGCTGCCGGCCCTGCTCGAACGGCGGTCGGCCGCGGCTTGACCCGGCTGTTGACGGGCCGCGTTGACAGGTCCGGGCCGGCGCGCGAACACGGGCGCATGGCCGCTTTCCAGACTTTCGACGCCCCGACGATGGACCCCTCGTCCGCCCGCCACGACCGCGGCATCCTCGCGGGTATCGCGGCGATCGTCTTCGCCACGGTTCTGATCGGAACCCTGGCTCCGGCCTCGCACAGGGCAGCCGCCGTGGCGCCGAGCGCGGATCACACCTGCGCCGAGTGGGGCGACGGCTGCCGTGTCTGCCAGCGCCGGGAGGAAGGGGCCGCCTGCTCCCTGCCGGGCATCGCCTGCGTGCCGTCCGAGATGCGCTGCCTGCGCCGCGTCGGCGACTGAGTGTCTCTCACAAAACTCCCGTTGCGCCGCCGTGCTCAGAGCGAGAACCGATGGTGACCGGGAGTTTTGTGAAGCACTCTGAGCCGGCGGCCCCCGTGACCGCGCCGACTTTCCGGTTCGCGCCGAGCCCCAACGGCCGCCTGCACCTCGGCCATGCCTGGTCGGTCCTGCTCAACGCCGATCTCGCCCGGCGCTGGGGCGGGCGCCTCCTCCTGCGCATCGAGGATATCGATCCCGGCCGCTCACGGCCCGACCTGGTATCGGCGATCCAGGACGACCTCGCCTGGCTCGGGATCGCCTTCGACGGAACGGTTCTGCGCCAATCCGAGCGCATGCCGGCCTACCGGTCGGTCCTCAGGGGCCTCGCGGCCCGAAGTCTCGCCTATCCGTGCTTCTGCTCACGTTCGGAGGTCGGCGCGGCGGCGCGGGCCGCCGCCGGGGATGGCCCACTCCCGCGCGATCCCGATGGGGCGCCGCTCTATCCCGGCACGTGCCGGATTCTACCGGAGATCAGCGTCTCCGCCCGGATCGCCCGGGGCGAACCGCACACCTGGCGCCTCGCCATGGACCGCGCATGCGCGGCTGCGCCCGGCCCGTCCGGTTTTTCCACCTTCGCACCGGACGGAACTACGGGGTCCGTGCGTGCCGACCCGGCCCGCTGGGGCGACAGCGTCATCGGCCGCCGCGACGTGCCGACGAGCTATCACCTCGCCGTTGTGACCGACGACGCAGCGCAGGGCATCACCCACGTGGTACGCGGCGCCGACCTCCTGGCCGCCACCGATCTCCACGCGCTGCTGCAGGCGCTCCTCGGTCTGCCGGGCCCACGCTACCACCACCACGCCCTCCTGCTCGACGCCACCGGCGCCAAGCTCGCCAAATCGCGCGGCTCGCAGAGCCTCGCCGACCTGCGGGCGCAGGGCGTCGAACCCGAGTCCATCCGCGCGCAGCTCGGCTTCTCCTGAGGGGCCCTTGCGGCGGGCGCGCGTTTGCGCCTCTCATCGCCGAAAATTCCGTGACGGAGAGTCCCGTACCCGTGTCCGACCGCTTCAACGCCGCCGCCCATTGCCTCTCCGAGAACGCCCGCCTGCGGCCCGACAAAGCCGCCCTCGTCATGGCGGGCGCCGACGGAGCCGCCGCCACCCTGACCTTCGCCGAGGCCGACCGGGCCGTCCGGGCAATCGCGGCGGGTCTTCTCGGCCTCGGCCTGACACCCGGTGCGCGGGTGATGATCCGCCTCGGCCACGAGGCCGACTACGTCCTGACCTATTTCGGGGCGTTGGCCGCGGGCCTCGTCGCCCTGCCGGCCTCGCCCCAGCTGACGCCCGCCGAGGCCGCTTTCCTCGCGCGCGATTCCGGGGCCGCCGTGATCGCCGCCGGCGCGGACATCGCCCTCGATCCCGCGAGCACGGACGGCCGCCTCGTCCTGCGGCCCGCCGACATCGCTGCCTTCAGGGCCGGGCCGCCGCTGCCGGCCTACGCCGACACCGCCGCCGACGATTCGGCGATCTTGGTCTACACTTCCGGCACCACGAGCCGACCCAAAGGCGTGCGCCACGCCCACCGCTCGGTGCGCGGACGCCGACCGATGCATGCCCACTGGCTCGGCCTGACCGACACCGACGTGATGCTGCACGCCGGCACGTTGAACTGGACCTACACCCTGGGGGTCGGCGTCACCGATCCGTGGGCCTGCGGCGCCACCGCCGTGCTGTACGACGGCCCGCGCGATCCGGCCGTGTGGCCGTCCCTCATCGCTCGCCATGGCGCCACCCTGTTCGCCGCCGTGCCGAGCCTCTACCGCCAGATCCTCAAATACGCAGACCTCCCCGCACACGACCTCACGCGCCTGCGCCACGGCGTGACGGCCGGCGAGGCCCTGCCGGCCGAACTCCTCGCCGCCTGGACGGACGCCACGGGCAAGCCGCTCTACGAGGCACTGGGCATGAGCGAGATCTCCACCTACGTGTCGAGCGGTCCCACCATCCCTGTGCGCCCCGGCTCGCCGGGCCGTCCCCAGCCCGGGCGCCGCGTCGCCATACTGCCCACGGACGGTGCACCCGAGCCGCTGTCGCCGGGTGAGATCGGCCTGCTCGCCGTGCACCGCTCCGAGCCCGGCCTGATGCTCGGCTACTGGAACCGGCCGGACGAGGACGCGGCGGTCACCCGGGGCGACTGGTTCACCGGCGGCGACCTCGCCAGCCTCGATTCCGACGGCTACCTCTGGTTCCACGGCCGCAACGACGACCTCATGAACGCGCTGGGCTACCGGGTCTCGCCGAGCGAGGTCGAGGCGGTGCTCGCCCGTCACCCGGACGTCGCCGAAGTCGGGGTCGCTGAACTCGGCGTCCGCGCCGACCTCCGGGTCATCGCCGCCTTCGTGGTGCCGAGAGCCGGGGCGTCCCCCGATGCCGCCGCCCTCATCGCCTTCTGCCAGGTGCATCTCGCCGCCTACAAGTGCCCGCGCGCGATCCGCTTCCTCGACGCCCTGCCGCGCACGCCAAACGGAAAGATCCAGCGCCGCCGCCTCGGACAGGACTGAGACGAACGCACCTCGGACGATCGCAGCCGAGGTTGTGGCGTCGGGGGGGGCTCGATAGAGCGGGGGCGCTTGCAACGTTTCTCGCCAAAGATGGCCGCCCCGCGATGCCTCCCCTCCCTCTCTCGGTCTTCATCATCGCCCAGAACGAGGCCGACCGCATCGGGGCTACGATCCGGGCGGTGCGGGGCCTGACGGACGATCTCGTGGTGGTCGATTCCGGGTCCACCGACGGCACGCAGGCCCTGGCGGCGTCCCTCGGTGCCCGGGTGATCCACAACGGCTGGTCCGGCTACGGCCCGCAGAAACGCTTCGCCGAGGACCAGTGCCGCCACGTCTGGCTGCTCAACGTCGATGCCGACGAGGTGGTGCCGGAGGATCTGGCGGCCGCGATCCGGGCCGCCTTCGGCAAGGGCGAGCCGCGCCACCCGGCCTATCGCATCGCCATCGCGGAGATCTTTCCCGGCGAGGGCCGCCCGCATCCCTGGGCCTACCGCCTCACGCCCGTGCGCCTCTACCGCAAGGATCGCGGCCGCTACTCACCGTCCCCGGTCCACGACCGCGTCGACCTCGCCCCGGGCGCCAGCGTCGGCACCCTGCGCGGCGTGATCCACCATTTCTCGGTGCGCTCGCTCGGCGACCAGCTCGACAAGCTCAACCGGTACTCCGACCAGCAAGCCGACGATCTCGCGGCCCGCGGCGTCGCGATCCCGACCTGGCGCCTGTTCGTGGAGTTGCCGGGCAACTTCCTCAAGGCCTATTTCGGCCGCCGCCATTTCGTGCGCGGCACCTACGGCTTCCTCACGGCAATGAATTACGCCATCTCCCGCCACCTGCGCGTCGCCAAGCACTACGAGCGCCGCCGGGCAGATTCTCACACCAGCACGGATTCGCGGCTTGACCGCCCCGACGCGAAATTCTAGATCGACGGCCTGCGGAGACGTGGCCGAGCGGCTGAAGGCACTCGTTTGCTAAATGAGCATACCCCGAAAGGGGTATCGAGGGTTCGAATCCCTCCGTCTCCGCCATCTACGCCTACCCCTCATAACTCATTGTTTTGACTGGGCTTTAGGCTGCCTTAAAATCGCATTTGTCCCCGATATGTCCCCGGACGGATTGCTTGTGGAAACAGGTTTGAAAGCCTGGGCGTTTAGCCACGATTTTCGGCGATTGGGTCGTTTCAGCCGACTCGGGCAAATGCATATATCTTTTGACGCTTTGAATACCCGGAGATGCGCTGGGAACCGTGGCATGCCTCATCGTTCCGGAAGCTGGACCTGTGGACGGTTCCGCCCTCGCGCTTGCCCATCATCGACCGAGCTGCGATCCGTCCCGCCCCCGAAGAGAGTTTTCCAATGATAGCTGAGACGCCGCACCTATCCCGTTGACCCCGGAGTGCCGCGTCGAACGCCGTGCCTCCGAATTATCGGAGGCTATCATGCCCAGGACCCTTCTGACCGCGGACAGCCATTTTGGGCACAAGTCCGTTCTCTCACCCCGCATCAACAACCAGCGCCCGTTCGTATCCATCGAGGAGCATGACGAGGCCCTGGTCGCGGCCTGGAACGCCGTCGTGCGCCCGGACGACATCGTCTGGCACCTCGGCGACTTCGCTCATAAGTGCCACCTCGACTACGCCGCCGGCATCTTTTCGCGATTGAAGGGCCGAAAGCATCTCGTTCGGGGCAACCACGATGACGACCTTGGGGAACGGTTGGCGTGGGCCGGGCCTGTTGTGGACGTGGTAACCATCCAGATCCAAGACCCGGGGATGGCGAAGCCTCAGAAGGCCTGGCTGTCCCACTACGGGCATCGTGTGTGGCCGGGCCTGCACCGGGGCCACCTCCACTTCTACGGCCATTCCCATGGCTCCCTGGAGGCAATCCCAGGCAGCCTCGATGTGGGGGTCGACTGCTGGGACTGGAGGCCCGTCACCCTCGATCAGATCCTGGCGAGGCTGCCCCAACCATCGGTCCCCACGGACGTCTGATCGCGCAGGGACGAAACCGCAGGGCGCCTCCGCCGTGCCGCTTCGCGAAACTTCGTAACGCATAGCGGATGTCGCTACCCGCTATGCGTTACCCTCGGAGTCGAGCGGCACCCACTTGGGCCGGCTCGTAAGCTCAGGCTCGCGGCCGCGTTCAGTGCCGGCGACCCATCCCCAATCAGTCGTGACCGTCCGCGTTCGCCATACGGTGCCCCCGTCGCACCCCGGGCAGGGCGAGGAACGTATCGCCTCCCAGGTGCCGCTATGCGCTGCGCTCGGCGTCGCCCGGCGGCGTTTCGGCTTCATCGCCCTCAAGCGCCGCGAAGCGCCCGTCCTCCAGGTCCTTGAAATAGTACCCGCGACTGGACCGCTTGGTCATGTCCTTCCCCAGTCGTTTCAGGCCGTCCTGCCAATGCTTCTTGGCAGCCGCGTGCACCCTGGCCGGCAGGAGCTCACGTATCTGCGCAGGCATCAATGGCCCTTGCTCCAGAAGCACTCTTTCGACTTCCCACATGACCGCATCGCCAAGGGAAGGCGGCGGCGACCTTACACCCCCTTCCGCAGGCTTGGCCGGTGGTGCCGCGCCCTTGGCCTTCTCGGCAGGCATGAAGCGCCCATCGATTTCGACGAGCGGCTTGCCCGCCTCGATCATCACCCTGAGCCTGTAACGGAGCCAACCTACCGATAGGGGCATCTCGACATTCTTGCCGCGGTTCAGGAGATCCTCCGGCAGGGCTATCAGCAGGCTGCCTGCCGGCATCGGACCGCGCTTGCGCAGCAACGCGAGGACCTCGGTCTCGACGCTTCGCCAGAAAGCTTCCTGGGCTCCCGGCATGACCGCCCTGTCCCTCGATAGGGACATTGCCGCATCCATCACCGCCCCCTTGCCCGCGAGGTCTTGGCGCCGCTGAAGCGTCGCCTCGTCGACGGGCTGCCTCTCAACCGCTTCCGTGGCCCCATCCTTTCGAAGGCGCGCCACTTCCGCGGTCAGCGCCGCCACGCGCGCCTCCAAGGCATCGATTGTCATGCCGGCCTCGTCGAGCAACTCCCGATGGTTCGCCCGCTCGACCTCGAAGTTCGCGCGCTCGACGTCCCGAACGCGGCTCTCGCTGGCCTGCACCTCATCGAGAAGCGCCCTGCCGAAATCGCCAATTCGCTTCTCCAAGGCGTCCGGCAACTGCATCAGCTCGATCACCGGATGGTAGCTCCGGGCGTTCTTCCAATCCTTAAGCTCCTTGCCGACGTCGCCGAACGAGCCCTTCCGTTTCAGGTTCTCCCGCACCCGTCGCACCGAGACCCGGACGGCCTCCTTGCCCCGGAGCGCCCGTAACCGGTCCGCGACCTCGAACACCTCGAACACCTCGACCCTATCGACCATGACCCGCGCCCCGACATCATTCGGGACATCATGGGGGCCAGGCGTGAAGAAGCGGTCATTTCACGGACCACCCCGGAGCGAGGTCGACCGGCCGCAGAGGGAAGCGGCTCATCTCTTATTGTCGTGGGGACCGAACCGCGAACCTTCGCGCCGGGTAATTAAACCTGACGAATGGGAGCCATGCCTTGGGTCCGCTTCCGACCCAACTCAGTCGCCAGAAGCGCTGTTGGCGCTCTCCCAGAGCAGACGTTCGTCAGTCCTCCGCCGACTTCGGTCCAGGGTCGAGGATGGTGGTGCAGTACCTGTTCCCCTAGGCTTGGCTTACGACCTCGCGCTCCGGCCGTAGGCCCAACCCTGTAAAGGCTTCAAAAATCGGACGTCGAAACACCTGCGCCCGCCTTCACCGGTGCCGCAGTGGGTACGCCGCCAGCTTGGCCTTCAGCCGTAGTAGGCGCCTTAAGTAGGCCTCCCTGCTGCATCATACGTTGCTCGGCGGCTCCCATCGCCCGCCCGACTGCGTCGGCATCGGCCGCCCAGCGCTGGCTCCATGCCACGGCAACGACCTGCATCTTCGCCTTGGACCAGGGATGCTCACCGCGCCAGGACAGGATTTCGGTGGCCCCCTTCAGTTGCAGGTCGGCGGCCTGGGCTTTTACCTCCTCGTTGAAGGTGTCGAGGTTGAAGCTCTGGGTCGAGCCGTCGCTTAACCCGCGCTTCTCGTACGCCTCCTGGGATTTCGTCTTAGCAAGCACCCTTTCGCTGACGAACCTCTGGATCGCTGCCATGGCCGACAAGTTCGCGCGGCTGCGGTCGGCGGGCATCAGGCTGGTCTGAGGCGCCACGCCAAAGCCGACGACGACCCGCTCTCCGTTCTCGTCAGTAAATACGCGTGCCCCCATCGTGTAGGCCAGCCAGTCCGGGTTTGCAGCCTTGATCGCATCGAACTGCTGGCGGACGGGTACCTGCGGCGATTCCGGCTGGATTTTGAGGGTCGGATTCCAGATCGTCTCCGCGACACCGGCGAGCTTCGGCGTCCAGATCAGACCGGTGAGCACATGGTACTTCCCACTATCCTCCCGGCTCGGCCCTTCGCACTGGACAACCGTAAAAGCACCGGAGGCGAACATCTCCGCGCTGCGTTCGATGCTCTGGTTGATCCGCAATTGCTCGGTGGCGATTGCCGCGCGCTTCTGCGTCTCGGTGCCCCCTGACCATTTGGGATCGAACTTCTTGATCTCGGCGTCGAGGGCCTTGTCCGTGAGGACCATGGACTTGTCGACGATTGAGAGTTGTTCGACGACCGGCTGCAGGGACGGCGGCGCGTCATCGCCACCGAAGGTCCTGACTGCCGCCGACCGGCTCGACCGCATCGTGGTGCGCATGGCCTCCGCCAGCGACTTCCGGGCATTAATCTCGGCATAGCTAAAAGCAGCGTTCCGGCCGACGAGCCAATTGCGAGACCCCAAAGGTTCGTCCACCGGAGCCTGCTCATGGGCGACGTAGACGAAATATCCGTTCTTCTTCTCGTTCTTGCCGTCCTCGAGTTTCTCCTTCGCCTTCCAGTCGGCCCAGCATTGCTCAACCGACGGAGGCTGTGCGCCGGCCGCCGGGTGCGCTCCACCGTTAAGCGCCGCCGTCGCCTCGGCGTCGCCGCCGGGCGCGCTCGTTTGCGCCAGGGCGGCCGCACTAACACCCAGGTACAGCGCGGCAGTCGCGCCGAAGAAACTAAGACGCTTCGCGTTCATCACCTTTTCCCTGCTCAGCGTCGACCGATACCCCCGAGGGCACCGCCTACAAGTCCCATGAAGGCGCGGGCCGCCTGATCGTTCTGAAGGCGCTGCTGTTCGGCCTGCCGCTGGCCTTCCATCATGCGGTCCACCGCCTCGGATGCCTCGCGGTGGCCCAGGCCTGCCGCCCGTTTAAAGAGGCGGTAGGCTTCTTCCTGACCCGCTCCCTCGACACGCCCCTTCGAGATCATCGTCGCCAGGCTGACCATGGCATCCGGATCTCCCAGGTTGGCTCCCTGCCGAAAGCTCGCGAGGGCGCCGGCCATGTCGTTACGTCCGACCCGGGTGTCGAGGAGCGCCCAGCCGTAATTGTCGTAGGCCGCGCGGTAGTTCTGACGCATCAGAAGCTGCAGCAGCGGCAAAGCCTTCTTCGGCTCCGATCCCTGGTAGGCCCGAGCCAGCTGGTACCGGTAGCGGCGCTCCTCCGGGTACTGACGGGCGGCGATCTCGCAGGCCTCGACAGCTTGACCACCCGCGCCCCTCAGGGTTTCCCAGGCCACGCCGGGCGTGGTCTTGGGCCGATCGAGATCGTAGGGCCCCGCGGCAGCTTGGTCGCATAGTTCCCCCGCCCGGGCGATCTTGGCTTGCCGCTGTGCCTCAGCCTCCCGCTGGGTTGCCTCCCGTTGCACTCGCTCGACCGCCTCGCGTTTCCCCCGCTCGACGCTCACGCGCCACTCGTTCACGACCTTCCGGTCGACGACCAGCAGTTTGTCGCCGGTCCTCGGATGAAATCCGGAATTGTCGAAGAAGTCGTAGGTCGCGTCTTCGCGCCAGTACCAGACCCGCGGCTGGCCGGTGACAGGATCGAACCAAGCGACGGTCGTCGGATCGACAGGCTTGGCGGGCCGTTGCTGCCGGGCGACGCGCTCCTGCTCCTCTTTCTTGACCGTCTGCGACTTCGGCACACAGACGGTAACCTGGGACTTGATCGACAGGGACCCGCCCGCGTTCGTCGATTTCCGATTTTCCTCCAAAATCTTTACCCGCACGAAGCCGGCGAGATTAGTCTGCTCGAATTGCTTGAAGCGCTGTTCCGCATCGCTATTCACGATTTCCGCGCGATTTTCGCGCGACGACTTCACCTCGACGCCGACGACTTGGCTAATCGCCGACTGGTTCGTCCTGTCCAGGGCTCGCTTCCTCGCGGCATCCATCTCGGACCAGGTGCCGAAGTCCTCGTCGACACTGACCGGGACAGTTTCCTGCCGTACACAGTCGCTGTCGTCGTAGGCCAGGGCCGGCGCAGTGAGCATGAGCGTTGCAGCAAAGCCTATGGGCAGCAGCGTGCTCCAAGTCGGCCGTGCCAATCCACCATGGGTAAAAAAGTACGCGACCCCGTCGCCAACCAGTCCCTTGGATCGGCTTTGCGGACTGCCGTCCGAAGGGTCAAAGGACGTGGCCGTCACCGCCCGCGCTCCGACTTTCCGAGGCCACATGCCACACTCGTTCAAATTTCGTTTCGCTTTGTCACTACTCTCAGATCAACCATAAGCTGTCCAGTGAGTGATGTGACGAAATCGGAAATTTGCCGGGACTGGGTTTTGGTAACCTGAACAACGATCGGCAATTTCGTAAGCAGTGCCGAATGCCTCATGCCGTCCAGCTACGGCGTCGGGCATTCGACGACTTCGGCGAGGGGTCGAAAGCGTCCGGAGCAGCCAAGTCTGCATGGAGGCTTATCGGTTCTGACGCAGACCGGCGGAAATCCACCCATCGCAGACGTTCGTAGGGTGGCCGGGCATTAGATTTCCACCACTACGGAATGGCGATGAGGTCCTTGATCCGGGACGCCAGCGCTACCGTCACGAACGGCTTGGTCAGGACGGCCATGCCGGGTTCGAGGTGACCGTACCCGAGCACCGCATTCTCGGCATAGCCAGAGCGGGTACGCCTTCTCCCCTCCGTCGCCGCAACGGGGAGGGGCGGACTTCGATGAGCGAACTGGCGATCAAGCCACGCGATGCATGGCCGCTACGACCTGCTCCGCACTGTAGGGCTTAGGCACGAACAGGCCGTGGTCCGGTATATCTTGGTCCGTTAGACGCTGGCCACCGGAGGTCACCACCAGTCGGATGTCCGGCCAGGCGTCGTGTACGCGCCCCGCCAAGGTCATTCCGCACATGGAACCTGGCAGGTCGACGTCGGTGAAAAGCACGCCGATGTCCGAACGCTCGTGCAGGATGAGCCATGCCTCATCGGCATGCCGTGCCTCGACGACCGCAAAACCGGCGTCCTCCAGCATCTCGGCGGCATTCATCCGGACGAGATCGTCGTCCTCGACAACGAGGATGACGGATGCTTCGTGGGTGCGTTTCGTCGACATTTTCGGTCAACAGGCCAGGCAGGGATGAGTTGCTCGCCTCGGACGTGTTCGTGAAAGGGTCGCGGTGGTCCTCGCCTTATCCAGGCCACGCCCAACCTCAGCCGTGGAGCAAATCGAGCAACGAAGGGTTTGTCTCCCCGGCGATGCGACTGGCGTCGCCAAGGCTTCGGATCAACCTAGGGATTGCATGGCCGAGGATACCACGCCGACCGAGTACGAGTGGACGCTGGCGAGCTTCACCGACACGATCCACCTCGGTGGCGTCGCCATGTGGGCATGGTCGCCGAGCCGGCGCCTGGCCCAGCTCGACGGTTTGTGCCGGGAGTTCTGGGGCACAGCCGAGACCGTCGTTCCCATCGACGAGTTGTTCGCGAAGGTGAACCCGGAGGACCGCCACGGTATGATGCTCGACTGGCATGCGAGCGCGACCGATCCCGGCCCTTACAGCTTCGACTTCCGCATCGGCGACGGTTCCGATGCCCGCTGGGTCTCCGCCCGCGGCGTCGGTGGCGACACCGGTCAGGTCGGCGAGTGGGTGCAGGCCATCTTCCTCGACATCACCGACCGCAAGCGCGCCGAGGAAGCCGAGCATCTCCTGACCGCCGAACTCGAACATCGCGTCTCGAACATGCTCACGGTCGCCCGCGCGCTCACCGCCATCGTCGCCCGTGAGGCCAAGTCGACGCCCAACTTCGCCGAGGATCTCTCGCGGCGGTTCGGCGTCCTGCACGAGGCGACGTCGCTGGCCACGCGTTCGCACAAGCACGACCTCGGCGATGTCAGGCTCCAGAACCTCGCCGAGCGCATCCTGTCCCCCTACCGGGACGGCGCCAACGTCGATGTCGCAATCGACGGGAGCGTCACCGTCGAGCCGGGTCGGGTCAACGACTACGCGATGATCTTCCACGAACTCGCAACCAACTCGGCCAAGTACGGCGCCCTCTCAGGAGGCGGTACCCTGAGGCTGCACGGGGTCATCGAAGGCGACGAGATGCGGCTGACATCGGACGAGGGTGTGGCCCCGTCCAAGGCGGACAAGGCCGACGGCACGGGGTTCGGCTCGCGCCTTCTGAAACAGACCATCGAACGCAGCCTACGCGGACGCTTCCACCGCACCATCGACGGGAGCGGCCTGCACTTCGAGATGATGGTGCCGACGGAATAGGTGATGCGTGAACCGGACGTGGTCATGGGTATCCCATGCGCATGTCAGGCAAGGCTGGCCAGACGCTGGTACGACACCGGGAATGCCCATCCACTTCCCCGGTGCCGCAAGGGTCATGCAGCCCTGGCAGTAACCTTCTCGTAAGTCCCCGTCGCGATCTGTTCCTCAAGCTGTGCCTTGAAGTCCGCGATGCCGAGGACCTGGACGGGGTTGCCGGCATCGTCGAGGAACTCGTAGAGCGCGTCCTCGATATTGCGGTTGCTGAAGAACACGATGGCGTCCTCGTCGCCGCCACCCTCAAGATGCGGCTCGCCGTTCGCCACGCCCGAGACGTAGCTCCCGGTGGGACGGGTCTCCTTGTGTGTACCGTCCTGGCGGTAGAACCGGAGCTCGCCCTGGAGCACCAGGGTCACGTAGGGACTCTTGTGCCGATGCAGCATCACACGCTGGTTCGCGGCGAACTTGAAAACCACGTCGACGATGCGGTTCTCCTCGTCGACCTTGTAGACGAAGAAGGCGATGTGCGGCAGCCAGTCGAGCGTCCGCCAGGTGATGTTGCTCTCGTCGAACATAGGGGTGGGCATCTCGTTTCCTTCCGTTCCCTCATCCGGCCGCTCGTGGGTGGCGTACGGCTTTCCGCCGCATCGGATGAGCTGGGATTGGGGCCACGTCCTCCGCGATCAATCGATGCGGCGGCTCCGAAGCATGTCCTGCGCGTTGTGAGCAGTCAGCAGGAGGACGTCATGGGCGACGACAAGGACAGAACCGACGATGCACCGGTGCCGACCGAGGACCTTGGCTTGCCAACGCCGCCGAGCCCAGGACGATTACCGCCGCCCCACCTGCCGCCGCCTCCGGAGGAGGACGCCCCGTCCGACGAACCCGTCCCAAGCGGACGCGGGTGAGCCGATCCGACCGACCGTCCGGCGAGAGGCTGATACGTCGTCCGCTCGAACATCAAACGCCGCGGAGGTTTTTGGTGACCACCGCCGCGCTTGCTCATCCCGTCCGTCTCGCGCAAGTCGACGACAGGGCAGGAGATGTCCTGAAGTCCGGCCCATTATCGACTCTTACGGAAGGATGCCCGGCGTCAGCGCACTTCGATGGGGCCTGGCGGCTGGGGAGCCGGTGGCTCGACGGGTGGATCAATCTCAGGCGTCGTGGGCTCGGGAGCCGGATCGCCGATAGGCGGGAGAGGATCATCGCCTGGGCGTGGTGTGTCAGACTGCATTCGTCTCGCCTCCCTTCATCAGGGACCGTTGGGGCGGCACCTCTGGCTAACGTTTGATGTTCGCGAAGGTCCCGCCATCGGTCGGATGGATGGGGACGGGACCGACGGGCGTTTGATGATCCGTGTCGGGCAGCGCCGAAATTGGACCAATAACGCCGAACCCAAGCAAACCTACCGAATGCGTTCGGCGTGACGCCTGCGTCAGCGACGGCAGCGACCGCCAGGTCCGCGGTAGAGACCCGGAGGGCATCCGCGGGGTGCGCCGGTCAGGGCGCGCCTGATATCGCCTCGGGGGCCACGGTTGAGACGGCATCCGCCGAACGGGCCGCGATGGGCGCCGAACCCGCATCCGCCGCGCGCCAGGACAATGGGCGCGTCGAGACCGGTCGGGCCGGGCGCAATCGGCAGAGCCTGGGTTTGACCGACGGCGAACAGCGTTGCGGAGGCGGCGACGATGAGACCGGTGAGCTTCATGTTGATTCCTTGGTTTTGGGGCGAACGGACAAGCTTTTGGGTCGCCGTGTCAGGGTGATGGGATAGGGCGGCATTGCCACCAGTTCACTTGCACCGGCAGGGCCGTTCCGCCCGCGTGACGCGGCCATTGTGGTCCGCATCAAGCCGTTCGAACCTTTTCGCAAAGGCCGCGTCGAGTTCCTCGGCGGTGACGACGCCGTCCCCGTTCGCATCAAGGCGTCGGAAGCGTTTCGCGGGGTCCGCCGGTCCCTTCCCGGGATGGGCGGCCCACCAGGCCGTCCACTCCGCCTCGCTGATACGCCCGTCATGATCCGCGTCGGCCTTCATCAGGCGCGTCCGATGCCGGGCCTGGAAGGTCGTCAGGTCGACGCCGTCGGCCTTGGCGGCGACAGGCGCCGATGTCGACGGCTCCGGCGTCTGTGCAAGGACGGCGGACGCCGAGAGGAAGGCCGCAAAGGTGAGGCAGAGGGTTCTGCGTGCCATGGAACGACATCCGTGATGGGGGGATGGGCGGGATCGCGCCGGAGAGCGCGATCCCGGGGCCTCAAGCCGGCTCGGCCCGGTCACCAGCGGTGGTGCCAGCCGCCGCGCCAGCCGACGTGACGGTAGCCTCCCCAACGGTGCCAGCGCGGACCACCCCAACCGATGCGACGGGGGCCGTAGAAGCGAGGACCGTAGAAGCGGGGGCCGTAGAAGGCTGGCCGCACGACGTAGGGGGCGTAGACGACCCTCGGACTGAGGTTGGGTCGGCAGAAGCCGTAGAGCCCGCGGTGGAAGCCGAGGCCGCAGCCGTCGCGGGCTTCCGCCGTTCCCGCCGTGGCCAGCGGTGCCGCCAGCCCCGCGGCCAGGAGCGCCGCCGGAAGCAGCCGCTTCAGTCCGGTGGAGGCGATGTCCGTCAGACCCGTCATTGCAGGTTCTCCCTGGTGGGTGATTGCGATGGGGGGAGATTGCCGGCGCCCTGTCGCAGGGATTTGTCGACACATCACGATTGTGTCGCGGACGGTCGCGGAGCCGGGCAGCCTGACACATATTGCGACAACTTCATCGAGAGCCGCAGATCGCGCCGGGTTACGACCGGCGGATGGGACACGTAGCCATGGACCACGCCCACGTGCTGGTGGTCGACGACCACCGCGACATCCGCGATCCGCTCGCGGCCTACCTCAAGCGGCACGACCTCCGGGTCAGCGTCGCCGCCGACGCGGCCGCTGCCCGTGCCGTGCTGTCGGGCTCGGCCATCGACCTCGTCATCCTCGACGTGATGATGCCCGGCGAGGACGGGCTCTCGCTCTGCCGGCACATCCGCGAGGTCCACGACACCCCGGTCATCCTGCTGACCGCCCTGGCGGAGCAGACCGACCGCATCGTCGGCCTGGAGATCGGCGCGGACGACTACGTCGTGAAGCCTTTCGATCCGCGCGAACTGCTGGCTCGGGTCAAGAACCTCCTGCGCCGCGCCCGGGCGCTCCCCCGCCTCCGCGACGCCAGTGACGGAAGCCGCCTCGCCTTCGACCGTTGGGTGTTCGACACCGACCGGCGCGAGCTCGTCGACGCGGCGGGCGCGGCTGTGGCGCTCAGCACCGCCGAGTTCCGCCTGCTCTGCGCACTCACCAACCACCCCCGCATCGTCCTCTCGCGCGACCAGCTCCTCGACCTCACCAAGGGCCGGGCGGCCGACGGGTTCGACCGGAGCATCGACAACCAGGTCAGTCGGCTTCGACGCAAGCTGGAGCGCGATCCGGCAGACCCGGAACTCATCAAGACCGTTTGGGGCGGTGGCTACGTCCGCGCCTCCGATGTGAGGACGGTGTCGTGAGGCTGGGGCCGGGTTCACTCGGCGTCCGCCTGGCGCTCCTCCTCGTGCTCGCGGTCGTCGGCGCACAGGCCCTCGCCTTCGCGATGGTCACGCGGGAATCCTCGCTCGTCGGTCGTGCGGTCGCCCGGACCCAGGTCGTCGACCGCGTCGCCACGCTGGTGCGCCTGCTCGATACGGTGCCCCCGGAGGCCGTTCCGCGCGTGATCGAGGCCTACGGCTCCCCGCGCCATCGGTTTACCATCGATACGGCCAGCTTGGTGCCGGACAATGCCATGGACGACGATGAGGCCCGGCTCGCCGGCCGTCTCGACCGACGCATGCGGGACGGTGCGAGCCAGGCCCGTCTGCTCCTTGTCGAACGGGAGCAGGGGGAGGAACCGTCATCGGACCGGCTTGCCGGCAAGCCGCAGGTCCTGCGCGTGTCCGTGCGTCTCGACGACGGTCGCTGGCTCAACGGCGAGGCGCCGCTGGCGCTCCCGACGCCACCATGGGTCCGCATCGGCCTGATCCAGATCGCCGCCAGCGTCGTCGCCGTGCTGGTCGTAATCGGCATCGCCATGAAGGGCATCGTGGGGCCGGTGAAGGCACTGGCCTCGACCGCCGAACGCGCCGGTCGGGGCGTCGCCGTCGAGCCCTTGCCCGAGAAGGGACCAAGCGAGCTTCGCACCATGACGGCGGCTTTCAACGAGATGCAGGCGCGCTCGCGGGCCTTCGTCACAGACCGCACCCGCATGCTCGCCGCCATCAGCCACGACCTGCGCACCCCCATCGCCTCGCTCTGGCTGCGGGCGGAGATGGTGGAGGATGCGGAACTGCGCGACGCCATGGTGCGCACGATCTCGGAGATGCGCGAGATGGTCGAGGCGACGCTCGCCTTCGCACGCGACGACGCCACGGCCCAGGACCACGGACCTCTGGACCTTGCTGCCCTGGTCCGGACAATCGCCGACGACCACCGGGTCCTCGGACACGAGGTCGCCGTCACCACTCCCGCGTCCTTGCCATTCCACGGTCGCGCGACGGCCTTGCGCCGTGCCCTCGACAACCTCGTCGCCAACGCCGTCCGCTATGGCGGGCGCGCCCGGATCGCCCTGGAGCATCGGTCCGACGGCCTCCTCGTTACCGTCGACGACGACGGTCCCGGCATACCGCCGGACCGAATCGAGGAGATGTTCGCGCCCTTCGCGCGCCTGGAGGATTCCCGCAGCATCGAGACCGGAGGCACCGGCCTTGGCCTTGCCATCGCGCGTTCGGCCATCCGAGCGCACGGAGGTGAGATCAGGCTGTTCGATCGGGAGGAAGGAGGTCTCAGATCAGAGGTGACTTTGCCGGCCCCGAGGGAAGGCGGCAGTGCCGGAGCGGGTACAAGCTCAGGATGATGGAAAGGCGCGTACCGAGACTTCTTGCACCTCGCAGGCCTTCAGGGTTCGCCCTTAGCCCTGCGAAAATGCCAATCTCGGGTCTGCGAATTTTCTTGGAACCCGGATGCGATGTCCGCGTTACCTGCGCGCGAGGCCGGTTCTCGGCTCGCTGAACGGGCGCTGGGTCACATCACGTTGCTCCAAGGAGGATGTGGTCATGAGGACCCTCGATTTCGCCCCTCTCTACCGTTCCACCGTCGGCTTCGACCGCCTGTTTTCCCTGCTGAACCAGGCCACCCAGACCGAGACGTCCGCGAGCTGGCCACCCTACGACATCGAGAGGGTGGAGGACGATGCGTACAGGATCACGATGGCCGTCGCTGGCTTCGCGCCCGACGAGATCGATCTGACCCAGCACGACACGACTCTCCAGGTCACCGGCCAGAGGAAGTCGTCCGAGGGTGAGCGCCAACTCCTGCATCGCGGCATCGCAACCCGGACGTTCCGTCAGACCTTCAACCTGGCCGACCACGTGAAGGTCGTCGGCGCGAACCTGGAGAACGGCCTGCTGACGGTCAACCTCAAGCGTGAGGTGCCGGAGGCCCTGAAGCCGAGGCGCATTCCCATCGGCGGGACGCAGGCTGCCGTCGGCCAGGACAATGCACAGCCTCGGATCGAGGCCGAGCGCAAGGCGGCTTAAGTTCCGCCACCCGTCGAACGCCCTCCCTTGCGTACCGGCGAGTGAGGGCACCGCCCATCCAACCCATCTTCAGGAGGGATGATCGATGTCGATGATGGAGAGCTTCAGTTCCCGTACCAGCGCCGTGAACCCAGTCGGCGCGCATCCGGCCTCGTTCGAGGCATGGCAGGCGCTCGTCGCCCCGGGCGACGTGTTCCGTCACCCCAGGGAGGTGTTGACCCACCCTGGGCTCTCAATGGGGGAAAGGCGCGCGATCCTCGCCTCCTGGGCGTCTGACGCGAGCGCCCTTGAAAACGCGCCGAGCATGCGCTGCCTCACAGGCAGCAGGGCCGAGCCGGTCTCCGTCGATGCCGTCCTTGCTGCGCTTGGCGAACTCGACCGCAAGTCGGCTCCCAAGTTCGGTTCGGTAACGTCCGCAGGCCCGCCGAGGCAGCCCAGGCAAAGACGCCTACGACGTCTCGCGGACCTGCACTGGTACGTTCGCCCGGGACGACGCGACGATGACGACGATCCGCCGCCGTGTCCGGCGATGGCGATGCCACGTCCGAAGACGCCCCCGGATGCCTCGCTTGCCGCTGCCATTCCAGCCTAGCGGTTGGCATCGTTCCCTGACGCGGTTGGCGTCCTAGATTGATCCGGATGGCCCGACGTTCCGCTTGGCGGCGTCGGGCCATCGTGCGTTTTGGGAACCCGGACCAAGGCGGCGATCGCCCTTAATCGGGCGCTCCACGATTTCCGTCCGCCACCGAGTGTCACCCGATGGATAAGTTCCTCTACTATCTCGTCACCCTCTTTGAGTCCGTGCTCGGGGTCTTCGGCGTTCGAACCTTCTACGACCAGCCTCGGTACGCGGTCGTCGAGCGTCTCGACCGTGGCGTGGAGGTCCGAGCCTACGAGCCCCGCCTCGCCGTCGAGACCGACGGGCGCGGACAGGGTGATGGCGAGGCGTTCGGACGGCTCTTCCGTTACATCACCGGCGCGAACCAGCGGGGCGACCGCATCGCGATGACCGCCCCCGTGGAAACCGGAGGTCAACGCATCGCGATGACGGTTCCGGTCGAGCAGGGCTCAGGGGGAACGATGCGGTTCTTCCTTCCACGCGAGGTCGCCGAGGCCGGGCCCCCGGAGCCCACCGAGGCAGGTGTCCGTCTTGTCCGCGTCCCGGCTGAAAAGATCGCCGCCCTTCGCTTCTCAGGCTCCATCACGCCTGAGGCTCGAACCGAACAGGAGCGTATCCTGACGGAGGTGTTGTCCACCGCCGGCCGGAAGACCAGCGCTCCCCCCGTCTTCATGGGCTATGACCCACTCTTCGCGATCCCATTCCTCCGCCGGAACGAGGTGGCCGCACGACTACCTTGACCGCTGCCTCATGCAAGCCCGCCGTGACGTACCCCAGGACGCATTCGACCTTGGACCGCGACGGTCGTTCGTGGCGACGTCGAGGAAGGGGTAAATGCCAGGACGCCAACCCTTCCGGCAGGGTATCGGGATCTGCCGTTAATTCCGCGCCCGTTCGTACGCCCGACCAATCGTGAGCATCACCGCGGCACCTAGGACGACGGCAATGCAGGCGTAGATGATGACGCCCCTTGGCCCAGTTCCGTCGACGAGGAGGCCCCCGAGAACGGCACCGCTCGCAATCGCCACCTGGAACGAGGACGAGAAGAGTGCGCCCGCGCTTTCCGCAAGGTCGGGCGCGGCGCGGGCATTCCAGATCGAGGTCGAGACCGGGAACCCACCGAACGTAACGCCCCAGATGGTCGTGGCGAGGAAGGAGACGAACGGGGACGACCCTAGAAGCGCGAGCGCGAGCGTGGCGGCTCCGATGAGAAGCGCCGAACTGCCGACGGCCCAGGCCGGGCTTCGCGCCGCGATGATGCCCGCGACGACGTTGCCGAAGAAGCCGCCGATGCCGAAGGCCAGGAGCGTCAGCGAGACCGTCGACACCTCGAACCGGGGCACGGCCTCAAGGAACGGCCTGATGTAAGTGAAACCGGCGAAATGGCCGGAGACGACGATGATGACTGTCGTCAGCCCGATCAACACGGGCCGCAGCGTCAGTGCCGCACGGAACGAGGCGATGCCCGGCGCGCCCGCCGAAGGCATCCGAGGAAGGACCGCGAGTTGAACGAGAAGCGAAGCGACGCCGAGGCCGGAGGCGTCGAGGAACGTCGTTCGCCAACCCGAGAAGCCACCGAGTGCAGCCCCCAGTGGCGCCGCCGCGACGGTGGCGAGCGACACGCCCATCACGATGATCGACATGGCGCGCGGCACGTCCGCAGGGGATACGAGACGAAGGGCGAGCGAGGCCATCATCGCCCAGAAGCCTCCGAGGGCGAAGCCAAGGAGGGCTCGGGCCAGTAGGAGCATCGTGATGCCGGTCGCGAAGGCCGTGAGTACGCTGGAGACCGCGAGGAGGGCCATCAGCGTCCATACGATGGAGCGGCGGTCGAGACGGCCCGAGCCGAGGACCAGGAGCGGTCCGGCGCAGGCGGCGACCACCGCAGTCGCGGTCATCGCCTGTCCCACCGCGCCGTTGGATACACCGAGATCGGCCGCCATGGGCGTCAGGAGGCTCACGGGCAGGAACTCGGCCGTGACCAACCCGAAGACCCCGAAGGACAGCGAGAAGACGGCGGACCACGCGGCAGGTTGCGCCGCTGATGCTTGTTCCGGCAGGGTCGACGATGGCGAACATGCGAAATCTGACATCGGGTGAACCGCCCGGGAATTGGGGCGGCGCAATGGCGGCCGTCGGACTTGGGAGCGCATCGGGCATGCAGCCAAGGACAGCCATGCTGGTCCGTCGAACGGCGTTCGGTCTCTGGCTCTGCCTCATGTTCCTCACTCCGGCGGGGGCATCGGCCCAAACCCGCGTCACGCCCGAGGTTCGAGAATGGCTCTCGGCCCTCGTGGCCAAGGTGGCCACTGCCGTGGAAGTCACCCGTCCGACCCCGGGCAAGCGTCGCCCTGTCGTCGTCGAGGTTCGCGTCGTCGTCGCTGCCGATGGGACGTTGCGGGACGTCTCGGTCGAACGTGGTTCCGGCTCGCGACGCACCGACGAGAGCGCCCTGGCGGCGGTCATGGCGGCGGCTCCGTTCGGTCCTCCCCCAAAAGAGCTCCTCGCGCTGGACGGGACGGCCGACCTAAGTTTTCCGATGGAACTGGCCCATCGTCGTTGAGGGTCGTCCGGCTACTGAGCTCACCAAGAATCTATCGGCCTGGGCGGCCCGGTGATGGCAGCCTTACGGTTCATCCGACAGGCTAGAGCGTTTTCGGTTTAATCTGGCTCATATCCTGCGGCGGCGAAGAAGTTGGCGCACTCGTCGGGTGTGACGGTGTCGACGAGGCGCCCGATGGCCG
>NZ_LMMI01000015.1:0-110308 GCF_001422775.1 Methylobacterium sp. Leaf87 | reverse complement strand
AGAGGCGACCGCGGACGGTGCCGAAGTAGTCGAGGCTGGAGACGCCGGCCGGGTTGAAGACCTGCTGGGCGGCGAGGGGGCCGGTGGCGGAGAAGCGGTTCCGCTCACGCCCGAAGTCGACGTACTGGGCGTCGGCCTCGACACCGACGACGACGCCGGAGCCCGGGGTGAACTGGTAGTTGTAGCCGATCTGGCCACCGCCGACGAAGCCGTCGTTGCTACGGCCGTTGCCGAAGGCGATCGCCTGGGTGGTGCCCGGACGGACCAGGGTGCTGGCGCTGTTCACGCCGATGACGGTCGGGGCGCTGTTGCTGGAGGCGTCGAAGCCGTAACCGGCGTTGAAACCGGCGTAGAAGCCCGTCCAGGTGAACACCGGCACCGGCACGAACACCGGCGGAGCGGCGCGGCGCGGAAGGTCGGCGGCCGAGGCGACGGCGGTCAGGCCGGCGAGGACGGTCGTGGCGAGAAGCAGTCTTTTCATCGGGGTACTCGGTTCTGGATTGGCGAAAGCCGGCGCGCTTGTAGTCCCTGGACGCCGCGAGGTCTGTCGCTTTCCTGCAACATGAGCATCGGATAACCCAGCACATCTCAACGAAGGGTAAAGGTTAGCCGCAGGTCACCCCGACCCGGATCCGTCGGTGTTCCGGCGCACATTGACAGAATCCTAAGGATAGGACCGCCCTGACGGGGGATCGAGGAATTCAAGGCCTGCACACGTCTTCTTGACCGGATCCTGTCCTTGGCATGATCTTGCCACGCAGGCCGACCCATTTGTTTTTTAATGCTGGCTCTGCGCCGGACCCGGGGCTGCGCCCATCCTGGACGAGTGCCCGCAGGCCTTGCGTCGCGCAAACGGGCAAGCCGGAGATGAACGGCGTCGGCCTCGGCATGAGGCTCTCTTAACCGTGTCCAGCGAGAATAGGCCTCGACCGGCCCGACCGGGCCGCCAGACCGATGATCGCCCCCGCCATGCTTCCTCCCAGCCGTTACATCGACATTCCCCGGGCCGAGGATCCCCTCGAGGAGCGGGACGAGCCCGTGGCCCGGCGGCCCGGCACGCTCCTGCCCTGGACGATCAAGGTGTGCCTGACCCTCGGACTCGTCGCGCTGGGTACGACCCAGTACCTCTCGCGTGCCGTGGAGAGCGGGACCCTGCGCCAGCGCGAGGCACGGGCGGACGTCATGGACCCCGAGACCACGGGCTCCATCGGCGCGGTCGCGGCCCGCACCACCCTCGATCCCTGCACGGCGTCGGATCTCAGGCGCTGACACGGGACGGGCGCGGCCACGGCGCACGGTTCAGGCGGCTTCGGCGGCGAGGCCGCCGAACCGTCGCTGCCGGCTCGCGAAGGATCGAAGCGCGACGGCAAGATCGCTTCCGTCGAAATCCGGCCAGTGCCGCTGCGTGAAGTACAGCTCGGCATACGCGCTTTCCCAGAGCAGGAAGTCCGAGAGGCGCTGCTCGCCGCTGGTGCGGATGACGAGATCGACATCCGGCACGGGGCCGCCGCTGACGCGGTGCCCGAACTCGGCGGCGGACGGCGTGCCGGCCTGGGCGGCGGCGGCCAGGATCGCGGCGCGAGCGGAGTAATCGACGGCGATGCGAAGGTGCAGGGCGGTGCCGGCCGCCGTCAGGGCCTCGGCCTGCCCGATGGCCTCGGCGATGCCGTCGGGCAGGCGGTCCCGCCGGCCGATCACGTCGAGGCGCACCCCGGCCCGGGCGAGGCGTCCCGCCTCCTCCCGGAGGTAGCGCCGCAGCAGGCCCATGAGCGCGGCGACCTCGTCCGGCGGACGACGCCAGTTGTCGCCGGAGAAGGCGTAGAGCGTCAGGGTGGCGATGCCCTGGGCCGGCGCCGCCTCCACGACACGACGGATCGCCGCGACTCCGGCCTTGTGGCCCAGGGCCCGGGGCAGGCCCCGCGCCGTGGCCCAACGGCCGTTGCCGTCCATGATGATGCCGACGTGAAGGCCGGCTTGCGGAACGCTTTGCATCGTAAAGTTTCCTGGCGCGTGAAGGAAAGCTTCCTGGCGCGTGAAGGTGGGTGTGTCCGGGATCCGGTCGGGCGGCGGCCGGGCGTCCCTCATGAGACTCCCGCCGCACCGTTGGACGCAGGGCGGGAGCCGGCAGGGACCGGGAGTCCCGTGGGGTAATCCTCGTGGGATAATCTAGGCCGGCCGGGGCCGGCCGCCGGACGCGGCGGTTCCCTCTGCGTCCCGGGCCGCCTCGGCGGCATCGCGCACCACGCGTTCCAGGACGGCGAGGTAGTCGAGGAAGCGCCGGCGCCCGGCGGCCGTCAGGCCGCAGGTGGTCTGGGGCCGGTTGCCGTCGTAACCCTTGCGGATCTCCACGAGGCCGGCCTCCTGCAGCACCTGGAGGTGGCGGCTGAGATTGCCGTCCGTGAGGCCGCACAGCTGCTTCAGGCTGGCGAAGGCGAGCCCCTTCGGATGGGCGATGAGCGAGGTGAGGAGGCCGAGGCGGGCCTTCTCGTGGATGACCCGGTCGAGCCCGTCATAGGCGAACGGGGCGTCGGTGCCGGGGACGTCCTGGGGGGGAATTGGGGCGGGCGGGGTGTCAGATCTCGGCATCGTCGGCCTCCGAAGCGGCACGGACCACCAGCGCCATCAGGCCCTGGCCGACGGCGAAGGGCAGACCCATCGCCCAGGGTGAGAGACTGCGCTCCCAGCCCGTGACCACGAGCACCGCGAGGCCCGCGACGAGGTACCAGGCCGCCACGAGGGCGACGCCGCGCGGCATGACCCGGACCCCGGCGAAGATGCCGAGGCTGACGAGCACCTGCCACAGGCCCGGCAGCAGCCACAGGCTTTCGGGCGAGACCCGCGCGAGGACCAGGGCGAGGAGCGCCCCGGCCGCCCCCGCCGGCAGGAACTGCTCCACGGCGTCGTGGATCATCGCATCCCCGAGACCGCCCGTGTGTCGGCGGGCACGGGCCCGCATTTCCGCCCCGACGAGGCCGAGGGCGATGACGGCCGTGGCGATCCAGGCCCCGAAGAACAGCAGCGGCCGCGCATCCGGATCGTCGAGCAGAAGGGTCTGCGCCGTGGCGGTGGCGAGGGCCAGCCCGGCGGTGGCCGCGAAGGCCGCCGGGCCGTAGCCGCTGAAGGCGGTGCCGCGCACGAGCTGCGAGCGGATGGCGACGATGTCGGCCAGGGCCTTGTCGAGATCGGTCATGCCGCGCCTCTCAAACTCTATGGTGCAAAGTATACGGCCTCGCAAAGCCGACGCAAGGGGTTTCTTTGCCATGCAAAGTCCGGGTGTCAGGCGCCCCCGAGGAGCGCCGCGAGGGCCGGGGACAGGCCGGTACTCGCGAGGGTGGGGGCGGCCCTCCCGAGCCCCCCTGCCCCGGCGGCAGCCAGCACCGCCCGGGTGCCGGCCTCCACCGAGCAGAGAACCGGTACGGGAACGGCGGGCTGGATGCGCGCGGCGAGACCGGCCAGGGCCGCGCCGCCCAGGATCACGGCCTCGGCGCCGTCCGCCTCGGCGCAGGCGCGGCAGGCGGCGGCGAGCTGGCTCAGAGCCGCATCGGGATCGGCGGCGATCTCGCCGCCCGTCGGGGCGACGGTGCGGACGCAGGCCAACCGGTCGGACAGGCCGAGGGTGGCGACGAACTCCGTCAGCATCGGCCCCCAGAGGACCCCACCCGTGACGATGGCGAAGCGTCCGCCGGCCTCGCAGGCCGCGCGGCAGGCGGCCTCGGCCATGCCGACCACCGGCACCCGCGAGACTTCGCGCAGGGCCATCAGCCCCGGATCGCCGAAGCAGGCGAGGTAGACCGCGTCGCACCCGTCGACATGCGCCGCCAGGGCATCGAGGGCGGCGTGGCCGGCGATGGCGGAGGCCGCCCGGCTCGCGATGTAGCGGGCGCCGAAGCGTCCGGTCACGGCCACGATCTCGGCCGCCCCGCCGGCGATTCCCCGGACGTGACCCGCCACCAGATCGGTGACCCCTTGCGTGGTGTTGGGATTGATGAGGAGGATCCGCGGGGGACGTTCGCTCGCGCGGACGATCGTCGATACGCCGTGGGACATCGCTCACCCCTCCCCGCCGCAGCATCGCCGGCCGTCGGAGCGACGGTGCTGCAGGCATCGCGCCGTTGGCAAGAGGCCGGGTTGGGCAAGAGGCCGGGCTGGGCTGGGCAAGAGGCCGGGTTCGCTCGAGAGCCCCGGGCCGACGGCGTGGATAAATCTCCGCCGCACCGCCGGCTCGATTGACAAGCCGGCACGAGGCTCTAAGTGTCCCCGCAACGCGTGTGCGCGGCGGGTCGTGTGTCGAAACCGCCCCTTGAAGCCGTCGCCGTGTCGATGCACTCCGCGCCGGTCGGTCGATTTCCCGCGCGCAACGGTTCTCATAGAATATGTCTTTTGCCGACCTCGGATTGAGCGACAAGGTCCTTCAGGCCGTCACGGCGGCCGGGTACACCGAGCCGACGCCGATCCAGGCCCAGGCCATCCCCCATGTGCTGGCCCGGCGCGACGTGCTGGGCATCGCCCAGACCGGCACCGGCAAGACGGCGGCCTTCACGCTGCCCATGCTGACCCTGCTGGAGAACGGCCGGGCGCGCGCCCGCATGCCGCGCACCCTCATCCTGGAGCCGACGCGTGAACTCGCCGCCCAGGTGGTGGAGAATTTCGATCGCTACGGCGTCAACCACAAGCTCAACGTGGCGCTCATCATCGGCGGCGTCTCCTTCGCCGACCAGGACGCCAAGCTCATGCGCGGCACCGACGTGCTCATCGCCACGCCGGGCCGGCTCCTCGACCATTTCGAGCGCGGCAAGCTCCTGCTCACGGGCGTCGAGCTCCTCGTCATCGACGAGGCCGACCGGATGCTCGACATGGGCTTCATCCCCGACATCGAGCGCATCGTGAAGATGGTGCCGTTCACCCGGCAGACCCTGTTCTTCTCGGCCACCATGCCGCCGGAGATCGAGCGGCTGGCCGACATGTTCCTGCATACGCCCCAGCGGATCGAGGTGGCCCGGCCCGCCTCCACCGCCGAGACCATCGTGCAGAAGCTGGTCGCCACGGGCTCCGAGGGCCACGAGAAGCGCGACCTCCTGCGCCGGCTCATCCGGGGCGAGGCCGAGCTCAACAACGGCATCATCTTCTGCAACCGCAAGCGCGACGTGGCGCTCCTGCAGAAGTCGCTCGCGAGCCACGGCTTCAACGTCGCGGCGCTCCACGGCGACATGGACCAGCGCGCCCGCACCATCGCGCTGGACGGCTTCCGCTCCGGCGAGGTGCCGCTGCTGGTGGCCTCCGACGTCGCCGCCCGCGGCCTCGACATCCCGGCCGTGAGCCACGTCTTCAACTTCGACGTGCCCCACCACCCGGAGGATTACGTCCACCGCATCGGCCGCACGGGCCGCGCCGGTCGCGCCGGCCACGCCTTCACCCTGGTGACCCGCTCCGACGAGCGCTCCATCACCGCCATCGAGAGCCTGATCGGCCAGCCGATCCCCTGGGCCGAGGGCGACCTCGGTGCCCTGCCGGAACCCTCCGCCGCCGCTCCGGCGAGCGAGGACGCGCCGACCCGGACCCGTCATCGCGGCAAGTCCGGCGAGACCCTACGCCGCCGGGGCGGTGGCGAGGCCGCCCGCGATCCCGCCCGGTCCGAGCCGCGGGCGCGCAAGGGCGGTGCCCGCCGGGGCAGCCCCGAGCGCGGACCGGCCCCGACGGTCGAGGCCGTGCCCGAGGCCGTCGTCGCACCGGTGCCGAACCGGCCCCGCGAGCCCGCTCCCCAGCGCACGGAGCCGCGGCGCGACGAGCGCCGGCCTGCGCCCCGACGCCGCGGTGACGAGGATGACGGCGAGACGCCCGTCGGCCTCGGCTCGCACGTTCCGGCCTTCCTCCTGCGCCCGGCCGTGATCAAGACGCCCAAATAACCGCCCGGCCCCGGAGGCCTACGGACAGCCGTCCTCCCGCGACCCGAGTTTGGGCCGAAGCACCCGTGAAACGGGTGCCATTGCCCGCGAAACGGGAGGAGGTCCGCGGCTCTTAACGGCCTCTCCACGATCTACCGGATAGGGTGCGCCTTCGGCTCTCCCCCGGTCGGCGAGAGGCCGGGAACGATCGCGTGGTTGGACGGACAATGGGCGGCAGTCAGGGTGACCGGGATCGGACCTTTGCGCTGGCCGAACGGGCCAATGCGCTGATGCGGGAGTACGGCCCTTCGGCGACGCCGCGGGCCTACACGGTCTGGTACACCTACGTGTCCGGCCTGCAGCCCACGATGAACGAAGCCGTCAAGCGTCTCACGGCGAAAGGCGCCCTGCTCGATTCCGACATCGACACCCTCTACGAAACCTATCTCGACGGGGAGCGCCTGGCGCGCGCGGCCGAGCGCACGAGCAGCACGGTGCTCTCCGAGATCGAGGGCGTCATGGAGGTGCTCGATCTCTCGCTGGGGTCCACGGCGCAGTACGGCGAATCCCTGCGGATCCTGTCGGACGATCTCGGCGGCTCGGGACTGGACCGGGCCCGCGTCCACGAAATCGTCGGCGCCCTCGTGGCCACCACCCGCGAGGTGACGTCCAACAACCGTGCCCTCGAGGCACGCATGCGCGAGAGCCGCAAGGAGATCGAATCCCTGCGCGAGACCCTGGAGGCGACCCGCCTCGAGAGCCTCACCGACCCGCTCACGGGCCTGTCGAACCGCAAGCAGTTCGAGGAGAGCCTGCACGCCATGGTCGAGGAATCCGTGGCCGACCGGGCACCGGCGAGCCTCATCGTCATCGACGTCGACTTCTTCAAACGCTTCAACGACGTCTACGGTCACCTCACGGGCGATCAGGTCCTGCGCCTCGTCGCCCTGGTGATGCGCGAGCACATCACCGCCCGCGCCACCCTGGCGCGCTTCGGCGGCGAGGAATTCGGCATCCTTCTGCCCGGAACGGACCGGGCCGAGGCCTGTGTCCTGGCCGAGAAGGTCCGCGCCAGCGTGATGGGACGCGACCTCGTCAAGCGCTCCACGGGGGAGTCGCTCGGCAAGATCACCATCTCCCTGGGGGTTGCCGCCGCGCGTTCCACGGACACCGCCGTGTCGCTGCTGGAGCGGGCGGACCAGTGCATGTTCAGGGCAAAGCGCGACGGCCGCAACCGCACGGTGGACGACGCCGAACCGCTGCCCCTGCCCGACGTCGCCTGACAGCCGACAGGAGGGGGCCAAGCAGGCGGCGGCTCTAGCGAGACCCGCTCAGGGCCTCAGGCCGAGGCGCGTGCGGCGGCCGGGGCGACGGCCTCGGGGTTCACGGGCGTGATCGCCACGGACTCGCCGCAGCCGCAGGCCGAGGTCTGGTTCGGGTTGTTGAACACGAACTGCGAAGCGAGCTTGGTGGAGGTGAAGTCCATCTGGGTGCCGAGCAGGAACAGCAGCGCCTTCGGATCGACGAAGACCTTCACGCCACGATCCTCGACCATGTCCTCGCCGGGCTTCTGCCCGTCCGCGTATTCCATGGTGTAGGACATGCCGGCGCAGCCGCCGTTCTTCACGCCCACCCGCAGGCCGGCGATGGGACGGTCGGCATCGGCGATGATCGCCTTGATCCGCGTCGCCGCCGCGTCGGTGAGCGAGAGGACTTTAAAATTCGAAGCCATGGGGTCTCTCCGGCAGCCGGGTTCAAGGCCCGGGCGGTTGAGGATGATCGGACGCGGTTAAGATAAGGATTGCGCGGGCCGTGGTCTACCACCCCTCACGCAGGTGCCGATGCCGCGTGCTAGACTGGCCGGATCGAGGAACCACCATGGCCGATGCCGCACGCCTCAGCATGACGCCCGAGGATTTCTTCGTCCGGCAGCGCGACCAGGACGAACTCTATGAACTCGTCGACGGTCACCCGGTGCCGCGACACCGGATGATGACCGGGGCGAGCATGCAGCACGACCGGGCGACGGTGAACACCATCGTGAGTTTGGGAACGCAGCTGCGCGGGAAATCCTGCCGCCCGACGACGGCCGACATCCCGGTCCGGACCAGCATCCGGGGCCTCCGTCGGCCCGACGTGATGGTCGAGTGCGCCCCTTGGTGCCCGATACCGACGAGGCGCGCGAGCCCAGGCTCGTCGTGGAGGTGGCGTCGCCCTCGACCACGACGATCGATCAGACCCGCAAGGTCGAGGAGTACAAGCGCCACCCGACGCTGACCACCATCCTGCTCGTCGAGACCGTGACGCCGCAGGCCCTGCTCTACCGGCGCGGCGCGGACGGCTGGGAGATCGAGACCTTCGAGGGACTGGAGGCCGCTATCGACCTGCCCGACATCGGCGCGACGCTGGCGATGGCCGACATCTACGACGGGCTCACCTTCCCGGCGCGCCGGGATCTCGCCAGCGAAGGCTGAACGCGGCTACCACATGTCCAGGGCGACGCGGGCCTCGTCGGACATGCGGCTCTGATCCCACGGCGGATCGAACACCATGGTGACGGCGCAGGCCTGGACGCCCGGCACGGCCGCGACCGCGGTCTCGACCCAGCCCGGCATCTCGCCGGCCACGGGACAGCCCGGGGCGGTCAGGGTCATGTCGATGGCGACCGTGCGGTCGTCGGCGATGTCGACCTTGTAGATCAGGCCGAGTTCGTAGATGTCGGCCGGGATCTCCGGATCGTAGACGCTTTTCAGCGCCGCCACGATGTCGTCGGTGAGACGGTCGAGCTCCTCCGGCGGGATCGCCGAGGCGCTGGCGATGGCGGGGGTGTTGGCCCCGCCGGTGATGGCTGAATCGCTCATGGTTGGTCCTCGTGAGGGTCGGGGATCGTGTCCGATCCCCGACATGCGCCGCCCGGGCGGCGGCGCGCAGTCGCGCTTGCGGCGGGCCCGCCGCTGAGATTCCCGATCAGGCGAACATCATCTCGGCCTTGGCCAGGGCCTCGGCGAGGACGTCCACCTCTTCCCTGGTGTTATACAGTCCGAACGAGGCGCGACAGGTGGAGGTCGCACCGAAGCGCGTCAGCAGCGGCATGGCGCAGTGGGTCCCGGCCCGGATGGCGACGCCGTAGCGGTCGATCACCGTGGCGATGTCGTGGGCATGCGCGCCCTTCATCTCGAAGGCGATGACGCCGCCCTTGTCCTTGGCCGTACCGATCATCCGCACGGAGTTCATCGCCCCGAGCCGCTCCTGCGCATAGGCGAGGAGCGACGCCTCATGCGCGGCTATGTTCTCGCGGCCGAGGGTCATCATGAATTCCAGCGCCGCGCCGAGGCCGACCGCCTCGACGATCGCCGGCGTGCCCGCCTCGAAGCGGTGGGGCGGGTCGTTGTAGGTGATGGAGTCCTGGGCGACCGTGCGGATCATCTCGCCGCCGCCCTGGTAGGGGGGCAGGCGCTCCAGCCATTCCTTCTTGCCGTAGAGCACGCCGATGCCGGTCGGCCCGTACACCTTGTGCCCGGTGAAGACGAAGAAGTCGCAATCGAGCGCCTTCACGTCGATGGGCTGGTGGACCGCGCTCTGAGCCCCGTCGAGGAGCACCGGCACGCCGTGCGCATGGGCGATGCGCACGATCTCGGCCGCCGGCGTCACCGTGCCGAGCACGTTCGACATGTGCGTGATCGCCACCATTTTCGTGCGGGGCGAGAAGAGCTTCTCGTATTCCTCGACGAGGAAGTTGCCCTCGTCGTCGACGGGCGCCCACTTGATCACCGCACCGCGTCGTTCCCGCAAAAAGTGCCAGGGCACGATGTTGGAATGGTGCTCCATGATCGAGAGGATGATCTCGTCGCCCCCGCCGATCTGGCCGAGCAGCCCCATGGACGAGGCCACGAGGTTGTAGGCCTCCGTGGCGTTGCGCGTGAAGATGATCTCGTCGGTGGAGTCGGCGTTGAGGAACTGCCGGGTGGTCTCGCGCGCGCCCTCGAAGCCCTCGGTCGCGGCATTCGCCATGAAGTGCAGCCCGCGATGGACGTTGGCGTAGCCGGTCTCCATGCAGCCCACCATGGCGTCGATGACCGCGCGCGGCTTCTGCGAGGAGGCCGCGTTGTCGAGATAGACCAGGGGCTTGCCGTAGACTTTCTGGGCCAGGATCGGGAACTCCGCCCGGATCGCCTGGACGTCGTAGGGGGTGTTCGGGACGGGTGCGTTCATGGGCGATACCTGTTGGGTGTCGGACGTGCGCGACCCTCCCCCCTTCTGCGGGGGGAGGGTCTTGGCAGGGTGCGCTCAGCCGCGCGCCTTCAACCACGCCTCGACGGTGCCGATCAGCGCCGCGCGGGCGCCCTCGTGGCCGACCGACTCGATGGCAGCCCCCAGGAAGGCCTGGACCAGTAGGCTTTCGGCTTCCGCCTTCGGCAGCCCGCGCTGCATGAGGTAGAACAGGAGATCGTCGTCGAGGGCCCCGCAGGTGGCGCCGTGGCCGCAGGCGACGTCGTCGGCGAAGATCTCGAGCTCGGGCTTGTTCATCATCTGCCCTTCGTCGGACAGGATGAGGCAGGCCGACATCATCTTGCCGTCGGTCTGCTGGGCCGCCTGCTGGACGATGATCTTGCCCTGGAACACGCCCGTGGCGGCCCCGTCCACCACGGTCTTGAACAGCTCACGGCTGACCCCGCCCGTGGCGGCGTGGTCGGCGAGGAAGGTGGTGTCGGCCAATTGCTTACCGTTGAGCATGGCGGCGCCGTTGACTACCGCGCGGGCGTCGGCCCCGGCGAAGTTGAGGTAGACCTGATGGCGTGAGAGCACGGCGCCCACCACCACGTTGACGGTCTCGATGGCGGACTCGGCACCGAGCCGGGCCGACAGGGTCGAGAGCGCCACGGCCTCGCGGCCTTCCGCATTGAGGCGCGCGTGCCGGAAGGTGGCGCGATCGCCGATGACCACGTCCACGGCGTCGTTGGGCTGGTAAGCGATGCCGTCCGGCCCCTCGTGGCTCTCGAGGATCAGCGCCTCCGCGCCCTCACCCAGGGTCACGAGCACGCGCGTGGCGGTCGAATAGGCCTCCGTGCCGGTGCCGATGAAGCGCAGATGCAGCGGCGTCTCGACCTTGGCGCCGGCCTCCACCGAGATCAGGGCACCGTCCGCCAGGAAGGCGGTGTTGAGCTGATAGATCGCGTTTTCGGAGGCCTGCTTCACCGGGGTCAGCTGCGCGAGGCGTGCATCCCCATCGGTCAGGGCTTGCGTGAGCGGCGTCACGGTGATGCCGGCCGGAATGCGGGTGAGGTCGGATTCGGCCTCGATGAGATGGCCATTGACGAAAGTGAGGCGCACGGCCTCGATCCCGGCAAAGCCCTTGGCCTCGGCGGACGCCGCCTTGGCGGTCTCGGCCGAGGGCATCTCCGCCGGATGGGCGGCATCGCGGAACGCCGAGCGGAGATCCGTGTACTTAAACGCCTCGACGCGGCGGGTGGGCAGGCCCACCGCCTCGAAGTAGCGGAACGCCTCCTCGCGGGCGATGGACACGCCCGTGGGGTACTTCATCCTGGTGGCTTCGAAGAGCTTGGACAGCCCGGTCTCGGCCGCGGTGCGGAGGGGGGTGATGTCGGCCATGATCAGGCGGCCTCGCCGGTGCGGTACTCGGCGTAGCCCGACGCTTCGAGGGCCTTGGCGAGATCCTTGTCGCCCGACTTCACGATCTGGCCCTGCGACATGACGTGGACCACGTCCGGCACGATGTAGTCGAGCAGGCGCTGGTAGTGGGTGATGACGAGGAAAGAGCGGCCCTGTGCACGGAGCGCGTTCACGCCGCCGGAAACGATGCGCAGGGCATCGATGTCGAGGCCGGAATCGGTCTCGTCGAGCACGCAGAACTTCGGCTCCAGGAGGGCCATCTGCAGGATCTCCATGCGCTTCTTCTCGCCGCCGGAGAACCCGACGTTGAGGGCGCGCTTGAGCATCTCCTTGTTGATCTCCAGCTTTTCCGCCGCCGCGTTCACCTTGCGGATGAAGTCCGGCGTCGTCAGCTCGCCCTCGCCGCGCGCCCGGCGCTGGGCGTTGAGCGTCGCCTTGAGGAAGGTCATGGTGCCGACGCCCGGGATCTCCAGCGGGTACTGGAACGCCAGGAACACGCCGCTCGCGGCGCGCTCGTCGGGGCTCATCTCGAGGATGTTCACGCCGTCGAGGAGGATCTCGCCGCTGGTGACCTCGTAGTCCTCTTTCCCCGCGATAACGTACGAGAGAGTCGACTTGCCCGAGCCGTTCGGCCCCATGATGGCAGCGACCTCGCCGTCCTTCACGGTGAGGTTGAGACCGTTGAGGATCTGCTTGTCCTCGATGGCGACGGTGAGGTTCTTGATTTCGATCATGCTTTTAGTCCGATCTTTATTTTCTTGAAGCCATCTATCCGAACCTAACGGTTCAGGGATGCGCTGCCGAATTCATCCAGTTTGTTGTAACTGCAATTGCCAATCCAAAAAGACCCCTTTCGGGTCGAATCCTGATGAAGCTGTACAGTCAGCAATCTTTTTTGCGACGCTGCGTTGAAGATCGTTGAAGCAAGGCCGCAATTTGCACCTTCGTCCGCCCCATAGGAAACCAGTCTGAGCGCCTTAGGACCATGCCCCTTGACCCACTTGATAACCGTTGCGTTGCCAATAGCCTTCGGGTCGTCGAGGTCTGCTGTCCGAAGACGAACATCGGTTACGCGTACCGTCGCCACAACAGAGGCTTGTTCAAGCCGATACGCCGAGCGCTCCGCATCCGTCTGAAGGCTATTTGGGAAGGGGCAGTCACACGGAAAAGCGTGACTGACGGTCCACAAAAGTCCCAAGGCAGCTGCGGAGGCCGCACGCATTATTCAGCCCACCGAACCTTCGAGGCTGATCGAGATCAGCTTCTGGGCCTCGACGGCGAACTCCATCGGCAGCTGCTGCAGCACGTCGCGGACGAAGCCGTTGACGATGAGCGCGGTCGCCTCCTCGTTGGAGAGGCCACGCTGCTGGCAGTAGAACATCTGGTCTTCCGAGATCTTCGAGGTGGTGGCCTCGTGCTCGAACTGCGCGGAGGAATTCTTCGACTCGATATAGGGCACGGTGTGCGCGCCGCACTGGTCGCCGATGAGGAGCGAGTCGCAGTTGGTGAAGTTGCGCGCGCCCGTCGCCTTGCGGTGCGCCGAGACGAGGCCCCGGTAGGTGTTCTGCGAGCGTCCGGCCGAGATGCCCTTCGAGATGATCCGGCTGGTGGTGTTCTTGCCCAGATGAATCATCTTGGTGCCGGAATCGACCTGCTGCATGCCGTTCGACACGGCGATGGAGTAGAACTCGCCCCGTGAATTGTCGCCGCGCAGGATGCAGGACGGGTACTTCCAGGTGATGGCCGAGCCGGTCTCGACCTGCGTCCACGAGATCTTCGAGTTGGCGCCCCGGCAATCGCCGCGCTTGGTGACGAAGTTGTAGATGCCGCCCTTGCCGTCGTTGTCGCCCGGATACCAGTTCTGGACCGTCGAGTACTTGATCTCGGCGTCGTCGAGGGCAACGAGCTCGACGACCGCCGCGTGGAGCTGGTTGTCGTCGCGCTTCGGGGCGGTGCAGCCCTCGAGGTACGAGACGTAACTACCCTTGTCGGCGATGATCAGGGTCCGCTCGAACTGGCCGGTGTCGCGCTCGTTGATGCGGAAATAGGTCGACAGCTCCATCGGGCAGCGCACGCCCGGCGGAATGTAGACGAACGATCCGTCGGAGAAGACCGCCGAGTTGAGGGTCGCGAAGAAGTTGTCGGTCACGGGCACGACCGATCCGAGGTACTTCTTGATGAGATCCGGATACTCGCGGATGGCTTCCGAGATCGGCATGAAGATCACGCCGGCCTTCGACAGTTCGGCCTTGAAGGTGGTGGCCACCGAGACCGAGTCGAACACCGCGTCGACGGCGACCCGGCGCTCGGGGGCGATGCCCTCCAGCACCTCGACCTCGCGGAGCGGAATACCGAGTTTTTCGTACGTTTTCAGAATTTCTGGATCGATTTCATCCAAGGACATGGCGGCAGGCCGCTTCGGGGCCGCATAGTAATAAATATCCTTGTAGTCGACCTTGTCATAGGAGACCCGGGCCCAGTCGGGCTCCTGCATGGTCTGCCAGCGCTTGTAGGCGTCGAGGCGCCAGGCGAGCATCCACTCGGGCTCTTCCTTCTTGGCCGAGATGAAGCGGATCACGTCCTCGGAGATGCCCTTTTCGGACTTCTCCATCTCGATGGTGGTCTCGAATCCATACTTGTACTGGTCGAGGTCGATGGATCGGACCCGGTCGATGGTTTCCTGCACGGCAGGCATTGGCGTCTCCTGATCGACCCGGCGTCAAGGGCCGGGCGTGTTCGCGAGAAATGGTTTGGGCGGGCCGCCGGTCAGGCGGCCTGCCCTCGCCGTCGATATAGGGTGTCGACGAGGCGTTCGCAGGCGGCGAGACAGCGCGTCCCGTCGCTTATCGTGCTGTTCCACCCGAGACTGACGCGCAGGGCCCCTGCGGCCAGGGCGGGGCTGACGCCCATGGCGGCGAGGACCGGCGAGCGGGCGACCTTGCCCGACGCGCAGGCCGACCCGGACGAGAGCGCGACGCCGGCGAGATCCAGCGCCATCAGGGCCGTCGGCGCATCGAGGCCCGGAATGGAGAAGCTCACGGTGTTGGGCAGGCGCGGTGCGGCCTCGCCGAACACCACGAGGTCGGGCGCCAAGGCCCGCAGCCCTGCCTCGATGGTATCCCGCAGAGCCTCCTGCGTCTCGCCGAGCCCGACCATCTCGGCCGCCACCCCCATGCCGACGAGGCCCGACAGGTTCTCGGTGCCGCCGCGCAGGCGCCCCTCCTGGCCGCCGCCCCGCAGGAACGCCGAATCCAAGGTGACGCCCTCGGCGAGCACCAGGGCGCCGACGCCCCGGGGGGCGGCGAACTTGTGGCCCGAGAGGGTGAGGGCATCGAGGCCGAGGCCGGAAAAATCGAGCGGGATCTTGCCCACCGCCTGCACGGCGTCGGAATGGACGAGGGCCCGGCCGTGGCCGCGCGCCAGGGCGACGACCTCGGCGAGCGGCTGGATCACGCCGGTCTCGTTGTTGGCCGCATGAATCGAGACGAGGACGCCCTCCCCCCGGTGCCGGTCGAGGCAGGCGGCGAGGGCGGCGAGATCGATGATGCCGCTGGCATCCACCGGAACCACGTCGACGTGCTCGGCCGGGAAGCGATGGCCGGCCGACACGCAGGCATGTTCGGTGGCACCGATCACCAGCCGGGTCGGCGCCGGCTCGCCGGATCGGCGCAGGGCACCGGACAGCACGGTGTTGGCGGCCTCGGTGCCGCCGCTCGTGAACACGACCCGCCCCGAGCCGACGCCGACGAGGCCACCCACCTGCACGCGCGCGCGCTCCAGGGCGGCGCGGGCCGCACGCCCCTCGGCATGCACCGAGGACGGGTTGCCCGGGAGGGCGAGCGCCCGCGCCACGGCCGCAGCGACCTCCGGCCGAACCGGCGAGGTCGCGTTGTGGTCGAGATAGGCGCGCGGCGAAGTCATGCTGGCGAAGTCATGGGGCGAAAACCACTGGCGGTCTCAAGGTCGAGGACGACAAATCCTTGCTTTTGCCCCCCACGATCATGCTAAGGCGCCGAAGAACCATGTTCCGACACCCCGTCGTGCAAGGGACGCAGCGACCCGGACGCGCCCGAACCGCTTGTTTAGAATAATTCTAGTCCACTAGAACCATTCTAAGAGCGCTTTTAAGTTCGTGCCCCGTCGAGTCAAGGCGTTCCGCGCGGGGCCTGCGTTGCGTCTGCCGTCGCGCGCCACGTCCTGAAGCTTGTGAGAGATCCATGCCCGAAGTCATCTTCACCGGTCCGGCCGGCCGTCTCGAGGGACGCTACCAGGCCCCCAAGAAGAAGGGCGCGCCCATCGCCATCGTGCTCCACCCGCACCCGCAGTTCGGTGGCACGATGAACAATCAGATCGTGTACAATCTGTTCTACACCTTCGCCAATCGGGGCTTCGCCGCCCTGCGGTTCAACTTCCGCGGGGTCGGACGCAGCCAGGGCGCGTTCGATCACGGCACCGGCGAACTCTCCGACGCCGCCTCGGCCCTCGACTGGGTCCAGTCGGTCAACCCGGAGGCCCGCGCCTGCTGGATCGCCGGCGTGTCGTTCGGATCGTGGATCGGGATGCAGCTGCTCATGCGGCGCCCGGAGATCGAGGGCTTCATCTCCATCGCCGCCATGGCCAACCGCTACGATTTCACCTTCCTGGCGCCGTGCCCGTCGTCGGGCCTGTTCGTCCACGGCTCCGAGGACCGGGTGGCCCCGGCCCGCGAGGTGATGCCGGTGATCGAGAAGGTGAAGGTGCAGAAGGGCGTCATCATCGAGCACCAGATGGTCGAGGGCGCCAACCACTTCTTCGACGGCAAGGTCGACGAGCTGACCCAGACCGTGGACACCTACCTCGACAAGCGCCTCGGCACGAAGGAAATGACCGCCTGAGGTGGACTCGCCGCAACCGGACTTGCCGCGTTCCCCTTCCCTCACGGGGAGGGGGTCTAGCCCCGGTAAGCCACCAGCACGGCCCCCGTGGCGATGAACGCCACCCCGAGCCAGTTCGCCGGGGACAGCCGCTCGCCGAGGAAGACGACCCCGAAGATCGCCACCAGCACCACGCTCAGCTTGTCGACGGGTGCGACACGGCTGGCTTCGCCGAGTTTGAGAGCGCGAAAGTAGCAGATCCACGAGCCCCCGGTGGCGAGGCCCGACAGGACCAGAAACACGTAGGTCCGGCCCGACACCGACCCGAAGGGCTGCCACTGCCCGGTGCCAACGAGAATGGCACCGAGCGCGCAGAGAATGACGATGGTCCGGATGAAGGTGGCGAAATCAGAATTGACGTTGGCGATCCCCACCTTCGCGAAGATCGCGGTCAGGGCCGCGAAGGCGGCCGAGAGCAGCGCCCAGAACGGCCAGGACCCGAGCAGGGATTTCACGGAGCGACGCCCGCCGAGAACCGATTCCAGTCCTCAGGAAGGGCAACACCCAGCAGAGTCGTCACAGTCCCCTCAATGCTGGGGAGCCGTGGTGAAGGCGCCGCCGCGGATCCGGTCCGGGAAGCCCTCGGCGTAGCGGGCGGTCGCCTCCTCGCCGTAGGTCATCACCAGCTCCTGGAACGCCGCGAACAGGGCGGCTTGCGCCATGCAGTCGCCGTCGAGGCCGTCGAGACAGCCTTCGGCGAAGGCCTCCGACACGTAGCCGAGCGCGGCGCGCTTGCTGTCGATATCCGCCTCGAAGGGCGCTTGGGCTGATTCAGCGTGCATGGCCACAGCATCGTTGGCGCCGAAGAAACGCTCGGCACGTTGGGATGATGATAGGGCGCACGGCCGGGCCCGCAAAGCCAGGAATTGCGAAGCGGTTAACGCCGGCGCTCGAATTGCGCGGATTCAGCCTTGCCCGTGCGGGTGTGGCCCAGCCGCATCATCCCCCGAACCGGCTCGCCAGGGCATGCGACAGGCGCTCGCCCTCGGTCACGAACCGGGTGGCCGCCTCCTGTGCCGACGGGGTGCAGACCCGGTAGGTCAGGGCGTAGCCGCGATAGCCCCGGTTGTAGGCGCCGGCGAGGCGATCGCGCCGCCCGGGGGTCACGCCCTCGGCTTCCAGCAGCGCCTTCATCCGCACGGGCCACTGGCCCGCATCGGGGGCGGTGCAGAGCTCGCGCAGGAACGCCAGCGCCCCGACGATCTCGGAAAGCCGCATCAGGTCGCGGTCGTAGGGCGCCGGCGGCGGCTCGGGGGCGGGGGCCGGCTCCTTCTCGGCCGGCCTGTCGCTCCGGGGGGCGGCGCGGGCGGCGCCCCCCCGCCCCTGCTGGGCCTCGGCCCCCGGAATCGTCGCCAGAATCAGGCAGAGGGCGAGAGCGGCAACCGGTCCGGGCTTCGTCACGCGGCGGGTGTCCCGGGCAGTTCGGATATTCCACACCCGGCGACCCGGGCGAACGCGGCCGCCACGGTGCCGTCGAGGCCGGGCGTGGTGTCGAGGCCGGCGAGGTCGGCCAGGGTCGCCCAGCGCACGGCGAGCGCCTCGGGCCCCGGCGCCGGTTCGCCACCGGTCCACAGGGCGGCGTGGGGATGGACGACGTAATGGTGGCGGGTCCGGCCGTCCTCGGCCCGCAGGATGATCTCCGTCGGGGCCAGCACACCCACCACCGCGGCCGTGAGGCCGACCTCTTCGCGGAGCTCCCGCAGGGCGGCGTCGGCGAGCGCCTCGCCGGCCTCGACCAGGCCGCCCGGCAGGGTCCAGACGCCGCGCATGGGCGCGTTCGCCCGGGCGGCGACGAGCACCCGGTCGCCCCGGATCACCGCGATGGAGGCGCCGACGAAGGGCCGCGTCGGGAACAGGCGCGTGGCGTCGTCGGGCGATGCCGGTTCACTCATGGACGACAGCTCACGGATTGGGGTTCACCACGGCGATGCGCCCGTCGGCGAGGCCAACGAGGAGGCGGGCGGCCGCCCCGGCCCCGAGGGTGGCGACGCCGAAGGCGGCGGGCGCCGGCAGGGGCGCGCGGGCGCGCTCCGTGATGGCGCCCTTCTTCAGGGACACGATCGCGAGGGCCGAGCGGTCGGCCACCGGCACGGCGAGGTCCACGGCCCCGTCGCGGGGAAGGAGCGCCGCCAGATCGGGACCGCCCTCGCCCGGTGCCGCGGCGTCGTAGCCGGGTGCCGACAGAAGGGGCCGCAGGGCGCCGCCCTCGTAGGCCCACAGCCGCAGCCGCGCGGTTCCGTCGGCCGAGCCCGTCGCGGCGACCTGCATCCGGCCGGTGCCGGAGAAATCCGCGACGCCCGCCACCTGGAGCGGCCTGCCGGGCTCGGCGGGGCTGCGCGCCCGCACGCTCCAGCCGGACTCGGCGGGCTCGACGACCATCAGCGAGGACCCGTCCTCGGTCTCGCCCACCGCCAGGATGGCGGGGCGGCCGTCGAAGGCCGCGATGCGCGGCGCGCGCGGGGCGAAGGCGGGATCGGGCGCGGGCCGGACCGTCGCGGTGGCGACGGGCACGGCCTTCGGCTCCGCACTCATGGGAACGGCCTTCCGCTCGCGGATCACGAGCGCGCCCGCGCCCAGCCGGCCGCGCACCGTCACGGGCTCGGCGAGATGGGCCGAGAGGGCGCCGGACAGCGCCCGGCGGGACCCGGGAAGCGCCCCGCGCGGGGTCTCGGCGGCGGCCAGCCCCTCGACGGCCTCGCGGCCGAGGAGCGTCGCGGTGACGTGCCCGTCGACGAGGGCGAGGACCGCGCCCCCCGCCTCTCCCCAGACCACGGCGATGGGCCCCCCCTCCGCCGCGCCCGTCCCGCCCGGCTTCGGCCGCGCCAGGGGGAGGAGGCCGGAGGTCGCCACCGCGATCGCGACCTCGCTGCCGGGACCGCGCAGGGCGCTCGCCGAGAACGGCAGGTCGAGAATCGTGACGGCCGGTTCGGCGGCGGCCGGGAGCGGAAGGGCGACGAGCAGCAGGGCAACGAGGCGCGCGGGCGACCGCCCCCGTTCAGACATGCTGGCCGCCGTTGATGTGCAGCTCGGCGCCGTTCACGTAGGACGAGGCCTCGGTGCACAGGAAGTAGATCGCCTTGGCCACTTCGTCGGGGGTGCCGAGACGGCGCTGCGGGATGCCGGCGACGATCTTGTCCGTGCCGGGCGACAGGATGGCGGTGTCGATCTCGCCCGGCGAGATCGCGTTGACCCGCACCCCGAGGGGTCCGAAATCGCTCGCCATCTCGCGGGTGAGGCCGGCGAGCGCCGCCTTCGAGGTACCGTAGGCGGCGCCCGCGAAGGGATGGACGCGGGACCCCGCGATGGAGGTGACGTTGACGATGGAGCCCTTGGCCCGGGTCAGCTCCTCGCACAGGCCGCGCGCGAGCAGGAGCGGCGCGAACACGTTGACCTGGAACACCTTGCGCCAGTCGCCGAACTCCGTGGCGATGGCGCCGAGGCGCTCGCCGTTGGCGCCTTTCGGCGAAATTCCCGCGTTGTTGACGAGGGCGTGGAGCAGGCCGCCCTCGTCGGCGAGGCGCCCGGCCACTTCCCGGATCCCCCGCATGGTGTCCTCGGGATCGGCCAGATCGACCTGGAGGTGATCCTCCGGCCCCATTTCCCACGGGCAGTTCTCGGGAAACGCGTGGCGCGAGCAGGTGATCACCCGCCAGCCGGCCGCCGAGAAGCGCTTGACGGTGGCGTGGCCGATGCCGCGGCTGGCCCCCGTGAGCAGCATGACGCGGCGGCGTTCGTTGGAGGATGTGGCCAAGACCGTTCCTTCGGGATCGGGAGGCGGTCAACGAAAGAGCACCCGCCGCACCGGCCTCAAGGTCTAAGCGCCGCCGGTCCTAAAATCCAGGGTCCATCCCGCGCCGCACCAAGCGGCGGCGCCCGCCCTCGGGGATCGTGCCCCAACCCCATCGGGTCACGGATAGAGCCGGGCCCCCGCCCAGCCATCGCCGGCACGCGTGAACCGCACCCGGTCGTGCAGGCGGAACGGGCCGTCCTGCCAGAACTCGATCGAGACCGGCGCGACCCGAAAACCGATCCAGTTCTCCGGGCGCGGCACCGGACCGTCCTCGAACCGGGCGGCGAGGGCCGCCACCTCCGCCTCCAGGGTGGCCCGGTCGGCGAGCGGCCGCGATTGCCGGCTGGCATGGGCGCCGATGCGGCTGTCACGGGCCCGGCTGGCGAAATACGCGTCGGCCTCCTCGGGGGTCACATGGGACACGGGGCCGCGGGCGCGGATCTGCCGGCGCAGGCTCTTCCAATGCAGCACCAGGGCGGCCTGGGGGTTCTGCGCCAGTTCCTCGCCCTTGGCCGAGTCGGTGTTGGTGTAGAACACGAACCCGCGCGCATCGACGCCCTTCAGGAGAACCATCCGCACGTCGGGCAGGCCGTCCGAGCCGGCGGTGGCCAGCGCCATGGCGTTGGCGTCGTTGGGCTCCGACGCCTCCGCTTGCGCCATCCAGGCGGCGAACAGGGCCCAGGGATCCGTCGCGCGGGTGAAGTCGTTCGACGGGGCGAGGTCATCGATCCTTAACCGATCCAAGGCGAACATCCTGGCTAACGTGAGATCCGGGTCGGGGGGCACCGACGTGGGGCGCGGTTGGCCATCGGTCCTCTCCCGTCGTGAGATCAAGTGTAATGCGTCGGTGCGACTTTAGGACGAAAGGGGCGGCGGCCAAGGTCCCCGCCGCGGGTTTTTCGCGACGGACCACGGCTTGCGGCGGAACGCGCCGCCCTTCCCGCGCGGCGTCGCATGCCTGGCGCGCCCTCGCCGCCCTGGTGTTCCTGCCCCTGTCGGGCTGCGGCCTGCCGATCATCACCTTCCAGACCGAGACCGTCGCGGAAGCCGCCCTGCCGCCGGAACCGACGAGCACCGGCAGCATCGCGCGTCCGCCCGAAAGCTTCGGCCGCGACCTCGGGGCCGAGGATTGGCGCCGGGCGCACGCGGCCCTGTCGGTGGCCCTCGATCCGCAGGGCAACGGCCGCCCGGTGAAGTGGGACAACCCCGAGACCAGCCTGCGCGGCTCGGTCAATCCGACGGGCCTGCCCTACGTGTCCAACGATCAGGTCTGCCGCGACTTCCTCGCCTCGGTGATCGCGCCCGGACGGAGCCGGTTCCTGCGCGGCACCGGCTGCAAGCCCTCGGGGGGCGAGTGGGCCCTGAAGCGCGTGCGCGGCACCAAGACGGCGATCTGACGCCGGCAACACGGCCTGACACTGGCGGCCTGACGCTGGAAGGAACCGCCCGGGAAACGGCGCCCGCGATGGTGCGCCGGCGAAATCTCCGGGCCTCGCGTTGCGAACCGGCCGCGAACCGTCCACATCAGGCGCGATGAATCCGAGGCAGCGAAACCGCCGGCTCCCCACGGCCAAGCTCCTCACGGCACCGAGACAGTGTTGACCGATGCGCAATCCCTACGACGTCCTGGGTGTGCCCAAGGGTGCCAGCGAAGCCGACATCAAGAAGGCTTACCGCAAGCTCGCCAAGGCCTACCACCCCGACCGCAACGCCGGCGACGCCAAGGCCAAGGACCGCTTCGCCGAGGCGAATTCGGCCTACGAGATCCTGGGCGACGCGGGGAAACGCGGGCAGTTCGACCGGGGCGAGATCGACGGTGACGGCAAGCCTCGCGCGAGCGGGTTCGAGGGGTTCGGGGGCTTCGGCGGCGGCGGTGGACGGGCCGGCGGGTTCGGCTTCGAGAACGCGGCCCGGGGGCGCGGCGCCGGCCCCGGCGGCGGAGGGCCTGGGGGCATGGGCGACGACATCTTCTCGCACCTGTTCGGCGAAGCGTTCCGCGCCGGGGCCGGTGGGGCCGGCGCCGGGCAGCGCGAGCCGGCCAAGGGCGAGGACGTGGCGGCCGAACTCGCCGTGACCCTCGAGCAGGTGGCGAGCGAGGAGAAGCTGCGCCTGTCCCTGCCGGGCGGGCGCGACGTCGACGTGGTGGTGCCGCGCGGCGTGATCGACGGCCAGGTGATCCGCCTGCGCGGCCTCGGATCGCCGGGCGGGCGCGGCGCGCCGGGCGACGCGCTGCTCACCATCCGCATCCTGCCGCATGCCCGCTTCACCCCGGACGGGGCGGATCTGCGCGCCTCCGTCGAGGTGCCCCTGGAGGACGCGGTCCTGGGCGGCCCGATCCGGGTGCCGACCCTGACGGGCGCCGTCGAGATGCGGATCCCCGCCATGACGAGTTCGGGCCGGACCTTCCGGCTCAAGGGCAAGGGTCTGCCGAAGAAGGACGGGACGCGGGGCGACCTCTTCGCCACCACCGCCGTCGCCCTGCCGAGTGCCGAGGACACGGCGCTCACGGATTACGCCAAGGCCCGGCGCGCCGCCCGGGTCGGCTGAGACGCCGCACGTCTCACGCGGAATCCGGCACGGAAAACCCGGACTTCCGTCACCGGCATGCCTCCGCTAAGAGTGCGCGCGGCGCATGCCGTTATAGAGAGTGCGCGCGGCGCGTCCGTCCGTCCGATCCCTCCGGCCGGGCCTCGGCATGCCCGGCGACGCTTCTGGCTCAGGTGACTTCATGGCGGACACGAACCCGGTTCACGATCACGTCGGTGGCCTGCACGTCGGCGGCCTTCTCGCCGGCAAGCGCGGGCTGGTGCTCGGTGTCGCCAACAACCGCTCCATCGCCTGGGGCATCGCGAAATCCGCCGCCGCCCACGGGGCCAAGCTCGCCTTCACCTACCAGGGCGACGCCCTGAAGAAGCGCGTCGAGCCCCTGGCCCGCGAACTCGACGCCCACGTGGTCGGCCATTGCGACGTCACCGATCCGGCCTCCATCGACGCGGTGTTCGCCGCCACGGCCGAGGTGTTTCCCGAAGGCCTCGATTTCGTCGTCCACTGCATCGCCTTCTCGGACAAGGACGAGCTGACGGGCCGCTACCTCGAGACCTCGGAGGCGAACTTCACGAAATCGCTCCTGATCTCCTGCTACTCGTTCACGGCGGTGGCCCAGCGTGCCGAGAAGCTGATGCCGAACGGCGGCTCGCTCCTCACCCTGACCTATTACGGCGCCGAGAAGTGGATGCCGCACTACAACGTCATGGGGGTGGCCAAGGCCGCGCTCGAAGCCTCCGTGCGGTATCTGGCCGCCGACCTCGGCCCCTCGAAGATCCGCGTCAACGCCATCTCGGCCGGCCCGATCAAGACGCTCGCCGCCTCCGGCATCGGCGACTTCCGCTACATCCTCAAGTGGAACGAGTACAACGCCCCCTTGCGCCGCACGGTGACCATCGACGAGGTCGGCGAGACCGCCGCCTACCTCGTCTCGGACATGAGCCGGGGCATGACCGGCGAGATCCTCCACGTCGACGCCGGGTACCACGTGGTCGGCATGAAGAACCCCGAGGCGCCGGACCTCAGCCTCGACAAGGATTGAGGCCGGGCGGTCACGCGGTCCCGTCGCCCTCGCGCGCCATGAAGTCGGCGATGAGGGCGAAGTAGCCGGGCAGGAGGTCGGCGAGCACCGCGCGCCCGGCCGGCGTCAGGGTGATGCGCTTGGCCCTGCCGTCCCCCGGAACCGGAGCGCTGCCGAGCAGGCCCGCCCGCGTCATGGCCTTGACGGTTTCGGTCACGACGGGACGTGAGATGTCGAGCCGGTCGGCGATTTCACGGCCCATGAGTCCCCCTTGCCCGGGCTCCCGATCGATGACGATCAGGATGAGGAAGCGGGTCTGCGACAGCGTGTGGGCGGTGAAGTACGCCTCCAGCGCGCGCATCAACAGGCTTGCGCGCCGCAGGAGCCGAAGCGCCTCGGCGACGGCCCCGGCATCCATGCCCGAGTAGCGGTCAGAGTAGCTCTGAAGCATCGCCCGCGTGGGCAGCTCCTTCAGGAAGAACATGCGCCCTCCCCGATCGCGCGCAACCGCGTGATCGCGACCGGCTCGGACAGCCACGTCCGATACCGCTCGAACACGGCGCGCGTATAGGGTTGGGCATGGTGAGCGGCGAGGGCCGCCTCGTCGTCCCAGACCTCGTAGAGGTAGAGCGGCCCGTCGCCGTCCCGGTCGTCATGCAGCGTGAAGCGGCGGCAGCCCGGTTCGGACCGTGTGACCGTCAGGATCGCCAGGACTGCGGCACGGGCGGCGGCGCGATGTTCGGGCTTGGGCGTGATCCGGGCAAAGAGCACCAATGGGTCCGGCATGACGAGCCTCCTTTTAGTTAGGATGCTAATCGCTAGGCCGACCTGCCCTTTCCGGCAAGGCCGGGCGTCCCGGGCGCGCGTGCGGCTCACCCCTCACCGCTCAGGCGTGGGGTCCAATCCTCCACGGCGCTCCGCTCCAGGCGCCGGGCGGCGAGGCTCCGCCAGGAGGTCGACAGGGTCTCGAGGGCGGCGATCTCCGCGAGCGCCGCCCGGTCAGCACCGCCTCGATCGCGATCCTCATGGACTCCGGGGTCCTGGGTTTCTCGCGGGATCATGCGAAAAGATCACCTCGACACCGGCGTCGCAGCCGAGTTCCAGAAGGACGGGACGCCCCCGACAGGACACGCGGTGCGCCCCTCAATCCGGCACGGTCATCCCGGCCACGCCCGGTCGCGCGTCCGGGACGCGTGGGTCCATCGCCTCCAGGGTGTCGGCGATGGTGCGGGCGACGAGGAGGTTGCGGAACCACTTGCGGTTGGCCGGGACCACGTGCCACGGCGCGTCCGGCGTCGAGCACTGCGTCAGCGCATCCGCGAAGGCGGCCTGGTAGGCGTCCCAGGACCGGCGCTCCACGAGGTCGGCGGCGTCGAACTTCCAGTGCTTCTCCGGGGTGGCGATGCGGGCCTCCAGGCGCTCCTTTTGCTCGGCCTTCGAGATGTGGAGGAAGAACTTCAGGATCGTGGTGCCCTCGGCGGTGAGCATCCGCTCGAAATCGTTGATCTGGCCGTAGCGCGCCCGCCAGACCGGCTCGGGGACGAGGCCCTTCACCCGCACCACCAGCACGTCCTCGTAATGGCTGCGGTTGAACACGCCGATCATGCCGCGGCCCGGCGTCTTGGCATGGTAGCGCCACAGGAAGTCGTGGGCGGCCTCCTCGGCGCTCGGCACCTTGAACGGCCACACCCGGCAGCCCTGCGGGTTCACGCCCTCGAACACCGCCCGGATGGTGCCGTCCTTGCCACCGGTGTCGATGGCCTGGAACACCACCAGCAGGCTGCGCCTGTGCTCGGCGTAGAGCCGTTCCTGCAGGGACACGATGCGGGCGCGCTCCACGGCCAGGGCCTGCTTGGCCGCCGCCTTGTCGAGGCCGCCATCGGCGTTCGCGTCGACGGCGGAGAGATCGAAGGCGGATCCTTCCAAGGCTCGCCCCGGCGCCACGGTGACGATTCCGGGGGTGGCGTCAGCACGGGAGGCCTTGTGCGGCTTGCGGGAACCGCCCTCCTCCGCCACCGTTCCCCCGGGCTTTCCCCGGGCTCCCGACTTCGCACCGGACTTGCCGGATTCCGGCTTGATGGGCTTGTGCGGCATATGGAAATTCGTCCGCTGACGATCGAGGCGCGCAGGATCTTGAAACCTACCAAGACCTCGAAACCAGCCGAGCCCCTGGAACCGACAACGATCCGCAAGCGCGGCCGTTCCGATGCGCGTCGCGCGGCAGCCGACAAGCGCCGCCCGGCAGATGGGAAGCGGCGCGCGGTGGGGCGTGCCTCATGACCCCGACCCTCTACGTCGTCCGCCACGGTCAGACCGACTGGAACGCGGAAGGCCGTCTCCAGGGCCAGCGCGACATCGCCCTCAACGCCGAGGGCCTCCGCCAGGCCGACGAAGCGGCCGGGCGCCTGGCGCAGGCGGCGGGCGCGGATCTCCCCCGTCTCGACTTCGTCGCGAGCCCCCTGGCCCGCACCCGCAGCACCATGGAGGCCGTGCGCGCCCGCCTCGACCTCGCGCCCGAGGCCTACCGCACCGACGCACGCCTGAAGGAGATCAGCTTCGGCACGTGGGAAGGCTCGACCTGGGCCGAGATCCGGCGTCGGGACATGGCCCGGGCCCTGGCGCGCGACCGCAACCGCTGGGGTTACCGGCCGCCGGGCGAGGGCGGGGAGAGCTACGCCATGCTGGTCGAACGGGTCGCCCCCGCCCTCGCCGCCCTCGAGGGGCCGGCCTGCATCGTCGCCCATGGCGGCGTCGCCCGCGCGATCCTGGTGATCCGGGGCTGCCTCGGCATCCGCGAGGCGCCGCGCATGGGCATCCGCCAGGGCGGCGTCCTGGTCATCGAGGGCGCGACTTGGCGTTGGGCGTGATGGCGCTGGGCGTGATGGCGTTGGGCGTGATCCGTATTCCGGCCCGGTCCTGCGGGCGGATCGGGTCTCTCACGTCCGGTCAAACGTGCTAAGGCACCGCCGAACTTCGGGCGTTGCCGCGATTCCGGCGTGATCCGAGCGCCTTACCCGGCCAGAACGAAGCGCATCCGAGGCTCGCCGCAGGCAGCGGGCCCGAGGATCCGGCAGCGGAGCAGTGGATGACCAGTCTCGCCGAGACAGCCCGGCCCCTGGCGGATGGGCCCACGCGCCAGTCGGTCCTGTCCGGGCAGGAGACCCCGCGCGGCCAGGCGAGCCTAACCGGAAAGGCGGTCCTGCGCGGCGAGGCACGCCCCGACCTCATCCGCGACGAGGTCCTGGGCGAGATTTTTTCCGCCAGCGCCGCCGCCCGCCCCGATCATCCGGCCCTCGTCGACGGGGCGCTCAGCGACGCCGACGGCGCCCACCCGGCCCTCACCTACGCCGAGGTCGAAGCGCGGGCCGGCGCCATCGCCCGGGGGCTGGCGCATCGCGGCATCGGCCCCGGCGATGTCGTCGGCCTGTGGATGGCGCGGGGTCCCGACCTCCTCGTGGCCCAGATCGGCATCACCCTGTCGGGCGCCGCCTGGCTGCCCTTCGACGCCGAGGCCCCGGCCGACCGCGTCGCCGTGTGCCTCGCGGACGCCGCCGCCAAGGCGCTCCTCGTCTCTCCGGCCCTGGCGTCCCAGGCCCCCGACGCCGCACCCGCCCTCACCGTGGACGCCCTGCTGGCGGGAACGCCGGCGGATGCGCCCCGCCCCGACCCGCGTGCGCTGGGGCTGACGCCCCAGCACCCGGCCTACCTGATCTACACCTCGGGCTCGACGGGCGTGCCGAAGGGCATCGCGATCAGCCACGCCAACATCTGCCATTTCCTGCGGTCCGGAAACGCCCTCTACGGCATGCGGCCCGACGACGTGGTGTTCCAGGGCGCAAGCGTCGCCTTCGATCTCTCCATGGAGGAGATCTGGGTCCCCTACCTCGTCGGCGCGACCCTGTTCGTGGCCTCGCCGGCCATGATGGGCGACGTCGAGGCCCTGCCGGGCATCCTCGCCCGCGCCCGCGTCACGGTGCTCGACACGGTGCCGACCCTGCTCGCCATGATCGCGGAGGACCTGCCCACGGTGCGGCTGGTGCTCCTCGGCGGCGAGGCCCTGCCCGAACCCCTGGTGGCCCGCTGGGCGACGGACGGCCGCGCCCTGTTCAACACCTACGGGCCGACGGAGGCGACGGTGGTAGCCACCGCGGCGCAGATGCGGGCGGGCACGCCCGTCACCATCGGCGGCCCGATCCCGAACTATTCGGTGTACGTCGCCGGCGAGACCCTCGAACTTCTCGAACCCGGCCAACCCGGCGAGCTCCTCATCGGAGGCCCCGGCGTCGCGGGGGGCTATCTCAAGCGCCCCGAGCTGACGGCGGAGAAGTTCATCGCCAACCCCTACCCCTCCGACGGGACCGACCCGGTCCTCTATCGCTCGGGCGATGCGGTCTCCGTTGACGCGGCCGGCAACATCCTGTTCCACGGCCGCATCGACGATCAGGTGAAGATCCGCGGCTTCCGGGTCGAGCTCGGCGAGATCGAATCGCGCATCCAGGTGCTGCCCGGCATCAACCAGGCGGCGGTGGTCCTGCGCCAGGACGACGGCGTCGACCGCCTCGTCGCCTTCCTGGTGCCCGAGCGCGGCATCGAGATCGACAAGGCCGCCCTGCGGCAGACCCTCGCCGGACAGATGCCGCCCTACATGGTGCCGGGGCATTTCGAGGTGGCCGAGGTGCTACCGCGCCTGACCTCCGGCAAGGTCGACCGCAAGGCCCTGCGGGCGGCGACGCTGACCGTCGCCGACGTCTCGGGCGAGCAGGAGCCCCCGCGCAACGAGACCGAGGCGGCGCTCCTGGCGGCCGCCAACCAGGTGTTCGGCAACCAGGCGATCCCGTTCGAGGGCGACTTCTTCACCGATCTCGGCGGCCATTCGCTGCTGGCCGCCCGCTTCGTCGGCGCCGTGCGCGAGGCGCCGGCGCTCGCCGCCATCACCCTGCAGGACGTCTACGGCCGGCGCACCCTGCGGAGCATGGCCGACGCCCTCATCGAACGCACCGGCGGGGCCGGGACGCAGATGGCGGTGCGGGACCTCAGCTTCGCCCCGCCCTCGTTCCGGCGGCGCTTCCTCTGCGGCCTCGCCCAGGCCGCCGCCCTGCCCTTCGTCATCGCGCTGGCCACCTCGCAATGGCTCGGCATCTTCGTGACCTACCTGCTGCTCACGGGCGGCGGGCTCGGCTTCTTCGGCGAACTCGTCGTGCTGCTGCTGGTCTATATCGGCATCAACGCCGTCACCGCCGCCATCGCGGTGGCGGCGAAATGGCTGATTCTCGGGCGGACCAAGCCCGGGCGCTACCCGCTCTGGGGCGTGTACTATTACCGCTGGTGGCTGGCGCAGCGCCTGACGCCCCTGGTGCACATCAAGTGGCTCCAGGGCTCGCCGGCCATCGTGTTCTACCTACGCCTGCTCGGCGCGAAGGTCGGCGACGACACCCTCATCTCCGACGCGGAGATCGGTGCCCCCGACCTCGTCTCCATCGGCCCCGGCGCCTCCCTCGGCGGGCGCCTCGTCATCGCCAACGCCGAGGTGGTGGGCGACACCCTCATCATCGGCCGGGTCACCATCGGGGCCGATGTCGCCATCGGCGCCTCCTGCGTCATCGGCCCCGACACGACCATCGGGGACCATGCCGAGATCGGCGACCTCACCACGATTCCCACCGGCACCGTGGTGGGCCGGGCCGAGATCTGGGACGGCTCGCCGGGCCGCCGCGTCGGCACCGCCGATCCTACGCTGCTGCCGGAGCCCGCCACGGCCTCGCCGCAGCGGCGCCTCGCCTTCGGGGTGCTCTACACCTTCCTGCTGGCGGCGATCCCCGCCATCGGCCTGTTGCCGATCTTCCCGGCCTTCTACATCTTCGACCAGCTCAGCGACTCGCTGTCCGACCTGACGGACATCGACTACCACTGGTACCTGCCGCTGCTGACCTGGCCCACCGCCATGCTGATGACGGCCGGCACGGTGTTCCTCATCGCCGGCATCCGCTGGGCGATCCTGCCCCGCGTCTCGTCCGGCACCCACTCGATCCACAGCGGGTTCTACCTGCGCAAGTGGACGGTGGCGCTCGCCGCCGAGGTCACCCTCGAGACCCTCTCGTCGCTGTTCGCCACGGTCTACATGCGGGCGTGGTACCGGCTCATGGGCGCACGCATGGGCCAGGGCGCCGAGATCTCGACCAACCTCGGCGGCCGCTACGATCTGGCCGATATCGGCGCGCGCAACTTCGTCGCCGACGAGGTGGTGTTCGGCGAGGAAGAGATCCGGCGCGGCTGGATGCACCTGCACCAGGTCCATACCGGCGCCCGCGTCTTCGTCGGCAACGACGCCGTGGTGCCGCCGGGCGCCGTGATCCCCGACGACGTGCTCATCGGCATCAAGTCGAAGCCGCCGGCCAACGATCTCATGGCGCCGGGCGACACCTGGTTCGGCTCGCCGCCGATCAAGCTGCCGGCGCGCCAGCGCGTCGATCTCGGCTCCGACCTCCAGACCTACGAGCCCGGCCTCGGTCCCAAGCTCCGGCGCGGCATCTTCGAGGCGTTCTCGACCTCGTTCTCGCCGATGCTGTTCATCACCCTCGCGATCACCGCCATCGACTGGTACTTCTACCCCGCCATCCTGGCCCAGGACTGGACCGGGCTCGCCGTCTCCTTCGTGGCGGTCAGCGTCGCCATCGCGTTCATCCAGTCCTTCACCGTCATCGCGGTGAAGTGGCTGCTCATGGGGGTCTACAAGCCCGGCATGCAGCCGATGTGGTCGTGGTGGGCCATGCGGACGGAGGCCGTCGCGGTGCTGTACTGGGGGCTCGCCGGCAAGGTCCTGCTCGAGCACCTCGTCGGCACACCGTTCCTGCCCTGGATGCTGCGGCTGCTCGGCGTGAAGGTGGGCAAGGGCGTGTGCATGCTCACCACCGACATCACCGAGTTCGACTGCGTCACCATCGGCGACTACGCCACCATCAACCGCACCTCGGCCCTGCAGACCCACCTCTACGAGGACCGCATCATGAAGGTCGGCCGGGTGGTCGTCGGCGAGGGCGTGTCGGTGGGCGCGTTCTCGACGGTGCTGTACGACACCAAGGTCGGCGCCTATGCCCGCCTGCGCCCCCTCACCATCGTGATGAAGGGCGAGTCGATCCCGCCCCATTCCGAATGGGAAGGCGCCCCGGCGGTGCCGGTGGTGCATGCCGCGGCGAAACAGAACGCAGCCTGAGGGTCGGGCCTCAGGTTCTTGAGCGAAACGCCCGCGTGCATCCCCTCTCCCCGCAAGCGGGGCGAGGGCATGCACGCCCACCGTAAGAAACCTCAGACATCCCGGTCACTTGGGCCGCGTGAGGGATAGCGGACTCACCCCCGCGCCGCCAGCGTCTCCTCGAACACCACGGCCTCGCCCCGCGACGGAGCGGTGAGTTCGCCCTGCCACATCACGGGTGCGCCCCGCACGACGGTGCCCACGGGCCAGCCCGTCACCGTGACGCCGTCATAGGGCGTCCAGCCGCATTTCGAGGCGATCCAGGCGTTGCGAATGGTCTCGCGGCGCTTCAGATCGACCACGGTGACGTCGGCGTCGTAGCCCACCGAAAGCCGCCCCTTGCGAGCGATCCCGAACAGGCGCTTGGGGCCGGCACTGGTGAGATCGACGAAGCGCGCCAGCGACAGGCGCCCGGCGGCCACGTGGTCGAGCATGATCGGCACCAGGGTCTGGACCCCGGTCATGCCGGAGGGCGAGGCCGGATAGGGTTTCGCCTTCTCCGACAGGAGATGCGGCGCGTGGTCGGAGCCGAGCACGTCGGCCACCCCCTGGGACAGCCCGTGCCAGATGCCGTCGCGGTGCGACGCGTCGCGCACGGGCGGGTTCATCTGCACCAGGGTGCCGAGCCGCGCATAGGCCTCCCCCCCGTCGAGGGTGAGGTGATGCGGCGTCACCTCGCAGGTGGCGACGTCCTTGGCTTGCCCCAAGAACACCATCTCTTCCCGGGTCGAGATATGCAGGATGTGGATGCGCGCCCCCGTGGCGCGGGCGATGCGCACGAGGCGCTCCGTCGCCTTGAGCGCCGCTTCGGGCGAGCGCCAGACCGGGTGCGAGGACGGGTCGCCCGGCACCTGCCGATCCACCTGCGCCCGCAGCATCGGCTCGTCCTCGGCGTGGAAGGCGGCGCGGCGACGGGTGCGTTTCAGGATCTCGGTGACGCCGGCATCGTCCTCCACCAGCAGGGAGCCCGTGGAGGAACCGACGAACACTTTGATGCCCGCCGCCCCCGGCAGGCACTCCAGCTCGGCGACCTGGTGGGCGTTCTCGTGGGTGCCGCCGACCCAGAACGCGAAGTCGCAATGCATCCGGTGATGCGCCCGCGCGACCTTGTCGGCCAGCGCTTCGGCGCTGGTGGTGAGCGGATTGGTGTTGGGCATCTCGAACACCGCCGTGACGCCGCCCATCACCGCCGCGCGCGAGCCCGATTCCAGATCCTCCTTGTGGTCGAGGCCCGGCTCGCGAAAATGCACCTGGCTGTCGATGACGCCCGGCAGGAGGTGCAGGCCGGTGCAGTCGCGCCGCTCCGTGGCGTCGGCCCGCGACAGGTCGCCCAGCGCCGCGATGCGCCCCGCCCGGATACCGAGATCGGCCCGGTGTTCGCCGTCCTGATTCACGATCGTGCCGCCGGAGAGCACGAGGTCGAAGGGCTGGTCCATCAGGGGGCTCCACATTGAGACGCGGGTGCCGGCGGCTTATGTCAGGCGCCAGTGGCGTGCAACGCCACGGGAATTTCCGGAGCCCTCATGCCCATCGCCCTCCTGCCCGACCGCGCCGTCGTCACCTGCACGGGCGAGGACGCTGCGGGCCTGCTCCAGGGCGTCGTCACCTGCAACGTCGAGACCCTGGAGCCCGGCGAGGCGCGCCTCGGCGCCCTGCTCACCCCCCAGGGCAAGGTGCTGTTCGATTTCCTCATCTCCCGGATCGACGTCCCGGGGGCGGATGGCGGGTTCCGCCTCGACACCGACGCCGCCCGCGCGCCCGACCTCCTCAAGCGCCTCACCCTCTACCGCCTGCGCGCCAAGGCGGCCCTGGCCCTCGACCCGACGCTCGGCGTCGCCGCCGCCTGGGGCGGTTCGGACACCGCCATCGACACCGATCCGGTGCGGGACGGCCGCCTCGAAGGCCTCGGCAACCGCCTCTACGCGGCGCAGGGCGCCTTCTCGGCCGACGCCACGGAGGCCGATTACCACGCCCACCGCATCGCCCTCGGCATCCCGGAGGGCGGGCGCGACTTCGCCTTCGCGGACGCGTTCCCGCACGAGGCGCTCATGGACCAGCTCGGCGGCGTCGATTTCAAGAAGGGCTGCTACGTCGGCCAGGAGGTGGTGTCGCGCATGCAGCACCGGGGCACCGCCCGCACCCGCCTCGTGCCGGTGGTCGCCCTCGAAGGCACCCTGGAGAGCGGGGCCGAGGTGACCTCCGGCGCCCGCAGCCTCGGCACCGTCGGCAGCGTCGCGGGCGGGCGCGGCCTCGCGATGCTGCGCCTCGACCGGCTCGCCGACGCGCACGCGACGGGCGAGCCCCTGCGGGCGGGCGCCGCGCGCCTCGGCGCCGAGAAGCCGTCGTTCGCCACCTTCGCGTTCCCGGAGACGGTGCAGGCCGGCTGAACCGGGAAAGACCGGCAGAACCAAGGAAGACCGGTTGACCGGAAGCGGTTTGTTCCTGCCCCGTTCTCCGGTTATGAGTGGCCATGCTGTCCGACGAATCCGGCCTCATCCACCATCCCGACGGATGTCCCCGCTGCTGGTGGGCCGGCGACGATCCCGTCTACGTCGCCTACCACGACACCGAATGGGGCGTGCCCGAACACGACGGCCGGGCGCTCTACGAGAAACTCATCCTCGACGGGTTCCAGGCCGGCCTGTCCTGGATCACGGTTCTGCGCCGACGCGAGGGTTTTCGACGCGCGTTCGCGGGCTTCGATCCGGTCGCCATCGCGCGCTTCACCGAGGACGACGTCGCGCGGCTGATGCAGGACACCGGCATCATCCGCAACCGGGCCAAGATCGTCGGCACCATCGCGGGGGCGAAGGCCTTCCTCGCCCTCGAGGAGAGCGGCCCCGGCTTCGCGGCGTTCCTGTGGGACTTCGTCGACGGCACGCCGATCCAGGGCACGGCCACGGCGCGGGCCGGCATCGCCACGGAGACGGAGGTGTCGCGGCGGATGGCCAAAGCCCTGAAGGCACGGGGCTTCGCGTTCTGCGGCCCGACCATCGTCCACGCCTTCATGCAGGCGGTGGGGATGGTGAACGACCACCTCGTCGGCTGCCACCGCCACGCCCCCTGCGCCACCCTCGGTCGGCCCGGGAACCAGACGTCGAAGGGCACCGCGTGAGCCCGCCGCGCGCCTGGCAGCGCATGCTCTCGGGCCGGCGCCTCGACCTCCTCGACCCGTCGCCCGACGACATCGAGATCGCCGACATCGCCCACGGCCTCGCCCGCGTCGCCCGCTGGAACGGCCAGACGGCCGGGCCGCACGTGTTCTCCGTGGCCCAGCATTCCCTGCTGGTGGAGGCCATCGGCGCCGGCCTCGTGCCCGGCCTCGCCCCGGCCCGGCGCCTCGAACTCCTCCTGCACGACGCGCCCGAATACGTGATCGGCGACATCATCTCGCCGTTCAAGGCGGCCATCGGCGATTCCTACAAGGCGGTGGAACGGCGTCTCCTCGCCGCCATCCGTGCCCGCTTCGGCCTGCCGGAGCCGTCCCCCGAGGAGGCTCGGCTGGTGAAGCGCGCCGACGGAATTGCCGCCTATTGGGAGGCGGTCCGGCTCGCTGGCTTCGACCGTGCGGAAGCCGCCGCCGTCTTCGGCGAGCCGGGCCCCCTCACCGCCGAGGCCGAGGCCCTGATCGAGCCGTGGCCGACCGCCCTGGCCCAGAGTCGCTTCCTCGCCCGTTTCCTCGATCGCTTCCAAGCCCCGACGCCGGACACCTGATGCCGACCCTCCACGTCTGCCCCCTGTCGCGCCTGCCCGAAACCCTGGCGGAGACGGGCGCGCGCCGCCTCATGACCCTCATGAAGGCCGGCACCGCCATTGCCCGGCCCGAATCCATCGCCGAGGGCGGGCATTGCGTCGTCGAGGCCAGCGACATCGCCGCGGCGATGGACGGCCATGTCCTGGCCGACGATGGCCATATCGGCCGCATCCTCGACTTCGTCGCCGCCTGGGACCGGGCCGCCCCCCTGGTGATCCACTGCTACGCCGGGATCAGCCGCTCCACCGCCGCCGCCTACATCGCCGCCTGCGCCCTGGCGCCGGAACGCGACGAGGGGGAGGTCGCCGACGCCCTGCGGGCGGCCGCTCCGAGCGCGACGCCCAACCCGCATTTCGTGGCCATCGCCGACCGGATGCTCGGCCGCGAAGGGCGCATGAGCGCCGCCATCGCCCGGATCGGACGCGGTGCCGACGCGTTCGAAGGCACCCCCTTCACCCTCACGCTGACGTGAGAGCGGCGCATCCCGACAGATGGGCGCACCGGATTTGATGTTCTTGTACAGTCTCTTGAAGCCTTTTTTGCAACCTATTTCTCAGCCCGGAGAGTGTGGCCGAAACGACGCCCCGGCGGGCGAATCGGCCTGCGCGCGCGTTGTCCTCAGGCCCGTGGGGTTGTCGAGCGGACGGGGCCGGGCTTAGACCGGCACGATGAAGGGTAGACTGGAATGACTTCAGCGCGCTCCGCCGCACCGGCGTCGATCGATGCTGGCGCCGATGCCGACGCCGGGCAGGATCTGTCCGCGATACGGGATCTGCCGTTCGAACAGGCCCTCGAACAGCTCGAAGGCATCGTCCGCAGCCTGGAGAAGGGCGACGTGCCCCTCGACGAATCCGTGGCGATCTACGAGCGCGGCGAGGCGCTCAAGCGCCATTGCGACGCGCTGCTGCAGCGGGCCGAGGCGCGCATCCAGAAGATCACCCTCGGTGCCGACGGCAAGGCCGCCGGCACGGCGCCCCTCGACGTGGACTAGCCATGCGCTCGGGGCGCGGACCGGGATGTCTGCCGGCGACGAACGAAGCCCGCGGCTTCATCGGGCCGGGTCGAAATCATCAAGCGCCGCAAGCCTTTGCGCGCATATCTTTCCTCCGGGCGTGAGGTCTGTTCGGTGTCACAGCAAAACTCGATTCTAGACGGTCTCGACGAGACGTCCGCGCTGCGTCGGCTTCCCGAGAGCGATCTGCCTGCGGTGGCCGAGGCGGTGCGGGCCGAGATGATCGAGGCGGTGTCGATCACCGGCGGGCATCTCGGCTCGGGGCTCGGCGTGGTCGAGCTGACGGTGGCGCTCCACCACGTGTTCGACACCCCCGACGACCGCATCGTCTGGGACGTCGGCCACCAGGCCTATCCGCACAAGATCGCGGCGCGGCGCATTCCTCGACCTCGATCTCCGCGGCCCTCGGCATGGCGGTGGCGCGCGACCTCGACGAGGCGGAGGCCAAGGCCAAGGGCGCCCCGGCGGGCAAGCGCCGCAACATGATCGCGGTGATCGGCGACGGCTCGATGTCGGCCGGCATGGCCTACGAGGCCATGAACAACGCCGGCGCGCTGCACTCGCGCCTCATCGTCATCCTCAACGACAACGACATGTCGATCGCCCCCCCGGTGGGGGCGATGTCGGCCTACTTTGCCAGGCTCGCCTCGGGCGGCACCTACCGGTCGCTGCGCGAGACCGCCAAGCAGCTCGGCAAGCTGCTGCCCAAAGCCATTTACCAGCGCGCGGCGGCGGCGGAGGAGTATGCCCGCTCCCTGGTGGTCGGCGGCGGCACCATGTTCGAGGAGATGGGCTTCCACTACGTCGGGCCCATCGACGGACACAACCTCGACCACCTGCTTCCCATCCTCAAGAACGTCCGCGACACCGAGCAGGGSCCGATCCTGCTCCACGTGGTCACCCGSAAGGGCAAGGGCTACGCCCCGGCGGAGGCCAGCGACGACCGCTACCACGGGGTCGTCAAGTTCGACGTGCTGTCGGGGGTGCAGGCCAAGGCCAAGCCCAACGCGCCGGCCTACACCCGCGTGTTCGGCGAGAGCCTGATCAAGKSCGCCGACGCCGACCCCAAGGTGGTGGCCATCACCGCGGCGATGCCGGGCGGCACCGGCATCGACCTGTTCGGCAAGGCGCATCCGGACAGGACCTTCGATCGCCGACGCCGACCCCAAGGTGGTGGCCATCACCGCGGCGATGCCGGGCGGCACCGGCATCGACCTGTTCGGCAAGGCGCATCCGGACAGGACCTTCGACGTCGGCATCGCCGAGCAGCACGCGGTGACCTTCGCGGGCGGCCTGGCGACGGAGGGCTACAAGCCGTTCGTGGCGATCTACTCGACCTTCCTGCAGCGGGCCTACGATCAGGTGGTGCACGACATCGCCCTGCAGAACCTGCCCGTGCGGTTCTGCCTGGACCGGGCCGGCCTGGTGGGGGCCGACGGCGCGACCCATGCGGGCGCGTTCGATCTGGCCTATCTCTGCTGCCTGCCGAACATGACCGTGATGGCGGCCTCCGACGAGGCCGAGCTCGTGCACATGGTGGCGACCTGCCACGCCCATGACAGCGGCCCGATCGCCCTGCTGCCTGCCGAACATGACCGTGATGGCGGCCTCCGACGAGGCCGAGCTCGTGCACATGGTGGCGACCTGCCACGCCCATGACAGCGGCCCGATCGCCYTGCGCTACCCGCGCGGCGAGGGCGTCGGCGTCGACCTGCCGGAGCGCGGCGAAGCGCTGGCCATCGGCAAGGGCCGGATSGTGCGCCGGCCCGAGGGCGCGCGGGTGGCGCTGCTGAGCCTCGGCACGCGTCTCTCCGAGGCCCTCAAGGCCGCCGATCTCCTCGAGGCCGAGGGTGTGGCGGTGACGGTGGCGGATGCCCGCTTCGCCAAGCCCCTCGACGAAGCCATGATCCTCGATCTCGCCGCGAGCCACGAGGTGCTGATCACCCTGGAGGAGGGCAGTGACGGTGGCGGATGCCCGCTTCGCCAAGCCCCTCGACGAAGCCATGATCCTCGATCTCGCCGCGAGCCACGAGGTGCTGATCACCCTGGAGGAGGGCTCGGTGGGCGGCTTCGGCGCCATGGTGCTGCATCTGCTGGCCGAGAAGGGCGCGCTGGATGCCGGCCGSGTCCGGGTGCGGACCCTGACGCTGCCCGACACCTACCAGGACCACAACTCCCCCGACGCCATGTACCGCGAGGCCGGCCTCGACGCCGAATCCATCGCCCGCACCGCCTCGGACCCTGACGCTGCCCGACACCTACCAGGACCACAACTCCCCCGACGCCATGTACCGCGAGGCCGGCCTCGACGCCGAATCCATCGCCCGCACCGCCAGCGATACCCTCCCCGAGCGAAAGGCCCGGAGCGCGGCCAAGCTCGTCAGCGTCGGCCAGACCCAGCGCTGACCCGCACCGCCCCCGATCCGTCGGGGGCGCGTCAGGCCCCGTAATACGACCGGTACCAATCCACGAAGGCCGGGATCCCCACCGACAGGGGCGTCTCCGGCACAGTGCCGACGAGGGCCCGCAGGAGGTCCGTGCTCGCGTGGGTCCGGGCCACGTCCCCGGGCGGCAGGGGCTTCAGGATCCGCTCGGCCCGCTGCCCCAGGGCCGCCTCCAGGGCGTCGATCATCGCGTCGAGGCGCACGGGCCGGCCGCCGCCGATGTTGACCAGGCGGTAGGGCGCCACCGGGCTCAGGGTGTCGAACGCCCCCACGGGGACCGTCCCGGGCGGCGTGTCCATCAGGCTGGCGATGGCCGCCACGAGGTCGTCGACGTAGGTGAAGTCGCGCTCGGCCGCGCCGTCGGCGAAGACCTCGATGGGCTCCCCGCCGAGGATCTTCCGGGTGAACAGGAACAGGGCCATGTCGGGCCGCCCCCACGGGCCGTAGACCGTGAAGAACCGGAACGCCGTGGTTGGGATGGAAAACAGGTGGCTGTAGGAATGCAGCATCGCCTCGCCGGCGAGCTTGCTGGCGGCGTAGAGAGTCAGGGGCGACACCGCCCGGTCGGTCTCGCGGAACGGTGTCGTGGCGGCGCCGCCATAGGCCGAACTCGTCGAGGCGAACAGGAGGTGGCGCACGGGATGGGCCCGCACCGCCTCGATGAGGTTGGCGGTGCCGACGAGGTTGGCCTGCACGTAGGCGCCCGGATTCTCCAGGCTGTGGCGCACGCCGGCCTGGGCCGCGAGATGCACCACCACGTCGGGCCGTACCCGCGCCAGGGTGTCGAGGAGCAGGCCCGGGGTTTCCAGGCGTCCCTCCACGGCCGCGAAGGCCGGATGCTCGGCGAGCGCCGCGTGCCGGGCGCGCTTGAGCCCGACGTCGTAATAGTCGCTGAACCCGTCGAACCCCGTGACGGCGTGACCCGCCGCGAGGAGGCGGCGGCCGAGGTGATAGCCGACGAAGCCGGCGCTGCCGGTCACGAGGACGCGCATCCGATCTTTCATGCTGGTGCGGGAACGGAACGGGACGGCATGCCCGACCCTGTGCCCGATCCCGTGCGCCACCGCACCTCAAAAAACCGCCCCGTGCCGTCCATTTCGCCAGTGCGATGCACCCGGCCCGGGGCAGGCATACGCAGTGGGACTTGTTTGCGAGCGCGAGAACGCCATATATAACAGCAGCATGACGTGATCGCGTCCCGCTCGCCCCAATCCTCCTGGTTCCGCTTGGCTGAAAGGCCGCTCCGTCAGCGCGGTTCTGACGGCGAAACGAGCCGTTCGGGACACGGCGAGCGCCTTCGATCATCCCGTCGGGCCGAGGCCCGCGACACCCTATTTCCGTGAGTCGAATTCAACCATGAACCAGCTTGTCCGCATGTCCCAGGTCGGCGAGGCCGATGCGATCGCCGAGCCGTCCGCTTCCCTGCGGGTTCCCTTCGCGCAATCGGGTGCGTTCGTGTGCAAGTTCATCATCGGTGAGCCCAACGACCGCGCCGTGTGCTGTGGCGCCTCGGTGCCGGACGGCAAGAGCTGGTGCGCCTATCACCGCCGCATCGTGTTCGAGCCGGCCCGCCCGGGCCGCCTGCGCTGAGGCGCCGCACGAGCACCGATACGTCCTTCACCCCCGCCGGGTCTCCCGGCGGGGTTTTTCGTTTGTGGCGTTGCCGCCGCGAAAACTCAATCGTCGGCGTCATCCGGATCGTAGGGCCGGTAGCCGTACAGGATGCGGCCATCGGGCGCCGCGACGGTGCTGCGGCGCACGACGAGGTAGCCCGCCGCCTCCGCCTGGCGGATGCGCCGGGCGCGCGGATCCTCGGGGAATCCGCCCGGCGGCGGGGGCGGCGCGATGAAGCCGTAGCGCATCGGACGGGCGGACGAGCGCTGAGCGTGGACCATGCGGGGCGACGCGCTGCGCAGGTCGGGCCGGGTCGGCGTCAGGGTCCGGACCGTGACGCCGCGACGGGACTCCGCCGCCACGCGGACCTTCGGCGTCCGCTGCACGGTGCGGGGCTCGACACGCGACCGCGGGGCCTCGGCGACGGTGGCCTTCGTCCTGGCCTTGCCAGCGCTCGGCTTGGCACGACGAGTGTCGGCAAGGGTCCTCTCGGCAAGAGTTCGCTCGGACTGCGGCACTTTCCCTGCCGCCCGGGCCGGCTCGGCTGCGGACTGGGCCTCCGATGCCGCGGCGCCCCGCGCCGGGGGATCGGTCCAGGTCCGCTCGGCGTTCGCGGTCTGCGCCGCAGCGGGGCCGGCGCAGACCAGGGCCAGCAGGGCGACGAGGCGGAGAGGGGTGGACATGCGGCGCTCCCGATCGAGTCCCAGCCTTCGCGGAGGGGTGCGCGAATCGCAGACGATCCCGCCCCGGATCGGACGAAACCTTAAGGAAGTGTCAACGCGGCGTCCACCGGAGGGTGCGGCCGTACCGGGGGCGGACTGCTTGCGCGAAGGCGGCCGGAGCGGCATGCCTCGCCCTGGAAACACCCCGTCCGAAGACGCCCCCCGCATCGGACGAATCGGTACGGTCCCGGATCGACCCGGGACCTTGCCTCGTTGAGGCTCAGAAGCGCCCCCGGCGTGGAGAGGAAAGCCATTCCATGAGACGCGTCCTGACGATCACCCCCCTTCTGGCCCTGCCCTTCTTGGCTCTGACAGCCGCCGCCCAGGCGCAGGAGCCGCCGGCTCAGGCGACGCCCCCGGCGCCGGCCGCCCCGGCCGCCCCCCAGACCTTCGAGGCCGACATCCAGAACGGCAAGGGCGAGGCCATCGGCCGGATCGCCATCCGCGACGGGGCCAGCGCCCTGGTGATGCGGGTGACCATCAACGCCGGCGGCCTGCCGCCCGGCTGGCACGGCATCCACTTCCACGCCGTGGGCGACTGCTCGGACACGGAGAAGTTCGAGAAGTCGAAGGCCCACGTGAACCACGACCAGAGCAAGCACGGCCTGCTCAACCCCGACGGCCCGGACGAGGGCGACCTGCCCAACGTCTACGCCAACGCCGACGGCTCGGTGAACGCCGAGGTGTCGAGCGAGACCCCGCTCACGGGCGAAGGCGGCTTGAAGGACGGCGACGGCTCGGCGCTCATCATCCACGCCAACCCGGACGACCACACGACCCAGCCCATCGGCGGGGCCGGCCCGCGCATCGCCTGCGCGGTGATCAAGTAGCCTGACGGCGTCGCGGCCGGATCACTCGGCCGCGAACAGGCCCGGCATCTCGGGCACAGTCGACGGCGACGGGGCCTCGCCCGTTGGCACCTTGGCGTCGCCGGTCGGGGCTTTCCCGTCCCCGAACGGCGCCTTGGGGTCGCCGGGCGCCGTCTCGCAGTTGAGGGACGGCAGGGCGACGACGCGGTTGCCGCGATAATCCATCCGGCAGACGATGGTGCCCCGCGTCTCCACATAGGCGAGCAGGCGCTTGGCCCGGCCGGGCGAGCGGCTGCCGATGGCCCGGGCCAGGGCCTCGTCGCCGGGGCAGGGTTCGCCCGCCAGGGCGGCGCGGGCCAACATCAGGAACAAGCCCTGGACCTCGTCGGGGAGCGCGGCGGCGGCGGCCTGCGCCTCGTCCCACCGCGCATCCGCCTGCGACGGCTCGGCCTCGTCGAGGCCGGCACGGGCGACGCCGAGGCGACGGCGGAACGCGGCGAGGCTCAGGGATTCGCCGTCGAGGCCGCGCATGCGGCAGCGGACGAGGAAGTCCTGATACACCACCGCCACGGGCTGGCCGCCGGCATCGGGATCGGCGGCGATGCCGCGCAAGACCGCGTCGCAGCCGGCGCGGATCTCCGCCTCGCTCAAGGGTTCGGGTGTCTCCACGGGCTCGGGCCGGTAGGCGCTGAGTTCGCGCATGAGATCGGCCGGCGTGGCCCGCGGCGCCGGCGGCGTGCGGGGGGCCGGCGCCCAGGCCGGGCCGCTGTCCTCGGCCGAGCGGGTGAGGATGAGGGCGCGCAGGTCCGCGTCCGCCGGGGCCGGCAGGGGCACGAGCTTCGGGGACCCCGACCGCGCCGAGGTGGTGACGGGACCGATGCGCAGGGCCAGGGGCCGGCGGCTGAGGGCCGGGCCGAGGGCCACGAACTCGCCGCGCGCCAGATCGCGGAACCGCTCGGCGCCGCGCCGGTCGAGGCCCAGCAGATCGGCGGCCCGCGCCATGTCGATGTCGAGGAAGGTGCGGCCCATGAGGAAGTTCGTGGCTTCCGCCGCGACGTTCTTGGCGAGCTTGGCCAGGCGCTGCGTCGCGATGATGCCGGCCAAGCCCCGTTTGCGGCCCCGGCACATGAGATTGGTCATGGCGCCGAGGGAGGCCTTTCGCGCCTCGTCCGAGACGTCGCCAGCGGCGGCCGGCGCGAAGATCTGCGCCTCGTCGACGACGACGAGGACGGGATGCCAATGGGTGCGCTCGGCCTCGAACAGGCCGCCGAGGAAGGCGGCCGCCGCGCGCATCTGCGCCTCCATGTCGAGGCTCTCCAGGGTGAGCACCACGGAGACCCGGTGGGCGCGCACCCGGGCGGCGATGGCCTGGAGGTCGGCCTCGCCGTGGGCGCCGTCCACCACCACGTGGCCGTAGGCCTCCGCCAGGGTGACGAAATCGCCTTCCGGGTCGACGATCACCTGCTGCACCGATCCGGCGCTCTGCTCGAGGAGGCGCCGCAGCAGGTGCGACTTGCCCGAGCCCGAGTTGCCCTGGACGAGGAGACGGGTCGCCAGCAACTCCTCGAGGTCGAGGCGGGCGGGCTCCGCGCCCGGCCCCATGCTCAGTCCCATCTCGATGCCGACGCTCATGCCCGCTCCGGTTGCCGTACGACGGGACCCGCCCCGACGCGTCCCGGCTCTCGCACGAAAAGCTTAACACGCGCCGGGCGGGGTCGGATCGGCCCGGGCGCCGGACGTCCACAGACTTGTTCCATTCTGTTCGTCATTTGTCCCATACCTGGGAGGATCGACCGGCAAAATCTAGATTATCATCCTAAGACTATAAGCCCAGGACAAATATCCTTGAACGATATCGCAGCCAAACCGTGAAACAAAACAAGCACGAAGCAGGATCTCGGGGCGGCGCGCGGCACGCCGGGCTTATGCGACGGGCGATCCGGCATTTCCCTGCAGGGCCGGCGGCGCCCCGCCCTTGCCGCGCCGGGCCCGCGATCTAGGTGGTGTGGCATGAACCCAGTCCTCGTCGTCGCCCTCGTCTGCGCCTCCACCGTCCAGGCCCCGGATTGCTCCCGGGAAACGGCGCTCGATATCATCACCGGCCCGGCCCACACGCTTCAGGAATGCCTGATGCAGGGCCCGGTGCTCGCGGCCAATGCCGGCCACGGCAACGACAAGGACACCTACGTGAAGACGCGCTGCGAACCCCGGCGCTGAGACTGTAGACCGGAGACGGAACAGCCGATGGACGATGTCAGCCCCGAGCGCGCGGTGATGATCCGCCTGCGCGCCCGCCTCGCCGTGGTGGAGCGCGCGGCCTGGTTCGGCCTCGTCCAGGCCATGCGGACGCAGCCCACCGAGACGGAGGCCTATCTCACGGCCGAGCGGGCCAAGTGCGCGGACGGGTTCGGCACGCGCGGCTGGGCCGCCGACCTCACCGACGCCGAGCGCGCCCTCCTCGGCGCCGAGGTCGATGCGGGGCTCGCCAGCCTCATCACCGATGCCAGGGCGGAGGCGGAGGGCTGAGCCGGAGCGCTCTCCGGGGCTCCGCCCAGGACCCGCGAACCAAGACCCGCGAACCAAGACGCGCGAAGGGCCGGGCCCTTCGAACCCTGATCTGGCCGGGCGGCCGGGCCTCAGCCCATGCGCCCGAAGCACTCGGCCCAGGCCGACGGCATCCGCTCGAACCCCGGCAGGGATGTGGCCCGGTGCACGCCGATGGCGATGGCGCGCGCCAGGGTCCGGGCGGCGGCGTCCCCGAGGCGCGCAAGGTCGCCGACGGGGTCGGCCAGCGGCACCCGCCCCGTCGCCACGGCGAAGACCACGTCGCCGTCGAGCGGCGTGTGGACGGGGTGGATCGCCCGGGCGAGGCCGTCCTGGGCCATCACGGCGAGGCGCCTCGCCTGGGCCTTGGTGAGGATCGCGTCGGTGGCGACGACCGCGAGGGTCGTGCTGGCGCCGGCCGGGCCTGCGTCTTTGCGCGGCCAGTCGAACGCCTCGGGCGGCAGGGTCCGGGGAAAACCCAGTCCCCCGAACTCGCCGCCGACCTCGTAGGGGGCGGCCCAGAATTGCGCGCCGTCGCCCACGGTGACCCGGCCGAAGGCGTTGACGGCGGCGAGCGCGCCGACCCGGGCGGCAAGGCCCGGAACCTCGGCGAAGGCCGAGCCGATCCCGCCCTTGAGGTTGGCGGTGGCGGCCCCGGTGCCGGCGCCGACGGAGCCCAGCGCGAAGTCGACGGCCGCCGACTGCGCCGCCGCGTAGCCGAGATCCCGGTAGGGCGGGAACCGGCCCCAATCCTTGTCGCCGCCGTTGAGGAGATCGAACAGCACGGCGGCGGGCACGATGGGCACCCGGGCCGTCCCCACGGCGAAGCCGCGCCCGGCCTCGGCGAGCGCCGCCATGACGCCCGCCGCCGCGTCGAGGCCGAAGGCCGAGCCGCCCGACAGCACGAGGGCGTCGATGCGCTCCACCGTGCGCTCGGGGTCGAGGAGGTCGGTCTCGCGGGTCCCGGGGCCGCCGCCGCGCACGTCGACGCCGGCCACCACGGGCGCGTCGAAGATCAGCGCCGTGACGCCGCTGCCGAGGGAACGATCCTCGGCGTGGCCGACACGCAGGCCGGCAATGCTGGTGATGCGGTTGTGGATCATGCGGGCGCCCGGCTGCGGATCGGCCCGAACCTCGCACGCGGCGGGCGGCCAAGGCGAGGGCTCGGCTCGGTGGGGTCCGGTCTCGCGCGGGTCTCGCGTGGGAGACGGGTAGGCATCCCCCCGTCCAGAAGTTAGAGCGGTTGCAGGGGGCGGGAATCGCACGCACGCCGCTCCCTTCGCACCGGGCCGGCCTGGCTCGGGCGGCGCCCTTCGGAGTACGACATGACCACTTGGACGGCAGGCTACGTCGCCGATATCGGCTATACCCACGGCTTCTATCGCGAGCTGACCCCGGCCCTGCTGAACTTCGTCATGCTGACGCGGGGCCAGCGCGGGCCGGACCTCGACGGGCGCGCGGCCTATTGCGAGCTCGGCTGCGGCCAGGGCGTCTCCACCAACCTGCTGGCGGCGGCCAACCCCAACGTCGACTTCCACGCCACCGACTTCAACCCGGCGCAGATCGCCGGCGCCCGGGCGCTGGCGGCCGAGGCCGGCACGCCCAACGTCCACTTCTACGACCACAGCTTTTCGGAGCTTCTCCACGAGCCGGCCCTGCCGACGGCCTTCGACGTGATCGCGCTCCACGGCATCTACAGCTGGATCAGCCCGGAGAACCGGGCGCACATCGTCGAATTCCTGCGTCGGCGCCTCAAGCCCGGCGGCATCGTCTACATCAGCTACAACACCCTGCCGGGCTGGGCGGCGGCCATGCCCCTGCGCCGCCTGCTCACGGACCACGCCGGCACCCGCACCGGCCCGATCATCCCGCGCATCGACGAGGCCGTGGCCTTCGCCGAATCCATGCGCGAGGCCAAGGCCTCGTACTTCACCCAGAACCCGGCGCTCGCCCCGCGCTTCGAGAAGATGAAGGGCCTGCCGAGGAGCTACCTCGCGCACGAGTACTTCAACCGCGACTGGACGCCGTTCTACGTCGCCGACGTGGCGGCCGAGCTGGCCGAGGCGAAGCTCAGCTACGTGGGCTCCGCCGCCCTGCTCGAGGGGGTCGACGCCATCAACCTCAATGCGGAGCAGCAGGCGATCCTGAAGGCTTGCCCCGATCCCGTGCGGCGCGAGACCCTGCGGGACTACATGGTCAACCAGCAGTTCCGCCGCGACGTCTACGTCAAGGGCGCCCTGCCCCACACGGTGCCCTCCTCCCGGGCGATCTGGACCCATCTGCGCTTCGCCCTCTCGACGCCGCGCGCCGACGTCGCCCTGAAGGTGCAGGGCAGCCTGGGCGAGGCGCAGCTGCAGGAGGAGGTCTACCGCCCGATCCTCGACGTGCTGGCCAAGGGGCCGGCCACGGTCCAGGCGATCTTCGCCGACCCCTCGGTGAAGGCCCTCGACTGGGGCAAGCTCATGGAGGCGTTCGGCATCCTCGTCGGCTCGGGCCACGTCCAGCCCTGCCCCTCCCCCAAGGACGAGGCGGCGCGCGCCAAGCGCACCAAGGCCTTCAACGCCGCCGTGACGAAGCGGGCCGAGGCCACGGAGGAGCTGCAGTTCCTGGCCTCGCCGGTGACCGGCAGCGGCGTCCCGGCCGACCGCATGGCGCAGCTGTTCCTGGCCGCGCAAGGCAGCGGGGCGGATCCGGTGCAGCGGGCCTGGGCGGTGCTGCAGGCGCAAGGGCAGCGCCTCGTCAAGGACGGCAAGCCGCTGGACGGCGACGAGGCCAACCTCGCCGACCTGCGCGAGCGCTACGACACGTTCGTGAAGACCCGCCTGCCGGTGTTCCGCCAGCTCGGGATCGCCTGACCCGAATCGGGCGGCCCGTTCAGGCCGCCCGCGCCCGGCGGGCCGCGCGGTACGCGTCCGCCGCGTAGAGGGCCAGCGCCAGCCAGATCAGGCCGAACAGCATCATCCGGTGCGGTTCGAGGCGCTCGCCGTAGGCGACGACGCTGAGCACCAGGAGGCAGCTCGGGGCGAGGTACTGCATCAGGCCGAGGGTCGCGAGCGTCAGGCGCTCGGCCGCGGCCGCGAACCAGATCAGCGGCAGGGCGGTGGTGACGCCCGTGAGCACGAGGAGGCCGGCCCGCACGGGATCGCCCGTCACCACGGGCGGCGCGAACAGGACGAGGTAGCCCAGGGCCACGGGCAGCAGCACGGCGGTCTCGGCCGCGAAGCCCACCATGGCGTCGACCCCCACCACCTTGCGCACGAGGCCGTAGAGGGAAAAGCTCGCCGCGAGCGCCAGGGACACCCAGGGCAGGTGGCCGGCCACCACCACCGCCAGGAGCACCGCCCCGGCGGCCAGGGACACGGCGGCGACCTGGACCGGGCGCAGGCGCTCGCCGAGCACCGCGGCCCCGAGCACCACGCTCACGAGCGGGTTGATGAAGTAGCCCAGACTGGCGTCCAGCATGTGCCCGGATTGGACGGCGCGCAGGTAGAGCAGCCAGTTCACGCCGATGAGGACGGCCGAGAGCACGAGGAGCCCGTGCCGGGGCCTCAGGGGGAACGGGCTGCGCACGCGGCGGCGCAGGGCCACCAGCAGGCCGGTGACGAGAACGGCCGACCAGACGATGCGGTGGGCCAGGATGCTGGTGGCCGGCACCGCGTCGAGGAGCCGGAAATGCACCGGGACCACGAGGCCCCAGCTGAGATAGGCGCCGAGCGCGTAGATCAGGCCCAAGGTCGAAGGCTCCCGCTCCCGCGGGCCGTCCCGCGGACGGGGCTTATACCAGACGGCGCGGCGTGGAACGCATGGTCGTCTGCCCGCGCGACCGCGCGGCGGCGGAGGTCCGCCGAGCGGCGCCGAGACCGGCCGTCGCCCGGGGGATCGGCGCCGCTCGGTCTGCGAGCATCAGCGCGTGCGCGACAGGGTGACGGCGGGATCGCCGCGCATGAGGGCGTTGAGGCGCTCGGTGTCGAACCCCTCCACCGCCTTCGGCCGCGCGGCCTTGGCGGTCTTCGTCGGGGCGGGCGCCCCGGACAGGGGGCCCGTGCCGGAGCCGCCCAGGGGCGAGGCCCCACCGGTGCCGAGGGAGCCCGTCGCCAGGGGGTCGGCCATTACCGGGCGCGCCAGGGTGGGCACGGGCGGTGCCGGCACCACCACCGGATGGGCGAGGCGATCGACGCAGGTGAAGCCGATGATCGTCAGGCTGACCCCGAAGAGGCCGCCCACGGCAAGGAAACGCAGGATACGCACGGCGACGCACTTCCGAGATACGCGAACAACACGAACCGCAACAGCTTTAGCCCAGGGCCGTTAACGAACCGCGCGACGCGGCGCGCCCCCGACCCGTCGATCGGCCGGGCCACGCGAATTCACCCTGGCGACGCCACCGCTTCGTCCTGTCTAGGTCCTTGGTACGGCGCGGGTTTTCCGCTCGGAAGCGGGGACCGCTTTTGCGAAACCCACCGAGCCTGCTAGAGCTCGCCCCGATCCCCCCACGAACCCCTACGGAGACGCATGCGCGTGGTTGGACCAAGGCCGGCCCTGCTCCTCGCCCTGGCGCTCCTCGGCACGCCCCTCCCCGCCTGGGCCGAGCCGGCCAAGACCGATTCGGTCAAGACCGACGCCACCAAGACCGGCACCGGCAAGGCCGAGGGCACCCTGGCGCAGGTGAAGGCGCGCGGGCACCTCGTCTGCGGCGTCAGCCCCGGGGTGGCGGGCTTCAGCGTGCCCGACGGCCAGGGCCACTGGACCGGCCTCGACGTCGATTTCTGCCGGGCGTTGGCGGCGGCGATCTTCGACAACCCGGAGGCCGTGCGCTTCATCCCGCAATCCTCCGCCGCGCGCTTCACCGCCCTGCAATCGGGCGAGATCGACGTGCTCGCCCGCAACACCACCTGGACCCTGTCGCGCGACACGGCGGCCATGAACTTTCCGGCGATCACCTTCTACGACGGGCAGGGGTTCCTGGTCCGAAAGGCCCTGAACATCGGCGCCGTCAAGCAGCTCGACCGGGCGACCATCTGCCTGCAGCAGGGCACCACCACGGAGCTCAACCTCGCCGACTGGTTCCGCACCCGGGGCCTGACCTACCAGGTCGTCACCTTCGCCAACAGCGAGCAGACGCTCGGCGCCTACGAATCCGGCCGCTGCGACGCCTACTCGACGGACCAGTCCTCCCTCTACGGCGAGCGCCTGAAGACCGCCCACCCCGACGAACACGTGATCCTCAGCGAGGCCATCTCCAAGGAGCCCTTCGCCCCGGGCGTGCGCCAGGGCGACGACCAGTGGCGCGACATCGTCGCCTGGACGCACTACGCCATGCTCGACGCCGAGGAGGCCGGCATCCGCCAGGACAACGTGGAGCAGATGCGCCGGGAGGCCCCGAGCCCCGACGCGCGGCGCATCCTCGGCCTCGAGGGCGGCTACGGCGAGCGCCTCGGCCTGACGGCGGACTGGGTCGCCCGGATCGTCCGCCACGTCGGCAATTACGGCGACAGCTTCGCCCGCAACCTCGGCGACGGCACGCCCCTCAAGATCCCGCGCGGCCTCAACGCCCTGTGGAACCAGGGCGGCCTGCAATACGGGCCCCCGATCCGGTGAGGGGCGTTTTGCGGAACGCGGATGCGCCCCCCCTCTCCCCCCTGCGGGATGCGGCACACCTGGCATGTGGAGACGCGGGTCCCCTCTCCTGGAAGGAGAGGGACAGGGTGAGGTGTGTGGGTTCTCCGGAGAGTTCGCACACCTCACCCCAGCCCTCTCCTTCCAGGAGAGGGAGTCCGTCGCGCTTCACGCCCTCGGGCCGGGGCCAATGGCGAGGGACCTCGTCGAATGGCTGAGCCCCGCGTCTCCTCCTGGCGGGCCCTCGTCGTCCAGGCCGCCCTCGTCCTGGCACTGGCGGCGCTGGCGTATTTCGCCGCCACCAACGCCGCCCAGAAACTCGCGCGCCAGGGGATCGTGGCCGGGTTCGGCTTCCTCGAGCGCCCCGCCGGGTTCGACATCGGCCAGAGCCCGATCCCGTACGCGGCCGCGACGGCGACCTATCTCGATGCGTTCCTCGTCGGGCTCCTCAACACCCTGCTGGTGTCGGCCCTCGCCATCGTCCTCTCGACGGTGCTCGGCTTCGCCCTCGGCATCGCCCGGCGCTCGTCGAACCTGCTCGCCCGGTCGTTCGCGGCCGCCTACGTCGAGGGGTTTCGCAATCTGCCGCTGCTGCTGCAATTGCTGGTCTGGTACGTCGCCGTGCGGGTCGCCCTGCCCGCGGCGAGCGATCCCGCCGCGTGGGGCGGCGCGTATCTCAGCCAGCGCGGCCTCTTCCTGCCCCGCCCGGATTTTTCCGGATTGGCCGCCCTTGTGCCCCTAGCTTTCGCCGCCGGCCTTTTCGCGATGGGGCTCCTCCTCCGCATGAGCCGCCGCGCCGTGGCCCTGGGCCGGAAGCCCGTCCCCGTGCTGTGGCCGGGTGCGCTCCTCGGCCTCGGCCCGCCGGCGCTCGCCTGGGCCGGCCTCGCGCTCGCGGGGCATCCCGTGCCGGTGGCGTGGCCGGCGCGCGGCCCCTACGACATCGCGGGCGGCCTGGCCCTGCGGCCGGAATTCGTGGCCCTCCTCGTCGGGCTCTCGACCTACTCGGCCGCCTTCATCGCCGAGATCGTGCGCTCGGGCCTCGACAGCGTGCCGCGCGGCCAGCGCGAGGCCGCCGCCGCCCTGTCGCTCAGCGGCGCCCAAGCCCTGCGCCTCGTGGTGCTGCCCCAGGCCATGCGGGTGATCGTGCCGCCGCTGACGAGCCAGTATCTCAACACGACGAAGAACTCGTCGCTCGCCGTGCTCATCGGCTACCCCGACCTCGTCCACGTCTTCATGGGCACGGTGCTCAACCAGACCAACCAGGCGGTGGAGGTGGTGGCGATCACCATGGGCGTCTATCTCAGCCTCAGCCTCGCGACCGCCCTCCTGATGAACCGGTACAACGCCCGCGTGGCGGGGGGCCGGCCATGAGCCGCGCCGATGGGTTCTTGACCGAGGGTTACGTGCGGAAAACCCTGATCCCGCCGGCCCCGCCGCCGCGCCGCCTCGGCGGGCCCCTCGCCTGGGTTCGGACCAACCTGTTCGCGAGCTGGACCGACGGCCTCGTCACCGTCCTGATCCTGGCGGCGCTGGCCTGGCTCGTGCCCCTGGCCCTGCGCTTCCTCGTGTTCGACGCCGTGTGGACCGGGACCTCCGGCGAGGCCTGCCGGCCCGAGGTGGTGGGCCACCCGGTCGGGGCCTGCTGGGCCTTCATCGGGACCAAGATCAATTACCTCGCCTACGGTTCCTACCCGGCGGCCGAGCGCTGGCGCCCGAACCTGTTCTTCGCCCTGCTGGCCTTCGGGGCGGGCTGGATGCTGTGGCTCGGCGCCCCGAAGCGCGCCTGGGGCGCGGCCTACCTGTTCGTGGTGTTCCCCGTCCTCGCCTACGCGCTGCTGGCCGGGATGCCGGCGCTGGGCCTCGTTTCCGTCGCCACGGGCCTGTGGGGCGGCCTCCTCGTCACCGTGGTGGTCTCGATGGTGGGCATCGTCGCGTCCCTGCCGCTCGGCATCCTCCTGGCGCTCGGCCGGCGCTCGGACTGGCCGGTGGTGCGCTACGCCTGCATCGGCTTCATCGAGTTCTGGCGCGGGGTGCCCCTCATCACCGTGCTGTTCATGGCCAACGTGATGCTGCCCCTGTTCCTGCCGGGGGACCTCACGGTGGACCGGCTGGTGCGGCCGCTCGTCGGCATCGCGCTGTTCGCCTCCGCCTACATGGCCGAGGTGGTGCGCGGCGGCCTCCAGGCGATCCCGGAGGGCCAGATGCGGGCCGCCCTGGCGCTGGGGCTCACGAAGACCCAGGCCCTGCGCGCCGTCGTGCTGCCCCAGGCCCTCAAGATCGTGGTGCCGGGCATCGTCAACACCCTCATCGGCCTGTTCAAGGACACGACGCTGGTCTCCATCGTGGGCATCGCCGACTTCATCCGCGTGCTGGAGGCGGCCCGCGCCGACCCGCGCTGGTCGGCCCCCGCCGTGCCGGCCACGGCCTACGCCTTCGCGGCCCTGTTCTACTTCGCGATCTGTTTCGGCATGGCCCGCTACGCCGGCTTCATCGAGCGCCGCCTCGCGGCGGGGGATGCGCGATGACGGACACGCCTGCCCAGAATACGCCCGCCGTGGAATTCGCGGGCGTCGACGCCTGGTTCGGCACCACCCACGTCCTGCGCGACATCGACCTCACGGTGGCGCGCTCCGAGACCCTGGTGATCTGCGGCCCCTCCGGCTCGGGGAAATCGACGCTCATCCGCGCGATCAACGGCCTCGTCGCGCACCAGTCCGGCACCATCCGGGTCGCGGGCTTCACCCTCGACGGCAGCGCCAAGGCCACCGACGCCGTGCGCGCCCGGGTCGGGATGGTGTTCCAGCAGTTCAACCTGTTCCCGCACCTCACGGTCCTGGAGAACTGCACGCTGGCCCCCCTCCACGTCCGCCGCCTCGGGCTGAATGCGGCCCGCGACCTCGCCATGGGCCACCTCGCGCGGGTGCAGCTCGCCGACAAGGCCGACCGCAGACCCGCCGAACTCTCCGGCGGCCAGCAACAGCGGGTCGCCATCGCCCGCGCCCTGTGCCTCGAACCGGAGGTGATGCTGTTCGACGAGCCGACCTCGGCCCTCGATCCCGAGATGGTGCAGGAGGTCCTCGACACCCTCACCGAGCTCGCGGGCGCCGGCACCACGCTGCTGTGCGTCACCCACGAGATGGGGTTCGCCCGGGCGGTGGCCGACCGGGTGGTGTTCATGGACGAGGGCCAGATCGTCGAGATCGCCGCGCCGGACGCCTTCTTCGACCGGCCCCGGCACCCGAGGACGCAAGGGTTTCTGAGCCGCATCCTGGGGTGAGGCGGACGGTCTGCGCGCATCCCCCTGCCTTCCGAACGGGTGGACTTGATGCGTCCGATCGATCCGAGGAAGCGAACGAATCTCCCGTCACAGGTCGAGTGCCTGGGAGGCTGACTTGACGGCCCACCCCCCGCCGGGCTGTGGTCGCCCCATCCCCAGAAGAACCGCCCGAAGGCGCCGATGTCCATCACACCGCCCCGCGATCCCGCACGCTTCGGCCCGAGCACCCGCCTCGTCCATGCCGGGCGCGATCCCTCCGCTCAGCACGGCTTCGTCAACACGCCGATCTATCGCGGCTCGACGGTGCTGTTTCCCACCTACGACGACCTCAAGCACCGGCGCGGGCGCTTCGATTACGGCACCTCCGGCACGCCGACGACGGAATCCCTGACGCGCGCCTGGAGCGAACTCGCGGGGGCCGCCGGCACCGTGCTGACCCCCTCGGGGCTGGCGGCGCTCACCGTCGCCCTCATGGCCGTGGTCTCGGCCGGCGACCACCTGCTGGTCAGCGATTCCGCCTACCGCCCCACCCGCATCTTCTGCGATGGCGTCCTGAAGCGCTTCGGGGTGGAGGTGGAGTATTACGACCCGTTGGTCGGCGCCGGCATCGGCGCCCTGATGCGCGACACCACCAAGGCGGTCCTTGTGGAGGCGCCGGGCTCGCAGAGCTTCGAGATGCAGGACGTGCCGGCGATCAGTGAAGTGGTCCATGCGCGGGGCGCCGCCGTCATCATGGACAACACCTGGGCGACGCCGCTGCTGTTCCCGCCCCATGCGCGCGGCGTCGACATCGCGGTGGAGGCCGGCACCAAGTACCTCTCCGGCGGCTCGGACCTGCTGCTGGGCCTCACCTCGGCCAACCAAAAATACTGGCCGGCCCTGCACCGGACCTTCGAGCACTTCGCCATGTGCGCAGGCCCGGAGGACGTGTTCCTGGCCCTGCGCGGCTTACGCACCATGGCGCTGCGCCTGCGCGAGCACGGCGCGCAGGGGCTCGCCATGGCGCGCTGGCTGCAAGCCAGGCCGGAGGTGGCCCGGGTGCTCCATCCCGCACTCCCCGAGGATCCCGGCCACGCCATCTGGCGCCGCGACTTCTCCGGCGCCTCGGGCCTGTTCGGCGTGATCCTCCGCCCCGCCCCCGAGCGCGCCGTGGCGGCACTGCTCGACGGCCTCGAACTGTTCGGCATGGGCTTTTCCTGGGGCGGCTTCGAGAGCCTCGTCATCCCGTTCGACTGCCGCACCTACCGCACCGCCACCACCTGGGCCCCGGAGGGCCCGGGCCTGCGCTTCCACATCGGGCTCGAAGACGTCGCGGACCTGCAGGCGGACCTCGACGCGGGGTTCGCGCGGCTGCGCGCGGCGATGTGAACCGCAGAACGCCTGCGCGCGTCCCTCATGGGCCATCGGCCTCACCACGGCAGGATCGGTCCCACCTTGAACACCGAAATTTCTTGACAATATTCCTATTTCGTGGTTCAGTCCGGGCACTCGCCTCCCACGCGGGAGGCCCCCCGGCGAACCGGGTCGGGGGGCTCGGGCCACCGAAATTTCTTGACAATATTCCTATTTCGTGGTTCAGTCCGGGCACTCGCCTCCCACGCGGGAGGCCCCCCGGCGAACCGGGTCGGGGGGCTCGGGGGAGGAGACGGCGCCCCGCGTCGATGGCCCGGTCTCGCCATCGCCCCGGGCCGCATCGGCGACGCAAGGTGTTCTGGACGGGGAGGAGCCGTGTTGAGGCGAGGAACCGGGACCCTGGAGCACACCGAGACAACGGACGGTCCGCCCACTACGAGGCGGGCTCGGGGCTTGACCCTGATCAGTCGGCTGCCGCACCGGCGTTTCCGTAAGGGACGTCGCGTCGCGCGGAGGTGGGCCGCTACTAGCCGAGTCGCCGAGGCCGAGAAGACGCCGTGACGAAACGGATCGGTCCCGAAAGGGGCCGGGCCGGGGGACGCCGGGAGACCGGCTAAACTTACAAAAACAGGGTCTCGCGGCGTCCCGCGTCTCCCGTTTCCTCAGGGATCGGTCCCGAAAGGGGCCGGGCCGGGGGACGCCGGGAGACCGGCTAAACTTACAAAAACAGGGTCTCGCGGCGTCCCGCGTCTCCCGTTTCCTCAAGCCGTCCCCCGCGCCGAACCGGCGGCGGGGCGCTGGCGCGTGGGGAGCGCCCCCGGAACAAGGGGCGGCGTCACGGCGCCAGCCAGGCGCCCGTCCACCCCGCCGCCCCGCGTTCCCACCCCGCCCGGCGGTGCCCGCGCCGGTCGAGGAACAGGAAGTCGAGGCGGGTCGCCGTCACCACCACGGCGCAGAAATTCGGGCGCGCGAGGTCCAGGTCGGCGCCGTCCTCGGGCTGGGTGTAGGCGTCGCCCGCGGGCAGCGCCGTGCCGGGGGCCGGAGCGATCCCGTAGCAGGTCCGGCTCATGACCCGCGAGGCGGCCCAGGCGGCCTCGGCCACGGCGTCGTCCGTGTGGAGGCGGGCCGGCCCCGAGACCCGGATCTGGATTTTCGAGGCGGTGTCGTAGCCGTGCAGGGCGGCTCGGCCGGTGGCGGCGATCTCGCCGGCCTTGGCGGAGCGGCGGTCGCAGTGGAACCGGAGCGTTCCCGCAGCGGGATCGGCTTCGCGCAGGACCACGGTTCGCACCTGGGGGTGCCCGTCGGCGTCGACGGTGGCGAGGGCCGGCATGTGGAAGGCGTTGCGGCGCAAGGCCGGCCCCTCGTGCAGGAGGCGCCAGAGTTCGAAGAAGCTGGCGTCGAGGTCGTCGTAGAACGCCGGCAGGGGCGCGAAGGCCGTCATCGGGCGCGCTGCTCGCGCAGGATGAGGACGACGTTGCGCAGGTAGATGAAGGTCGACAGCGCCTGCCCGAAGATGATCACGGGTTCGCGCCGCACGAGGCCGTAGACCAGGGTCATCAGGCCGCCCGCGATGGAGAGGAACCAGAACGCCAGGGGGATCACGCTGCGCCCCGCCCGCTCGGAGGCGAGCCACTGCACCACGAAGCGGGCGCCGAACACCGCCTGGGCGAGGATGCCGAAGACGAGCCACCCGTCGAAGCGCACCACGAAGACGTCGTAGACGTAGCCGCGGATATCCGCGGCGAGCTGGATCAGCATGGGGTCAGGGTCCCGTGACGTCGGTGACCGAAGGCGTGACCCGCTTGCGGCGGATCAGCCACCACACCCCGGCGAGATCGAGGAGGCCGACCCAGAGCCGGTCGAACAGGCCGTATTTCGAGGCCCCGGTGAAGCGCGGGCGGTCGATCACGTCGCGGTGGACCACGGCGTAGCCCTCGCGGGCCACCAGCGCCGGCATGAAGCGGTGCAGCCCGTCGAAATACGGCAGGCGGGCATAGACCTCGCGGCGCACGAGCTTGTAGCCGCAGCCGGTGTCGCGGGTGGCATCCTTGAGGATGCGGACCCGCACCCCGTTGGCGATGCGCGACTGGAGGGTCTTCAACCGGCCGTCCTTGCGCCCGACGCGCTGCCCCTGGGCGAGGCCGACGCGCGGGCCGCCCTCCTCGAGGGCCGCCAGCAGGGTCGGCAGGTAGGCCGGATCGTTCTGGCCGTCGCCGTCGAGGAGGGCGCAGATCGCCCCGCGGGCGGCGGCGATGCCGGTCTGCACCCCGGCGGACTTGCCGGCCGTGCGGTCGTGGCGCAGCACCCGGAGCCAGGGCCGGTCGCGGCGGGCGAGGTCGAGGGCCGCGGCGGTGCCGTCGGTGGAGCCGTCGTCCACGTAGATCACCTCGAACGGCGCCAGGGACGCGCAGGCCGCGCCGATCTCGGCGACGAGGCTCGCGATGTTGCCGACCTCGTCCTTCACCGGCACGATCACGGAGAGACGCATGGGGGATTCCCGGGGGTTCAGGGCGTCGGTTCGGGGGCGTGGGCGTAGGCCGTGAGGTCGACCCTTCGTCCGCCGTTGATGTTGAAGCCCGAGACGGTGCCGACCGGGGCCGGCACGAACCCGACGCCCGCGGCGGCCTCGGCGAAGGCCGGGGCGAAGCGGCCCTCGACGTAGAGCAGGCGGCAGCCCTCGCCCCGGAGGAAGGCGGCGGCCTCGGCGGCCGTGTCCATCATCGCCAGATCCGTCCCGATGAGGAAGACGAAGCTCGGCTCGCGGTAGCCGAGGCTCGCCACCTTCGGCGCCGCGCAGGGCACGCGGTCGCGCAGGGCGGCGAGGCGGGGCGAGACCTTGAGGGCGGCCATCACCGGCTGGGTCAGACCGAACACCGCCGGCGAGAGCAGGGCCGAGGCGAGGATGCCGAGGCACAGGGCCCGCTCCGCCGCCCCCCGGGCGAAGGCGCGCCAGGCGAGGACCGCCACGGCGCAGGCGGCCAGCAGCAGCGGCAGCCCGGCCCAGGGCAGCGTCCGGTCGTAGGTCCAGGCGAAGGCCGAGAGCCCCAGGGTCAGGCCCACCGGGATCAGCACCACGAGGCCGGCCGTGAGCCGCGCCCCCCGGCGTTCGGGGTCGAGGGCGCCGCGCGTCAGGGCGAGCACGGTGAGGATCGCGAGGGCCGGGAACAGGGGCAGCACGTAGTGCGGCAGCTTCGTCGGCACGATCTCGAACAGGAGCCAGGTCGGCACGATCCAGGCGAGGAGGAAGGCGATTCCCGCTTCGCGCCGGTTCGCCCAGGCGAAGGGCGCGCCGAGCGCCGCGAAGGCCGCGCCGGGCCAGAAGGTGCCGAACACCGCGAACAGGTAGGCGCCCGGTGGCGCCCAATGCTTCTCGGAGCCGCCCTGGACCTTGCTCATCATGTCGTGGCCGACGGCCTCGCCGTAGAAGGCGCCGCCGCTCTTCCAAGTGATGGCGACGAACCAGGGCGCCACGATGGAGAGCGTGAGCGGCAGGCCGAGGCCGGGCCGCAGCGCCTGCAGCCACCGGCCGGAGCGGGCGTGGAGCGACAGCGCCAGGGCGGGCAGCCCGCAGAACAGGGGCACCATCGGGCCCTTCACCAGGATGCCCACGGCGAGGCCGAGCCAGAAGGTCAGGACGGTGGTGGTGCCGAGGGTCCGGCCGGCCGATCCGTCGGCCCGGCCGAGCCAGGCCCGCGCCAGGGACCCGAAGGTCGCCATGGCGCAGGCGCAGAGCAGCGCGTCGGTCTTGGCGAGGCGCGCTTCGGCGGAGAGCACCACGCAGGCGGCGAACAGGGCGGCGGCGAGCAGCGCGCTCCGCCGGGGCAGGAAGGCCAGGGCCGACCAGTAGGCGAGGAGCACCGCCCCGATGGCGCCGAGCAGCGAGGGCAGGCGATAGAGCGCGATGGTGGTGCGGGCGTTCGGGATGCCGAGGGCCTCGCCGGCCCCGACGAAGGCGGCCTGGGTCCAGTAGATCCCCACGGGCTTCTTGTGGCGCGCCTCGGCCTGGAAGCGGATGTCGACGAGGTCGCCGGTCTCCAGCATCTGCTTGGAGGCCTGAGCGAAGCGCGGCTCGTCCCGGTCCATGGGCTGGAGCGAGGCGAGCCCCGGCAGGAAGCAGACGAGGCCGAGCGCCACGAGGAGGGCACAGGCCCGGCCATGGCTCAGCGCCGCGGCGTCGAGGATCGCCTGCGGCCACGCGAACAGGTCGCGACGGCCCGGGCGAGACGCGAAGGCGCGGTCGGTCATGCGGGAGGACGGGCCGGAAAGGCGGGCATGCGGCTCCAGACTGGCACGCGCCCGGCGATTCCGGTCGATGCCGCGAAGGCCGGCGGTGTCGATGATGCGGCCCCGAATGTCAAATTCCGAACGGGCCCGGGCGGGGCCTGCGAGGAAGCGAGAAAAGCGGGCGCCCGGTCGTTTCGGTCCGGATATGATGGTGCGTGTCCGTGAGCCGGGGCGCCCCGCGAATCACGCACCCCAGAACCAGGGTCCTCACATGAGCCTCCACATCGGCCTCCTCGCCTTCCCGAACGTGCAGCAGCTCGATCTCACCGCCCCCTACGAGGTGTTCGCGATGATCCCGGGGGCGACGGTGCATCTCGTCGCCGCCGGCCTCGACCCGATCCGGAGCGCCACCGGCCTCGTGCTCGCCCCCACGGTGACCATGGCCGCGTGCCCGGCCCTCGACGTGCTGTGCGTCCCCGGCGGGGTCGGGGTGAACGCCTTGATGACCGATCCGGTCGTGCTGGCCTTCGTGCGCGAACGGGCGAAAACCGCCCGCTTCGTCACCTCCGTCTGCACCGGCGCCCTGGTGCTGGGCGCGGCCGGTCTCCTTCGGGGCCGGCGCGCCACCACCCACTGGGCCTCCCTCGACCTGCTCGCGGCCTTCGGCGCGACGCCCGTGGCCGAGCGCGTGGTGCGGGACGGCAACCTCGTCACCGGCGGCGGCGTCACGGCGGGGATCGACTTCGCCCTGGCGCTGGCCGCCGAACTCGTCGGTCAGGAGGAGGCGGAAGCGATCCAGCTCGGCCTCGAATACGCCCCCGCCCCGCCCTTCGACGCCGGCACGCCGGACACGGCGGCGGCGCCGGTGCTCGCCGCGGCCCGCGCGCGCCTCGCCGCCTCCCGGGCCGCGCGCGAGGCCCTGGTGCGGTCGATCACGGGCCGCGCGCCGGAGGTCTGGGGCGAGCCGGAATCCTGATCCGGACCGGGGTCCGGCCTTTGCGGGTTCTCAAGTATTCTGCCCGCAGGATACGGAGGACGGATCGCGCTATCCTGGGTGATCCTCGGGGCCGAGTTCCTGTCCCGATGGGGGGCTTTCTTGTCCCGACACAGTTCATGGGAGTTGCAGCCGATGACCACGGGAGTCGCCGACCCCGCGCGACAGGTTTCCGCCCGTGCGCTGGGTCCCGACGCCCTGCGCGTCACCGCCATGGTGGCGATCCTCCTCGTGATGCTGGTGGGCGCCAACCCGTTCCACGACGGCACCGCGCCCGAGAACGCGGCCTCGGGGGCGGGCGGCAACCTCGGCAACCAGATCCTGTTCCTGATCATGGGCGGCCTCGCCGGCACGATTCTCTTCGCCCGGGGCGCCGCCGCCCTACGGCCGCTGGCCAGCCTGCCGATCCTGCTGATGCTCGCCTGGCTCGCCGTATCGACGGTGCTGTCCATCGAGCCCCTGGTCTCGGCCCGCCGCCTGGTCTCCCTCGTGATCGTCACCGCGGCGGCGGTGTCGCTTCTCGTGGCGGCGCGCGACGCGCGCCAGTTCGCCACGGTGCTGGGCGCCACGGTGCTGGGAATCGTGGGCATCAGTTATCTCGGCCTCGTGCTCGTGCCCGAGCGCGCCATGCACACGGCCTTCGACCTCATCGAGCCCGAGCACGCCGGCAGCTGGCGCGGGGTCTACGCGCACAAGAATGCGGCGGGCGCCGCCATGGGGGCGTTCGTGTTCGTCGGCCTGTTCTGGGCGGGGACGGGGCAGCGCATCCTCGGCTTCCTGCTCGCGGGCGCCGCCGCCCTGTTCCTCGTGTTCACGAACGCCAAGACCTCCGTCGCCATCACGCCCGCGGTGCTCGCCCTCACCTGGTTCTGCACGTGGTCCGGGGCGACCGTCTGGCGCCGCCTCGTGCTGCTCGCGCCCCTCGCCCTCCTCCTGACGGTGACGGTGGGGTCGGTCCTGGTGCCGGAGATCGGCGCCCTGGTGGCGCGTCTGGCCGGCGACCCGACCTTCACCGGCCGCACGGAGATCTGGGAGTTCGCCGCCGACAACATCGCCAGGCGTCCCATCGCCGGCTACGGCTACGGCGCGTTCTGGGAGAGCGTGTTCTACGGCGGCGGCGCCGACGCGGCGACCTGGGTCAACCGGGCCACGGACGCGCACAACGGCTATCTCAACACCGCCCTCGAATCCGGCCTCGTCGGCCTCGCCCTCACCCTGTGGTGGCTCGTCTGGGCGCCCGTGAGCGACCTCCAGGCCCGGGCCGGGGGCCGCTCCATCGACCCCCTGACGATGCTGTTCCTGCGCCTGTGGCTGTTCATCATCCTCGTGGCGGTGTTCGAATCGGTGTTCTACCAGGCCACCAACGGGCTCTATTTCCTCCTCGTGGTGTCGGTGCTGGGCCTGCGCTACCTGGCGCGGACCCGGGTGGTCGCGGGTGGGGACCGGGCGGAAGGGGACCGGGCATGACGCCGCGCGCGGACCAGGCCGACCCCGCGGGCCCCCATCCGGTGGTGGAGCCCCTGCCGGCGCTGACCTCCCTGCGCTTCGTGGCGGCGGCCTACGTCCTCGCCTTCCACTTCGCCGGCTACGAGGCAGGCCGTGCGGCGATGCCCGATGCGGTCTTCCTCGGTTACTCGGGCGTGACGTTCTTCTTCCTGCTGTCGGGCTTCATCCTGGCCTACAACTACCAGCGGGTGGACCTGTCGCCGCGCGCCGCGCGCCTGCGCTTCCTGCGCGCGCGGGTGGCACGGGTCTATCCCGTCTACCTCCTGGCCCTCGCCATCGGCTTGCCGTGGTTCGTCGTCTGGACGGCGAAGGTCGTGCCCCCGCTCCAGACCCTGATGGCCTCCGGCGCGGTGCTGGCGCCGCTCGGCCTCCACGCCTGGGTGCCGGGCGCGGCCTGCTCCCTCGACTGTCCGAGCTGGTCGGTCTCGGCGGAGCTGTTCTTCTACGCCCTGTTCCCCCTCCTCCTGCCGCTCGCCCTCAGGCGGCCGGGCCCGACGGCGCTCGTCACCCTCGCGGCCTGGGCCGCGTCCGTCGCCCTCGCGATCCTGGCCTGGAACCGCTTCGCCCCCGGCCTCTCCCTCATCGCGCCGACCACGGACGCGGCGACCCTCCTGGCGCAGGCGATCAAGTACAATCCCCTGCTGCGCCTGCCGGAATTCGTGGCCGGCCTGCTCCTGTTCGTCCTGTGGCGGCGGGTCCGCCTGCCCCTCGGGGTGCTCCTCACCTGGGCGGGAGCGGCGGCCCTGGCTCTCGTCGCGGGGGTCGAGACGATCCCCGAGCCGCTCATGCACAACGGGCTCACCGCCGTGGTCTGGGCACCGGTGATCCTGGCCGGCGCCCAGGTCCGCTCCGGCCCGCTCACGGCCGGGTGGTTCGCCTTCCTCGGCCGCATCTCCTTCGCCCTCTACCTCCTGCACGTGCCCGCCTACGCCTTCGTGTCGAGCCTCGACCGGACCGTCCTCGCCGGCCGCCTCGCCGGCACGGCCTGGCTCACCGTCGCGCTCGCGACGCTCCTGTCGCTCGCCGCCGCGAGCGCCGTGCACCTGGCGATCGAGGAACCGGCGCGCCGGCGCCTCCTTCGGCCCCGCGCGCCCGCGCGCGAGGCGGCGCCCCTGCCCTCGGCTTGACGAACCGGCATGTCGCAGCTCCCTCCGCAGGCCCATTCGCTCACCCTCGCGGCCGGTCCGCCTTCGGCGCCCCTGCACATGGCCTATCGCCCGGACATCGACGGCCTGCGCGCGGTGGCCGTCCTTGTGGTGCTGTTCTTCCATGCCGGCGTGCCGGGCCTGTCCGGCGGGTTCGTCGGCGTCGACGTGTTCTTCGTGATCTCGGGCTACGTGATCACCCGGGGCATCCTCGCCGACGTGGCGGCGGGCCGGTTCTCCCTCGTCCGGTTCTACGAGCGCCGCATCCGCCGCATCCTGCCGATGCTGGTGGCGACGATTCTGGCCACCTACGCCCTCGCCCTGCTCTATCTGCCTCCCGGCGCCATGGACGATTACGCCCGCAGCGTCGTGGCGGCCGCGGCCTTCGCCGCCAACGTGTTCTTCTGGAAGACCACCGGTTACTTCGACCTCGAGGCGCAGACCCGGCCCTTGCTGCACACCTGGTCGCTCTCCGTCGAGGAGCAGTTCTACCTCGTGGTGCCCATCGCCTTGCCGCTGCTCCTCGCCCGCTCGCGGCGGGTCGCGGCGGCGGCTCTTCTCGCGGCCCTGCTGGCCTCCCTCGCCCTCGGCATCGTCCTGACGAACAGCGCGCCCGGCGCCAACTTCTACCTCCTGCCCACCCGCGCCTGGGAACTCCTCGTCGGTGCCCTCCTGGCCTTCGCGGCCGACTGGACGCCGCCGCGCGCCCTGCGCGAGGCCATGGCGACGGGCGGCCTCGGTCTCGTCGCCACCGCGGTCCTGGCCTACGACGAGGCGACACCGTTTCCCGGCCTGAACGCCCTGGCGCCGTGCCTCGGAGCAGCCCTCCTCATCGCCGCCGGGAATGGCCCGACCGCCATCGGCCGGGTCCTGTCGGCGCCGCCCTGCGCCGGCCTCGGGCGGATGTCCTACGCCCTCTACATGGTGCATTGGCCCGTGGTGGTGTTCGCTCGCTATGCCCTGCTGCGCGAGCCGGCCGGGTGGGAGATCTGTGCCGTCGTCGCGGCCTGCCTCGTCTTCGCCTACGCCGCCTGGCGCTGGATCGAGACGCCGTTCCGGTATGGGCGATCCACCGGAACACGGGACGGTCATCGTCCGCTCTTCGCCGCCACGGCCGCTGCCCTGACGGTCCTCGCGGCCCTCGGCCTCGCCGGCACCCTCGCGGAGGGCTTTCCCGCGCGCTTTCCCGACATTCGGCCGGGCGCCCTCGCGGCCCTCGAGCGGGCGGGCTGGAAGGGCGGGCGCTGCTTTCTCGAGAACCAGCGCGTCGCGGACTGGGCGGGAGCCGAGTGTCTGCTGGCCCGGGACGCGCCCGCCACCGCCCTGCTGTGGGGCGATTCCTACGCGGCCCATTACGTGCCCGGCCTCGTGCGCAACGCCCCCACCCTGAGCCACGCCATCCTCCAATACACCTTCGCCGGCTGCCCGCCGCTCCTCGCCTACGCCTCGCGGGCCAAACCCGGCTGCCGCGACTTCAACGCCCACGTCTTCGAGATCATCCGCGCCTACGGCATCGACAGCGTGGTGCTGGCCGCCCGCTGGGACCTCCTGCCCGCCCGGACGCTGGCCAACCTGCCCGACACCATCGCGCGTCTCACGGCGGCGGGGGTCGCCGTCTCGGTGATCGGCCCCTCGCCGCTGTTCGCGTTCGACGTGGGCGTGCTGGGCGCGCGCGGCGCCGGCACCCGGGTCGACGGCTCGGCGGCGTGGTTCGCCCACCGGGGCGATCCGGCGATCCGACGTCTGTCGGCGAAGGCCCGCTTCGCCGACCCCCTGCCGACCTTCTGCGACGGCCCCCTGTGCCGCTACCGCGCGGACGGCACCGACCTGTTCCTCGACACCGGCCACCTGTCGCAGGCGGGCAGCGAGCGGGCGGTGCGGGCATATTTTCCCCTCCTGCGCTGAGCCGGGGATCACAATCGCGCCCAGATCATGTCAGCGAGCGTTCAGCCGGGCGGGGGCATTTTGGTTGGCGATCCGGTCCTCGCGGCCGGATCGCCCTCACAACAGCAGAAGGGTCTGTTCCATGTCTGTGAACGCGCTCGTCGCGGCTCTCGCCGTCGCCTGCGGTGTCGGCCTCGCCTCGGCCGCCCATGCCGCTCCGCTGCCCCCGGCTCCCGCCGGCACCCTCGCGGCCCCGTTTGCCGGTTCCCCCACGGATGCCACGGTGCAGACCGTCGCCTTCGGTTGCGGCCCCGGTTGGGCGCCCAATCGCTGGGGACGGTGCCGGCCGATCTACCGGGGCTACGGCTACGGACCGCGTCCGTTCTACGGCCCGCGGCGCTTCTACGGGCCGGGCTACGCCTACGGACCACCGCGCCCGTTCTACGGCCCCCGCCCCGTCTACGGGCCGTTCTACTGATTCGGCTCCCGATCGAGGACGCGGGCGGGCTCTCCGCCCGCGTCCCTTCGCGCATGAGCCGTGAGGGTTGAAATCGCCTAGACCTCCCCGAACCACACCCGAGGGGATCCCATGCGTCGCGCGCTACCGCCCTGTCCCGGTCTTGGTCTTGGTCTTCTTGGTCTTGCCGCCCTGGCCGGAGCCACCACCCTCCCCGCGGGAGCCCAGGAGCCGGCCCAGGACGCGACGGGCGGGCCGGTGCTCCAGACCGTGGACGCGGCCAACACCCGCTATTCGCCCCTCGACGGGATCACGGCCGAGAACGTCGCCCGCCTCCAGGTCGCCTGGACCTTCTCGACGGGCGTGTTGCGTGGGCACGAAGGCGCCCCGCTGGTGGTCGGTGCGGTGATGTACGTCCACACGCCGTTCCCCAACATCGTCTATGCCCTGGACCTCGACCACGACGGCCGCATCCTCTGGAAGTACGAGCCCAAGCAGGATGCGTCCGTCGTCGCGATGCTGTGCTGCGACACGGTCAATCGGGGTCTGGCCTACGCGGATGGGGCGATTCTGCTGCACCAGGCCGACACCACGCTGGTGTCCCTCGACGCCGCGACCGGCCGGGTGAATTGGGCGGTCCGCAACGGCGATCCGGCCCGGGGCGAGACCAACACCGCCACGGTCCTGCCGGTGAAGGACAAGATCCTCGTCGGCCTTTCGGGCGGCGAGTTCGGCGTGCGCTGCCACCTCACCGCCTACGACGCGAAGACGGGCCGGCGCCTCTGGCGGGCTTACTCCATGGGCACGGACGCCGACATGCGCGTCGATCCCGAAACCACCACCGTGCTGGGCCGGCCCATCGGCCGGGATTCCTCCCTGGCCTCGTGGGAGGGCGACCAGTGGAAGACCGGCGGCGGCTGCACCTGGGGCTGGTACGCCTACGATGCCGCCCTGAACCTCATGTATTACGGCACCGGCAATCCCTCGACCTGGAACCCCGGCCAGCGCCCCGGCGACAACCGCTGGGCGCAGTCCATCGTCGCCCGCGATCCGGATACGGGCCGGGCGCGCTGGCTCTACCAGATGACGCCCCACGACCAGTGGGACTACGACGGCGTCAACGAGATGATCCTGACCGACCAGGCGATGGACGGCCGCATGCGGACGCTGCTCACCCATTTCGACCGCAACGGCTTCGCCTACACCCTGGACCGCGCCACGGGCGAACTCCTGGTGGCGGAGAAGTTCGATCCGGCGGTGAACTGGGCCACGCACATCGACCTCGACCGGGCCTCGAAAACCTACGGCCGGCCCGTCCTCGATCCGCGCTACGCCCCCGAGCGGACCGGCGAAGACGAGACCACCCCGGGCATCTGCCCCGGCGCCATCGGCGCCAAGAACCAGCAGCCGGCGGCCTACTCGCCCCGGACGCGCCTGTTCTACGTGCCGACCAACCACATCTGCATGACCTACGAGCCGTTCCGGGTGACCTACACGCCCGGCCTGCCCTATGTCGGCGCCACCCTGAGCCTGCAGCCGCCGCCGGGCGACGGCCACACCGGCAGCCTCACGGCCTGGGACGGGGTGCGCGGACGGATCGCTTGGTCGATCCCCGAGCCGTTCTCCGTGTGGTCGGGCGTCCTCGCCACCGCCGGGGACGTGGTGTTCTACGGAACCCTCGAAGGCCATCTCAAGGCCGTCGATGCCCGGACCGGCCGGGAATGCTACCGGTTCAAGACCCCGTCGGGCATCGTCGGCAACGTGACCACCTACACCCACAGGGGCCGGCAATACGTGGCGGTGCTCTCAGGAATCGGCGGCTGGGCCGGCATCGGGCTGGCCGCCGGTCTCACGGACCCCAACGACGGCGCCGGGGCGGTGGGCGGCTACGCGGCGCTCGCGAACTACACGGCGCTGGGGGGCCAGCTCACGGTGTTCGCCCTGCCGGACTGATGTCCGGGTTCGAAGGGTCGAGCCCTTCGCGGGTCCAGGCAAGAATTTACAAAGACCGGCCCTGGGTTCTGCGTCGGGCTCTGCCCGACACCCGCCGAAGGGGTGACCCCTTCGGGATCCCGGACCGGAAGGCTCACGCCCGATCGGCCTCCTCCTCCGAGGGTGCGTAGACCGCGTCACCGAGGCGCCGCAGGGGGCCACCGGGGCCGGAGCGCTTCCACAGGCGGGTGTTGAGGGCGGCCACCGGATCGTGGCCGGGCAGGTCGAAGCCGCGCGCCGTCAGGCCGGGCAGGATCTCGCCGGCATGCAGCGGGCGCCCGGCCTCGTGCAGGATGTCGAGGGCGGCGGCCACCAGGGCGCGCCCGTGGCGGCGGGCGGCGGCGATGTCCTCGCCCGGGCGTGCCTCGGGTTCGGCCGTCGGCGCCGGAGATGGGCGGGAGGCCGCACCGAGGCGGCGGCCGAGTTCGAGGTAGAGGGCATGGTCGGCGATCTGCCGGTCGAGGGCGTCGCGCTGTCGACGCAGGACAGCCAGAGCGGCTTCGATCTCGGCCTCGTTCGGAAACATCGCCACTCCATGGAATATTCTAATTAATCCCTGCCCGTAGGATTATCAGAATATTCCATGGAGACAAGAGAATGCGTATTATTCCCTGCCTTCCATCACCGACGCGTCAGGCCGCGACGGCCTTCCGGGCCGGCTTGCCGGCCCGCGGCGGAATCAGCAGGGCGCCGGCATCGGCCGGCTGGAGCAGCATGCCGTTGTCGTCCAGCCGGATCGGCAGCTTCGGGAACACCTCCTGCAGATGGGCGAGATCCGCCTTGAAGGCCTGCCGGAAGCTGCGGATGCTGGCATTGTCGGCGCCGAACTGCCTGTGCAGGTTTTCCCAGGTGAGCCGGAGGGGACGCTGGAGCGCGCGCAGGCGGTAGCCGACCCAGAACAGCAGATCGAGCTTGCGCGCGGAGCCCGAGAACGCCCGAGCCGCGCGGATGTCCACCGGCAGGGCGTGCTGGATCAGATTGTCGTAGAAATCCTGGTGGAACTGGACGCTTTTCTGCCAGACCACCCCGTCGGCGCCCTGCGGCAGCCACAGGTCGAGCTGGCGGAACGGCGGGACGTTGAGGGTGCTGGCGCTGCCGGCCCCGTCCCACAGGCCGATCTGCAGGGTGCAGGCGGCGAGCCGCGCCAGCTGCTCCTTGAACTGCCGGATGGTGCCGCGCTCGCCGCCGGTGACGGCGAATCCCATCTCCTTCATGAAGCCCGACAGGCTGTCGGCCACCGCGATGGTGGGGCTTCGCTGGCGCACGGCCTCGGTGCAGAGGTGCAGGAGCACGAGGCGAGCCTTGGGGCCGTAGGGCAGGCCCTGGAACTCCATCTCGCCGGTGGCGGGGTTCTTCAGGCGTCCGGCCAGGAGACTGAGGGAATTCTTGCCGTATTCACGGAAGAATTCGCGGGCGTCGCCGGGGTCCCGGTAGGGCAGGCCGCAGAGCGCCAGCACCGAGTGGATGTGCTGGAGGTTCTCGGGCCCCGTGGGCTCGTTCTCGATGACCTCGCGCACGGCGTCGCGCCGGCGCTGGTCGCGCGCCATGGCCTGCCGCCGCCCGGCGACGGCCCCGCGGGCGGCGGCCTCGGCGTCCCGCGCCCGCTGCCGGTGCAAGATGGTCTCCGCGATGGTGGCGAACAGGAAGCCGCCGCGCGCCGCCTCGACCTCGGCCAGGAGATCGGCGTCGCGGATGCCCGCCAATGTGTCCTCGATCCCCAAAAGCCGCGATCCCGAACCCGTGCCGTCCGCGCCGATGCGGCGCCATGAGGACAGGACCATGCCCGATCCGGGGCACGGGAGTCTCACGGGCGGACGGCGTCATCCCGGCTATCCACCGGTCGGGACTCGTGAATTCGATCCTGCGGGTCGCGCGTCCGGACCGGGCGAGGGCGGTACGCAGAGTTCGATACGGGGTCGGTTTTCGAACTATCCCCGGAGTTCACCGGCCGGATCCGGTTTCCACGCCGAACCCAATACGCGGATGCGCCGAATCCCATACGCCCACCCCTGTTTCCCACGCAGAGTTCGATACGGACCGGCGCAGAGTTCGATACGAAACCACGCAGAGTTCGATACGCGAACAGGGCTCAACCCCTTCCGCGCACGCAGGTTTTCGACTCCCCATATAACCTGCATAACTGACTCTCTGAGAATCTCTTACTGATACCTTTCCTAAGGGGATCGGGCGCCGTTCGGTTTAACGAACACGCCGGGCAAAGGGGGTTTTTGGGGGACTTTTGAAGAGATGCGCACCGCCTGTCCCGGATCTGTCCCCAGCCTCACCCCTCCCCGGCCGGATCGGCTATGGGTTCCTTCGCCCTCGCCGCAAACGTCCCGGAGTCTCCCTTGACCATCGACGCGCTCTTGACCCTGATGGCGGCCCTGCGCGACCCGGAGACGGGTTGCCCCTGGGACCTCGCCCAGACGCACGCCTCCATCGCACCCTACGCCGTGGAGGAGGCCCACGAGGTCGTGGACGCCATCGAACGGGGCGACGCGGCGGATCTGCGCGACGAGCTCGGCGATCTGCTGCTCCAAGTCGTGTTCCACGCCCGGATCGCCGAGGAGACCGGGCGCTTCACCTTCGCGGACGTGGTGGACGCCATCGTCGCCAAGATGGTCCGGCGCCACCCGCACGTGTTCGCCCCCAACGGCGGCCCGGTACCGGCGGACTCATCCTTGCGCGATCCGGCGGCGGTGGAGCGGCAATGGGCGGCGATCAAGGCGGCCGAGCGGGCGGGGCGGCCGACGCGCGACCTGGGTCCCCTCGACGGCATCGCCCGCGCCCTGCCCGCCCTCAGCCGCGCGGAAAAACTCTCGGCCCGGGCGGCGACCTACGGCTTCGACTGGTCGGACCCGGCCGACGTCGTCGCCAAGGTCCGCGAGGAGACCGACGAGGTCGCCGATGCCATGGCCAACGGCACCCGGGCGGACGTGGCCGAGGAGGTCGGCGATCTGCTGTTCTCGGTGGCCAACCTCGCCCGCCATCTCGGGATCGATCCGGAATATTCCTTGAGATCAGGGAATACGAAGTTCGAGCGGCGCTTCACCGCCATGGCGGCCCGCCTCACGGCCGATGGGAATACGCTGGGCGACGCGTCCCTAGGCACCATGGAGGCCGCCTGGACGGCGGTGAAGCGAGCCGAGAAGAGGTGAGAGTCAGGGTGCGAAGGGCTAGCCCTTCGCTGGTCCAGGGCGGAGCCCTGGAGGTCTTCGTCGGGCTCTCCCCGACACCCGCCGAAGGGGTGACCCCTTCGGAATCCCGGACACGGACGCCCTGCCCTCACTTGGTCCGGCGGGGCCAGTCGATCACGTGGGTGGCGTAGAGGGCCCACCAGACGAAGACCGGCTGAAACGCGAGGCGCGGCCCGTGATACCACCACGAATCCGGCAGGCCGGCGACGGGGATGCCCTCCACCGCGTGCTTGATGTTGGCCGGGAACACGCAGACGGCGTAGAGGGCGAGCCCGATGCCGGCCCAGCGCCGGGTCGGCGGCCAGATCAGGCCGGCGACGCCGGCGAGTTCGCAGAGGCCCGTGAGGATCACCACGCGGCGCGGGGCCGGCACCCAGTCCGGCATGATCGGCAGGAACGCGTCGGGGGCGGCGAGATGCACGATCCCGATGAAGCCGTAGGCCGCCATCAGGGCGAGGCGCAGCCACCAGCGGTGATCGCGCGGCCCGGTCACGCCTGCATGGCCGCGCGCAGGGCCTCGCTCAAGGCCGTGACGGCCGGATGCTCGGCAAACGCCGTCGCGCCGACGGCCCGCACGGGGGCCAGCCCGCGCAGGGAATTGGTGAGGAACACCGCCTCGGCGCCGAGGAAGTCCGGGAGTTCGAGGGGCCGCTCCTCGACCACGAGCCCGAGGCCCGGGGCCAATCCTAAAAGTTCGGCGCGGACGATGCCGGCGAGCACGCCCTCCGACAGGGGCGGGGTGACGAGGCGGGTGCCGAACACCGCGAACACGTTGCCGGTGCCGGCGCAGGCAACGCGCCCGTGAGTGTTGCAGAACAGGGCCTCGTCGAACCCGGCCGCCCGCGCCTCCCCCGCCGCCAGCACGGCGTCGAGGTAGCCGAGCGTCTTCCAGCGCGCGGCCGGCGAGGTGTCGTTGCGGCGGATGTCCGTGGGATGCAGGGTCAGGGACGCGAAGGGCAGGGCGGGCGGGAGCGGCGCCGCGCTCGCCCACAGGACCGGGCGCGGCTCGGCCGGGGGCGCGAGGCCGCGCGGTCCCGCGCCCCGGGTCACGGTAGTGCGGATCGCCGCCAGCTCCCCTGCCCCGCCGGCCACGGCCCGCATGGCTTGCGTGATGCGCGCCGGGTCGACGAAGAACCCGAGGGCCCGCGTGGCGGCGGCCAGACGCGCGACATGCGCGGCCTCGAACACGATGCGGCCGTCGCGGGCGAGCGCCGTGTCGAACACCCCGTCGCCCAGGGTCAGGCCCCGGTCGGCGAGGTCGAACTGGGCCGTCGGCCCCGCAATGAGGGCGCCGTCAAACCACGGCATGGGACCGCACCCGCTCATGCCCCTCCCCCGCGCGCCAGGCGCGGGCCAACTCCAAAAAGTTGCCGAACAGGGCGTGGCCGTGCTCGGTCAGCACGGATTCCGGGTGGAACTGGATGCCCCAGGTCGGATGCTGCGTGTGGGACAGGGCCATCACCTCGCCCTCGGCCGAGACGGCGTCCACGGTGAGCGACCTTTCCATGCCGGGCTCCGGCGTGACGATGAGGGAATGGTAGCGTCCCACCTGCATCGGGCTCGGCAGGGCGGCGAACAGGCCTTGCCCCCTGTGGGTGATGGGGGTCGCCTGGCCATGGAGCGGCCGGCCTGCCCGTTCGACGCGACCACCGAAGGCCGCCCCGATGGCCTGGTGGCCCAGGCAGACGCCGAGCAGGGGGATCGCGCCGGACAGCTCGCGGATGGCGGGGAGCGAGATGCCGGCCTCGGCGGGCGTGCACGGCCCCGGCGAGATCACGATCGCCTCGGGGGCGAGCGCCCGGATGCCGGCGACATCGACGGCGTCGTTGCGCACCACCCGCACGGTCTGTCCGAGTTCCTCGAAGTACCGCACCACGTTGAAGACGAAGGAATCGTAATTGTCGATGACGAGGATCACGGCGCGCTCTCCCCGTCCGGCTCGAACGCCTGGAACACCCGCGCGGCCTTGGTCAGGGTCTCCTCGTATTCGAGGCCCGGGTCGGACAGCAGGGTGACGCCGCCGCCCGCCTGAAGCACGGCCGTGTGGCCGTCCATCACCACCGTGCGGATGGCGATGGAGGTGTCGAGGCTACCGTCGAAGCCCAGGGCCCCGATGGCGCCGCAATAGAGTTCGCGGGCGTCGCCCTCGATCTCGGTGATGATGTCCATGGCGCGCAGCTTCGGTGCTCCGGTGATGGAGCCGCCGGGGAAGGTCGCCTGGATCAGGTCGATGGCGTCCATCCCGTCCTTCAGGGTTCCGGTGACCACGGACACGAGATGGTGGACGGAGGCGTAGGATTCGAGCCCGCACAGGACCGGCACCCGCACGCTGTGCGGTTCGCAGATGCGCGAGAGGTCGTTGCGCAGGAGGTCGACGATCATGATGTTCTCGGCGCGCTCCTTGGGGTCGGCCTGGAGCGCGGCCCCCAGGCGCGCATCCTCCGCCAGGTCGGCGACGCGGCGCACCGTGCCCTTGATCGGGCGGGTCTCGATGTCCCGCCCCGAGAGCTTGAGGAAGCGCTCGGGGCTGCTCGAGGCGACGCGCAGGGTCTCGAAGGCGAGATAGGCGCCGAAGGTCGCCGGGTTGGTGGCGCGCAGGCGGCGGTAGAGACCGAGCGCATCGAAGCCCGCCGGCAGGCTGGCCTCGAAGCGCTGGGCGATGTTGGCCTGATAGATGTCTCCGGCGCGGATGTAGTCCCGCACCCGCTCCACTGCGGCCTCGTAGGCGTCCTTCGTGAAGTTGGAGTGCCAGACCAGGGGACCCTGCGCCGCCGGCTCGGGCGTCGGACGGGCGCCGGAGAGGCAATGCGCGAACAGGGCGAGGCGCGCCTGTGCCCGGGCCTGCCGGGCGGCGGGGTCTCGCTCGGGAAAGCCCGTGGCCATGAGCCGGCAGGTGCCGCTCTCGTGGTCGATGGTGAGCACCGTGTCGTAGAGGTTGAAGGCGATGTCGTCGCACAGGCCCGCGCGCCGGGCCGGGGCCGCCACCCGCTCCAGGCGTGCGCCGAGATCGTAGGCGAAGTAGCCGATGGCCCCGCCGGTGAAGCCCGGCTCGCCCGGCTCCGGGTCGATCCGGTAGGGCGCGAGGCAGGCGCGCAGGGCGTCGAGGCCGGTGCCGGGCACGGGCGCGCCGTCCAGGGTGGCCTGACCGTCGCGATACCGGAACCGGGCGAACGGGTCCGCCGCCAGGGTCGAGGTCCGGCCGAGGGTCGGGTGATGCATGGCGCTGTCGAGGAAGGCGAGCCCCGGCAGGTGCGCCAGGGCTTCTGCCGCCGCGACGGGATCGACGAACGGGATGTCTGCGGTCCACATGATGATGGGGGCTTAGAGAGTCACGCGGCAATGGGATACCCGCCCTGCCCTGCGGCAAGGATTCCGGGTTTTTCTGAGTTGGCACGCGCTTGGCCGCCGGGGAAGCGGTCGCGATGCATGGCGCGCCCGAAACGGTGAGGCTCGCAAGCCGGCCCGGATGCGGCTATAGAGTTGTCAACTCACCCGATTTCCTCGAATCACCGGCCGTTCGACACTCGTTCGACCGCGCCCGACGAGTGCCCATGACCGCTTCACCCCTGCTGCCGCCGGCGTCTTCGAAGGCCGCGCCCAAGATTTCGTTCGTGTCGCTGGGCTGCCCCAAGGCGCTGGTGGATTCCGAGCGCATCCTCACCCACCTGCGGGCGGAGGGCTACGAACTCGCCCGGCGCCACGACGGGGCGGATGTCGTCATCGTCAACACCTGCGGCTTCCTCGATTCGGCGAAGGCCGAATCGCTCTCGGCCATCGGCGAGGCCATGGCGGAGAACGGCCGGGTCATCGTCACCGGCTGCATGGGCGCGCAGCCCGATGAGATCCGCGAGAAGTACCCGAACCTCTTGGCCGTCACCGGGCCGCAGGCCTACGAATCCGTGGTGGCGGCGGTGCACGAGGCGGTGCCTCCGGCCCACGATCCGTTCCTCGATCTGGTGCCGCCGCAGGGGGTGAAGCTCACCCCGCGCCACTACGCTTACCTCAAGATTTCAGAGGGCTGCAACAATCGCTGCACCTTCTGCATCATCCCGTCCCTACGCGGCGACCTCGTCAGCCGACCTGCGGGCGACGTGCTGCGCGAGGCGGAAAAACTGGTGAAAGCCGGCGTCAAGGAACTGCTGGTGGTCTCGCAGGACACCTCCGCGTACGGCGTCGACATCCGCTACGCCACGAGCCCATGGCAGGGCCGCGAGGTCCGGGCGAAGTTCTACGATCTCGCCGCCGAGCTCGGTGAACTCGGGGCCTGGGTACGGATGCACTACGTCTACCCCTACCCGCACGTGGACGACGTCATCCCCCTGATGGCCGAGGGCAAGATCCTGCCCTATCTCGACATGCCGCTGCAGCACGCCTCGCCCTCCGTGCTCAAGCGCATGCGCCGGCCGGGCAACCAGGAGAAGCAACTGGAGCGCATCCGGCGCTGGCGCGAGATCTGCCCGGATCTCGCCATCCGCTCGACCTTCATCGTCGGATTTCCCGGCGAGACCGAGACCGAGTTCGAGGAGCTGCTCGCCTGGATCAAGGAGGCGAAACTCGAGCGCGTCGGCTGCTTCGCCTACGAGCCGGTGAAGGGCGCGCCCGCCAACGAACTCGGTGACGCGGTTCCGCCGGAAGTCCAGGCCGAGCGCAAGCGCCGGTTCATGGAGGCGCAGCAGATCGTCTCCGCGCGCCTGCAGAAGGCGCGGGTCGGCAAGCGCCTGCCTGTCATCATCGATGCGGTGGAGGGCGGCATCGCCAAGGGGCGCTCGAAATACGACGCGCCGGAGATCGACGGCAACGTCCACGTCACCTCCCGCCGCCCGCTCCGCATCGGCGACATCGTCACCGTGAAGATCGAGCGGGCGGACGCCTACGATCTCTACGGCAGCGCGGTGTAGGCCGCGCTCTCGACGAAACCGACCCCGGCCGCCGCCATGGCGGCCATGGCGCGGGCGACCGAACCCTCGATGTCGATGCCCCTCACGGCATCGGTGACGACCACGGCCTCGAACCCCGCTGCGCGGGCATCGAGGGCAGTCCAGCCGACGCAGTAATCCGTGGCGAGGCCGCACACGACCACGCGGGTGAACCCGCGCTCGCGCAGGTAGCCGGCGAGCCCGGTGGGCGTGGTCCGGTCGGCTTCCAGGAACGCCGAGTAGCTGTCGACATGGCGGTGGTGCCCCTTGCGGATCACCAGTTCGGCGCGCTCGGCTCGGAGCCCGGGGGCGAGGACGGCACCGGCCGTTCCCCGCACGCAATGGTCCGGCCACAGCACCTGGCGGCCGTAGGGGAGCACCACGCTCTCGAACGCCGCCCGGCCCGGATGGCTGGTGGCGAAGGAGACGTGGCCCGGCGGGTGCCAGTCCTGGGTCACCACCACGTGGGCGAACCGGTCGATGAGGCGGTTGATCGGGGCGATCACCGCGTCGCCGTCCGGCACGGCGAGCGCCCCGCGGGCCAAGAAATCGATCTGCACGTCGACGACCAGGAGGATATCCGATGATCCGGGGATCACGGCGTCCTCCGATCCCGGGAGAACAGGATCCGAGTGGACAGGATCACGGGATCATCACCGTGGCGCCCGTGGTCTTGCGGCTGGCGAGATCGCGGTGGACCTGGGGGGCGTCCGAGAGCTTCGCCTTCGCGTGGACGGGAATCTTCACCGCGCCGCTCGCCACCACGGAGAACAGGTTCTTGGCCATGGCGTCCAGGGTCTCGCGCTTGCCCGCATGGGCGAAGAGCGACGGCCGCGTGGCGTAGAGCGAGCCTTTCTGGCCGAGGAGCGCGAGGCTGAAATCGTCCACGGGACCCGAGGCCGAGCCGAAACTCACGAAGAGACCCAGCGGGCTGATGCAGTCGAGGGACGCCGGGAAGGTGTCGCGGCCGACGCCATCGTAGACCACCGGCACGCCCTTGCCGCCGGTGATCTCCTTCACCCGGGCGGAAAAGTCCTCGTCGCGGTAGAGGATGACGTGGTCGCAGCCGTTGGCCCGCGCGAGTTCGGCCTTCTCGGTCGAGCCGACGGTGCCGATGACGGTGGCGCCGAGGTGCTTGGCCCACTGGCAGGCGATGAGGCCGACGCCGCCGGCGGCGGCATGGAACAGGATCGTGTCGCCGGCCTTCACCCGATACGTCCGGTGCAGGAGATACTCGGCGGTGAGGCCCTTCAGCATCATCGCGGCGGCGGTGGTGTCCTCCACCCCGTCGGCGAGATGCACGGCGGCGCTGGCCTGGATCACCACCTCCTCCGCATAGGTGCCGGCGGCCGAGCCGTAGGCCACGCGCTCGCCGGCCCGGAACTCGGTCACGCCCTCGCCCACCGACACCACGGTGCCGGCGCCCTCATTGCCGGGGGTGAAGGGCAGTTGCGGCACCTTGTAGGCGCCCGAGCGGAAGTAGATGTCGATGAAGTTGACGCCGATGGCGCTCTGGCGGACGCGGATCTGCCCTGGGCCCGGCTCGGCCACCGTGACGTCCTCGTAGCGCATCACCTCGGGGTCGCCGTATTCGTGGACTCGGATCGCCTTCGGCATGGGGCTTAGCTCCTCGTGGTAGTCAGTTCAGAGCCGACATAGACGGTGTGCTGCGAAGGGCAATGGCGCATCGCCCCTGCCCGGCGGGTGAGCCGTTCGCGGAGCCCCTGCGCCTCATACGATCCCGGTGAGGTAGTAGATTCCGATCACCACGAACACGGCCGTCGTCTTGAGAACCGTGATGGCGAAGATGTCGGCGTAGGCTTGCCGATGGGTCAGTCCGGTGACGGAGAGAAGCGTGATCACGGCGCCGTTGTGAGGCAGCGTGTCCATGCCCCCGCTCGCCATGCTGGCCACCCGGTGCAGCACCTCCATGGGGATGCCGGCCCCTTGCGCTGCCGCGATGAAGGTGCCCGACATGGCGGCGAGCGCGATGCTCAAGCCGCCCGAGGCCGAACCGGTGATGCCGGCGAGCGCCGTCACGGTGACGGCCTCGTTCACCAGGGGGTTCGGGATCGCCGAGAGCGCCTCCCGGATGGCGAGGAAGCCCGGGAGTGCTGCGATGACCGCGCCGAAGCCGTACTCGGAGGCGGTGTTCATGGCGGCCAGTAGCGCACCCGCTACCGCCGCCCGGCTGCCCTCGGCGAAGCCCTGGGCGACGGGCTTCCAGGCGAAGGCCAGCACCGTGAGGATGCCGGCGAGCAGCGCCAGCTCAACGGCCCAAATGGCGGTGACCGAGGCGATCGTCGTCACGATGGGCTTGTCGAGGCCGGCGAGCGCCGTCTCGACCTTGGACCCGTAGAGGCGCGGGATCGCTGCCGTGAAGGCGAGGTTCGCGAGCCCCACCACCACGAGCGGCAGGAGGGCGATGGCCGGGTGCGCCCGCGCGGCGACATCCATCACCGCCGGTTCGTTGGTGTGGCCGCTGCCGTAGCCCTCGCCCCTCCGCTTGGCCGCCGCGATGCGCGCATCCAGGTAGGCGACGCCGATGACGAGGATGAAGGCCGCGCCGATGAGCCCGAGCCAGGGGGCCGCCCAGGTGGTGGTGTTGAAGAAGGTGGTCGGGATGATGTTCTGGATCTGCGGCGTGCCCGGCAGGGCGTCCATGGTGTAGGAGAACGCGCCGAGCGCGATGGTGCCGGGGATCAGGCGCTTCGGGATGTCGGAGAGGCGAAACGCTTCGGCCGCGAACGGGTAGACCGCGAACACCACGACGAAGAGCGAGACGCCCCCATAGGTGAGCAGGTTGCACACCAGAACGATGGAGAGGACGGCCCGCCTGGCGCCGACGACCTCGATCACCGCCGTGACGATGGAGCGCGAGAAGCCCGACATCTCGATGACCTTGCCGAACACGGCGCCCAGCAGGAACACGGGCAAGTACAGCTTCACGAAGCCGACCATCTTCTCCATGAACAGGCCGGAGAACACCGGCAGCACGGCGGAGGGATCGGTGAGCAGCACGGCCGCGAGCGCCGCGATGGGGGCGAACAGGATGACGCTGAAGCCGCGATAGGCCACCAGCATGAGGAAGCCGAGCGCGAAGAGCGCGATGGCGAGGTTCACGGGCATCTCCGGCGCGGGCGGACGGGTGTTCTCGCCCGGGATGCTAACCGGCGCTGTTTTCCCGCACCATCGCGTCCCTTGACCGATCCGGGCTCCTCCCTCTGTAAGGGGTGACGGATCGGCCGGTCTGTCCCACGTCGACACCTGCCTTCGATCCCCGCATCGGATGGGCCGTGCCCAGGAGAACAGCCCCGTGGCTCCATCGCCTGATACCGTTTCGCGCGTGGGGGCCCCCTTCGCGGTGGCCGTCGTCGGCGCCGGGGCCGCCGGCCTCGGGGCCGCCCTGGCGCTCGCCCGCGACGGCATCCCCACCGCCCTCGTCGGCCGGCACGCGCCCGTGGCCGACGGGCGGACCGTGGCCCTCCTCGACGGGTCGGTGCGCTTCCTCAGGGCGCTCGGTGCCTGGGAGGGCATCGCTCCTCACGCGAGCCCGCTGGCCGAGCTTCACATCGTCGACGACACCGGCAGCTTGTTCCGGCCGCCCCCGGCCCGCTTCGTCGCGACCGAGATCGGCCTCGATGCCTTCGGCTGGAACGTCGAGAGCGCCCGGCTCGTCGAGAGCCTGCGGGCGCAGGCCCGGGGCATGGCCAACCTCACCCTGTTCGAGAGCGACGCGGCCGAGTTCCACGTGGGCGCGGAGGCCGCCGATCTCACCCTCGCGGACGGCACGCGCCTGTCCGCCCGCCTCGCGGTCGGGGCCGACGGTGCCCGCTCGAAGCTGCGGGCTGCCGCCGGTCTCGTCCCCCGGGAATGGTCCTACCCGCAGGCCGCCATCACCACGATCCTCGCCCACACCCGTCCTCACCGGGACATCTCGACGGAGTTCCACACGCGGCAGGGGCCGTTCACCCTGGTTCCGCTGCCCGGTGGCCACCGCTCCAGCCTCGTTTGGGTGATGGACGACAGGCGGGCGCAGGCCATGGCGGCCCTCGACGAGGCCGGGCTCGCACGCGCCGTGGAGACCCAGGCGCAGGCGATGCTGGGGGCAATGCGGATCGACGGGCCGCGCGGCCTCGTCCCCATGCGCGGCCTCGCCCTGACGAGTCCGGTTTCCGCCCGCCTCGCCCTTGTCGGCGAGGCGGCCCATGTCTTCCCGCCCATCGGCGCGCAGGGCCTCAACCTCGGTCTGCGCGATGCGGCGGCCCTGCGGGACGCCGTCGTGGAGGCGGTGGGCGACGGACGCGACCCGGGCTCGCGGGCGGCACTGGCGGGGTTCGCCCGGGGTCGCAGTCGCGACGCGCGCCTGCGGACCCTGGCGGTGGACACCCTCAACCGAAGCCTGCTCACCGGCTTCCTGCCCATGGACGCCCTGCGCGGCCTCGGGCTCCTCGCCATGACGACGATCGCACCCTTGCGCCGAATCGTCATGCGCGAGGGCGTGGTGCCGCGTCTCGGTGCCCCGAGCTTGATGCGGTGACGTTCAGCGCTGGGCCAAATCCTTGACGGCGTGGCCCGAGGACGTGTGCTGCGGCTCCGTCGCCCCAGGTCGCGAGACCGTCGGGCGATCGGCGTCGACGCCCTCCCCGGTGAACGCCGTGCCGGCCCGTCCCAGGGCCTCGCCGTGGGCGAACAGCGCCCTCATGTAGGTCTGGTCGAAGGGCACCGTGCTCGTCCGGGTGAAGCGCCCGTCGATTTCGGCGACACGAAGGTCGAGGCCCGTGCGCTGGGCGAACCCCCGGCTGAGCGCGAGGGCGGCGCGGGTCTGCGCCTTGATCGCCGCCGACATGGACCGGCCGAGCACGCTCAGGGTGGTGCGCGAGGCCATCTGGAAGTGCGGCGCAAGCGTGTTGTTGATCACGAGGTAGACCCGGTGGGTCGGCAGGGCGACCGGGTCGGCGGAGAGCAGCGTCGCTTCGGGGGCGAGGTAGTACGGCGCCGTGGTCCCGCCGTCGTCGTGCATTTCCTGGATCGGCCTGGACCCTGCCATGGCCTGCACCATCACCGGCGGAAACACCCCCGGCACCGCCGAGGACGCGAGGATGATGTCCCGGAATAGGGCGAGGGCCTTCGGGCCGCCCGTCGCGGCGATGGCGCCCATGTCCCACAGCACCGGCCGCTCGGAATCCACCGCCGTGGTGGCGATGAGGAGACGCCGTCCCTTTGCGTGCTCGGCCGCGATGGCCTGAAGCAGCTTCGGAGTCACCGATTGGTCGATGCGCCGCTTGAGCGGCCAGGTGTCGGTCAGGGCCTCGTTGGTGCCGCCGAATTCGAAGACGTCGGCGGCCGAGATGTCCGTGTAGGCCTTGTGCAAGGCTTCATCGCCGCCCGACCCGACGAAGGCGAAGGGGGCGATCATCGCACCCGTGCTGACGCCCGTGATCACGCCGAAGCTCGGCCGGGTGCCGGCCTCGCTCCACCCCTTGAGGAGACCGGCCGCGAAGGCGCCGTTCTCGCCGCCGCCCGAGAGCACCAGCCAGGGGTCGGCGACGGCCCGCGCGTCGTCGAGGAGCCGGGCGAAGGCGGCCGGATCGTCACCGGGGATGCGCAGGCCCGCGGGAAGTCCGTCGGGTCGCGCCGATGCGGCGTCCGCGGCGGTGAAGACGGTGCGTTCTGGGGGCCTGCCTCGCTCGGCGGCGGAACCCGGCTGTGGGAGGCCGAGACCGATGACGGCCGCGCACACGAGCGCCGTGGACCGGAGGCCGATACGGCTGATCGATGATCCGGACATGGGTCCGTCCTTCGTTCGTCGTCGAGGTGCCCGCCTCGTCCTCAGAACGTGAGTCGGCGGGTCTCGTTCCGGATGGTCCTCTCATCCCGGCCGCATGGCAAATGGTTTGGTGTGTCCGCGCACCTTTACGACGGGGGCAGGCTTGAACTAACCGCTGGGGCGGGACCCCGACACACAAGAACACGGAGCCTGAGACGCCGATGAAATTGCCCCGCCGCTTCTTCCAGCCGCTCGCCACCGGCGCGCCCGCACCGTTCCGTGAGCTTCCGGTGAAGCTCGAGCGCATGATCCACTTCGTGCCGCCGCACAACGACAAGGTCCGCGCCCGCGTGCCCGAGCTTGCCGCCACCGTCGACGTGGTGCTGGGCAACCTCGAGGACGCCGTGCCCGTCGATCAGAAGGAGGCCGCGCGCAAGGGCTTCGTCGCCATGGCGCGGGCCACCGACTTCGCCGCGTCCGGCACCGGCCTGTGGACCCGCATCAATGCCCTGAACTCGCCTTGGATTCTCGACGACCTGTTCGAGATCGTCTCCCAGGTCGGCGACAAGCTCGACGTGGTGATGGTGCCCAAGGTCGAAGGGCCGTGGGACATCCACTACGTCGACCAGCTGCTCGCCCAACTCGAGGCGAAGCACGGCGTGAAGAAGCCCATCCTCGTCCACGCCATCCTGGAGACGGCCGAGGGTGTGGCCAACGTCGATGCCATCGCCTCCGCCTCGCCGCGCATGCACGGCATGAGCCTCGGCCCCGCCGATCTCGCGGCGTCCCGCGGCATGAAGACCACCCGCGTCGGCGGCGGCCACCCGGATTACCGCGTCATTGCCGATCCGACTTCGGACGGCGCCGTCCGCGCCTCCGCCCAGCAGGATCTCTGGCACTACACGATTGCGAAAATGGTCGATGCCTGCATGGCCAACGGCCTCAAGGCCTTCTACGGCCCGTTCGGCGACTTCTCCGACGGGGACGCCTGCGAGGCTCAGTTCCGCAACGCCTTCCTCATGGGCTGCGCCGGGGCCTGGACACTGCACCCGAACCAGGTCGCCATCGCCAAGCGCGTGTTCGCGCCCGATCCGGCGGAGGTCGCCTTCGCGGTGCGCATCGTCGAGGCGATGCCCGACGGCACCGGCGCGGTGATGCTGGACGGCAAGATGCAGGACGACGCCACCTGGAAGCAGGCGAAGGTCATCGTCGATCTCGCCCGCCTCGTGGCCGACAAGGATCCGGAACTCGCCAAGACCTACGGTCTGACCTGAAGGCGTCGGTTGTCGTCGGCGGCATCGTCGCCGATGACAACCGCGGCGGGCCGGCTTATCTGACGGGGATGAGCGATACGATTTCCACCGCGCCCGAAATGAGAACCGCCAAATTCGGCTTAGGCGCCGTGGTCCGGCACCGGATCTATCCGTTCCGCGGCATCGTGTTCGATGTCGATCCGGTGTTCGACAACACCGAGGAATGGTGGCTGGCGATTCCCGAGGAGGTTCGGCCGCGCAAGGACCAGCCGTTCTATCACCTGCTCGCCGAGAACGCCGAGAGCGAGTACGTCGCCTACGTCTCCGAGCAGAACCTCGTGCCGGATACCTCCGGCGAGGCCCTGCGCCACACCGGCATCGCCGAGGTGTTCGAGCGCGATGCGGAGGGCACCTACCGGATGCGGACGTCCCAGGCGAACTGACCGCAAGTTCGAAAGCGCCCGAAACGAGAAAGGCCGGGCGATCCTTCGCCCGGCCTTTCTCGTTTCGAATCCCAGTGGATCGCGGCGTGGCCGCGATCCGATCTCTCTTAGGGCTTGGGCGCGGCGGCCGGAGCCGGGGCAGCCGCACCACCGGTGGCGTTCTGCTGCTCGAGTTTCTTGCGCATGTCGTCGCTGCGCTTCTCCAGCTCGGACTGGAGCTTCTTCTGCTGCTCTTCCAGCACCTTCGGGTCGATGGCGGGGCCGTCGAAGGCCTTGCCGAAGCCGGCGAGCGGCACCGCGAAGGTGACCTCGCGCTGGGTCTGGTTCTGGACGCTGACGTTGAGGGTGGTGCCCTTCTTCATCGCGTTGACGACGTCGTTGCCGACGCCGCCGGCCTCGGCGAAGCAGCCATTGGGGAAGCAGACGGCGAACTTGCCCGGCGTGCCCTGCTGACCGTCGACGGTGAAGCGGATGCCCGGCTGCAGCAGCAGGCCCAGCGGCAGCAGGTAGCGCACCACGCGTACGTTCTGCTGGGCGTTCTTCATGTCGTAGACGGCGACGGCGAGGACCGGCTGGCCCTGATCGGAGACGAAGTCGCGGGTGGTGTAGCAAACGTCCGTTGCGCTCGCCTGGTCCTTGCCGCAGACCTTGGTCCACTCGGTCTGGGACGGCTCGGACTTCACGTTGACAGTTTGGGGACCGGTCTGCTGCTGCGCCATGCCGCCGCCCGCGGGAGCGGCCGGTGCCGTCGGGGCAGGGGCCGTCGGCGCAGGCGCGCCCGGCTTCGGCTTCGGAGCCTGCGCGAGGGCCGGTCCGGCAAGACCCGCCAGGGCAAGGAACGCGGCGATGCGCAGCGGGCGCGCGGGACGGTTGGCGAAGGACATCAGGTCTGGCCCCTTGGAATCTGGAAATCGACGGACTTGTATGGGAGGCGCGGCCGGGACGCGAGGTCCCGGTGGGCGTTTGGACGCGAAGCGACACGGTGACGACGGACTAGGACCCGCGCACCGGCTTGGCGGCCCAGCGCCGGCAGATCGGGTGTGTCCCGATCCCGCCTGAACGATTGCGCGCCTGCTTTCCTCAGGGAATGCGGCGAAGACATGACACCTGCCCCGTTCGGGCCGTTCGGGCAGAGCGGTTTAAGGCGCGCTTAACCCTAAGGGTTCATGAACGTGGGGCATCGGGAGTTCAAGCGCACGTGTCGGCGCAGCCAGCCATCTCATCCCCTTCACCGGGCTTCGCGACCGGCGCTGCCGCGCCGCGCGCTCCGGCCTCGCCCCGTCCCGCCCTGCTGAGCCTCCCGAGGTCCGCGGGCGATGCGACCGCCGCGCCGCGCGACCCCCTCTTGCGCGGCCAGCACCTGTGCAGCCTGCTGGCCGCCACGGCCCATGCCCACCCGCAACGGATCGCCTTCGTCGATTCGCCGGATAAGCACCGCCGGAGTGGACGCCAATCCATCGTCTGGACCTACGCCGCCGCTGCCGAGATCGTGGCTCGCCTCGCCAACGGCCTCCGCGGCTGGCGGCTTCCGGCGGACAGCCGGATCGGGATCGCCCTGCCGGACGCTATCGAGGGAGCCCTCGCCATCCTCGCGGTGGAAGCGGCCGGGCACGTTCCGGCCCTCCTGCCCGCAGCTCTGGACGAGGACGGCCTCGTCCTCGCCGTTCAGTCCGCCGGCATCAGCGCGGTCCTGACCCAGGCCCGCTTCGGCGCGACCCATCCGGCCGAGCGCCTGCGCCGGGTGGCCGCCCGGTATTTCGGCCTGCGCTACCTCGCCGCCTTCGGGCCGGACGTGCCCGACGGCGTCATCAACCTCGATGCCATGGTGCTCGACCAGTCCGGTGGCCCGTTCGCCCCGGGACCCGGCGGCTTGGTCAGCTTCGCCGGGGGCGATCCCGCCTGCCCGATCCACCGCAGCGCCGATGCCCTGGCGGCCGCCATCGGAGTGCATGGGATCACCGCCCGGATGGCGCCGGGCGAGCGTCTCCTCACACTCCTGCCCGGCAGCGACCTGCGCGGGCTCGTCACGGGTCTCGGTGCCGCCCTCGTGGCCGGCGCGACCTTCGAGGCGATGCCGATGTTCGAGGCGGCGGGATTCGCCGAGGCCCTGGCGCGCCCGGTGGCGACCCACCTCGTGGTGCCGGCGGCCTTGGAGGCCAACTTCGCCGCGAGCCACCTGCCTGCGACCCTTGCCAGTCTCGTACTCGTGCACCGCACGCCGAGCCGCTTCCCCCAGCGCTGCCTGTCCTCCCGTCCGGACGCGATTCCGGTGACCGATGTGGTCGCCTTCGAGGAGATCGCCCTGCTCACCGGCGCACGCCGTGACAACGATGTCACCCTCACGTTGGCGGCTCCCGAACGGGCCGATCCCCGGTCCATCCTGATGAGCCTGCGCCGCGACCCCGATGGCGCCCTCGCCTTTCGGGGACTCGCCTGTCACGCGGGGCCGCTGCAACGCGGCATTCCCCAACCGGATTTCGCGGATGGGTGGCTGCCCTCGCCGTTTCGCGTGCCCGTCGCCGGCGGCCGCGCCATGGGCGTCGAGGATCACTGAGACATCGCACGCGATCGCGTCACCAAACCGAGCGCATTACGTCATAAAATCGAGATCAAGCCGGATCCCAGTCAATCGAATCAGCTGAATTTCAAAAATACCTTTTTGAGCAGTAGCTTGCCATGAGATTCGCAAGCCACGCGTGAAGGGCGCTTCTGGTTCGTTGCCGTCGGGCTCCCGTCCCATGATGTGAAAACCATGTTTTCATGTCGGCGAACCAATCGTCGCCGTGTGTGTTGTCACACGGGTCCCTTCCCAAGGGACGATGGATGGACTACCGCTGACGCTCATGGGTGCGCTGCAACAGGTTCTCGTTGTCGATGATGGCCGTCGGGCCATCGACCGATCGCTGGCTGCGGAGCTCGCGGAGCTCGGCTATGCCAGCGTCACCGCCTCCCTGGAGGCGGCACAGGACGTGCTCGCGGTTATCGCGCGCCCGGCTGCCATCCTGCTGCAGGTGTCTTCGCGCGATCCGGCCTATGCGTTGCTGTCCGAGCGCTTGCGCGAGCAGATGCGCCATGCCGGCATCCCGGTCATCGTCGTGGATGAGCTCATGGCCGGCCAAGCCGGAACCCGCATCGATCTGCAGAGCGAGATCGGCCCCTACGTGCTCAACGAGCCCGATCTCTAGAGGCCACCACAAAGCGGTCCGGGCGATTCGGTTCTGAGAAAGAATGTGAGCGTTCGCCCGTAAGCCCCTTATAGAATTCACGGAATCAGGTTCGACGGGCGCGCTGCAAAGCGCGTCCGTTTCACGTTCAGGCCGCCTTCGCCTTCTTGACGCGTGCGATCTTCGACAATTCACGCAGGATCGTGGTGGTGATCTTGAGGCGCTCGGGGATCGAGTCGAGGTCGCGGATGAACACGATGCTCATGTCCGGACGCACCTTGGCGAAGGACGCTTGGCCGGCGACGTAGGCGACGAGGCCCTGCGGGTTGGCGAACGACCGGTCGCGGAAATGCACCACGGCGCCCTTTGGGCCGGCCTCGACCTTCTCGACGTTGCAGTCGCGACACAGGATCTTGATGGTGACGATCTTGAGGAGCTGCTCCACCTCCGGCGGCAGCGGCCCGAACCGATCGATGAGTTCGGCGCCGAAGCTTTCCATCTCGGCATCGTTCTCGAGGGTCGAGAGCCGGCGGTAAAGGCCGAGCCGCACGGTGAGATCCTCGACGTAGTCCTCCGGGATGGTGACCGGGGCGCCCAGCGCGATGGTGGGCGACCAGGCCTCCTCCACCGGCTCCTCGATGCCGGCCTTGAGCGCGGTGACGGCATCCTCCAGCATCTGCTGGTAAAGCTCGTAGCCGACCTCCTTGATGTGTCCCGACTGGGCGTCACCCAGCAGATTGCCGGCGCCGCGGATGTCGAGGTCGTGGGAGGCGAGCTGGAAGCCGGCGCCCAAGGTGTCGAGGGTCTGGAGCACCTTCAGGCGCTTGTCGGCCTGCACCGTCAGGGTGCGGTTGGCCGGCGTCGTGAACAGCGCGTAGGCCCGGGCCTTGGCGCGCCCGACGCGGCCGCGCAGCTGGTACAGTTGGGCGAGGCCGAACATGTCGGCCCGGTGCACGATCAGCGTGTTGGCCGTCGGAATGTCGAGGCCGGATTCGACGATGGTCGTCGAGAGCAGAACATCGTACTTGCCCTCGTAGAACGCCGTCATCACGTCCTCGAGCTGGCCCGCCGCCATCTGGCCATGGGCGACTGCCACGGTCGTCTCGGGCATCTCGGTGTCGAGGAATTTCTTGACCTCGGCCAGATCCTCGATGCGTGGCACCACGTAGAACGACTGGCCGCCGCGATAGCGCTCGCGCAGCAGCGCCTCCCGGATCAGCAGGGGATCGAACGGCGTCACGGAGGTGCGCACGGCGAGGCGGTCCACCGGCGGCGTCGCGATAATGGAGAGTTCGCGGACCCCCGTCATGGCGAGCTGCAGGGTGCGGGGGATCGGCGTCGCCGAGAGGGTGAGCACGTGCACGTCGGCCTGGAGTGCCTTGAGGCGCTCCTTGTGGGCCACGCCGAAATGCTGCTCCTCGTCGACGATGATGAGGCCGAGATCCTTGAACGCCACGTTCTTGGCCAGCAGCGCGTGGGTGCCGATGACGATGTCGACGGTGCCGGCGGTGAGACCGTCGCGCACCCGCTTCATCTCGGTGTTGGAGACGAAGCGCGACATCTGGGCGACCTCGACGGGCAGGCCTTTGAAGCGCTCGGCGAAGGTCCGGTAGTGCTGGCGCGCCAGGAGCGTGGTGGGCACCACCACCGCCACCTGCTTGCCGCCCATGGCGCCGGCGAAGGCCGCACGCAGGGCCACCTCGGTCTTGCCGAAGCCGACGTCGCCGCACACCAGCCGGTCCATGGGCCGGCCGGCGTTGAGGTCGGTGAGCACCGCGTCGATGGCGTTGGCCTGGTCCTCGGTCTCGTTGAAGGCGAAGCGCGCCGCGAACTCGTCGGTGAGGCCTTCCGGCGCGTGCAGGCGCGGGGCCTGGCGCACGAAGCGCTCGGCCGCGACCCGGATGAGCTGGCCCGCCATCTCGAGGATGCGCTTCTTCATCTTGGCCTTGCGGGCCTGCCAGGCGCCGCCGCCGAGACGGTCGAGGGCGACCTCCGCATCCTCCGAGCCGTAGCGGGTCAGAAGCTCGATGTTCTCCACGGGCAGGAGCAGCAAGCCGCCCGCATACTGGATCTCGAGGCAATCGTGCGGTGCCCCCGCGGCCGTCACCGTCTTCAGGCCGACGAACCGGCCGATGCCGTGGTCGGCATGGACCACGAGGTCGCCGGCCTGGAGCGCCTGGACTTCGAGGATGATGTCCTGCGGGCGCTTGGCCTTGCGCTTCTGGCGCACCAGCCGGTCGCCGAGGATGTCGCCTTCCGAGATCACCGCGAGCTTGTCGACGGTAAAGCCGCTCTCCAGGCCCCACACCGCCACCGCCACGTCGGTGCCGCGCTTGAGTGCGTTCACCGCCGTCAGGGTGTTGATGGCGATGGGCTTCTTGAGCCCATGGTCGGAGAGCACGCTGCACAGGCGGTCGCGCGAGCCATCGGACCAGGATCCAAGGATCACGTGATGACCGGATCCCTGCAGGTCCTTGACGTGCGCCACCGCTGCATCGAACACGCTGGCCGATTCGTCGGCGCGCTCGGCCGCGAAGGTGCGGCCTTGCCGACCCTCGCAATCGATGGTCAGGCGCTCCGGGGTTTCCGGCATCGTGAAGGGCGAGAGCCGGGCGATCGCTGCCGCCGCCACCCGGTCGCGCCACTCGTTGGGCGTCAGGTACAGAGCCGAGGGCTTGAGGGGCTTGTAGGGCGCGACCCCCGGGGACGGGGCCTTCACCGCCTCGGCGCGGGCATCGTAATAGTCGCGGATCAGGGTGAGGCGCTCGGTGGCGGCCTCGTCGACCTGCGCGTCGAACACCAGGGGCACGCCGGCGACGTAGTCGAACAGGGTGTCGAGATGGTCGTAGAACAGCGGCATCCAGTGCTCGAGGCCGGCGTAGCGCCGGCCCTCGCTGATGGTCTCGTAGAGACGGTCGTCACGGGTCGCGGCACCGAAGCTTCCGATGTAGCCCTGGCGGAAGCGCCGGATCGTCTCCGTGGTGAGCTGGACCTCGCTCATGGGGACGAGGTCGAGGGAGCGCAGCTGCCCGATGGTGCGCTGGGTCTCGGGGTCGAAGGCGCGGATCGATTCGAGGGTGTCGCCGAAGAAGTCGAGGCGGATCGGGTTGGGCAGGCCGGGCGGCGACAGGTCGAGGATGCCGCCGCGCACGGCGTACTCGCCGGTGTCCCGCACCGTCCCCGTGCGCAAGAAGCCGTTGGCCTCGACCCAGGCGGTGACCTGATCCATGGGCACCACGTTGCCGATGGCGGCCGAGAAGGTCTCGACGGCGATCTTCTCTCTGGGCGGCACCTTCTGAATCAAAGCATTGACCGTGGTGCACAGGATGCGCGGCTGCTCCTCCGACGAGCGCGAGCGGGAGAGCCGCGACAGGGCGGTCATGCGCTGAGCCGCGATGGCGGCGTTGGGCGAGACGCGGTCGTAGGGCTGGCAGTCCCAGGCCGGGACGCTCATGGCCTCGATCTCGGGGGCGACGAACTTCAGGGCGTTGACGAAGGCCGCCGCGCGGCCGGAATCGCGCGCGACGTGGACGAGGACCGCCGGCCCCTCGACATCGCGGCTCAGCGCCCGGGCGAGATCGGCCACCACGACGGCATCGAACCCTTCCGGCACGTTGGCGAGCGTCGGGCTGTCGCCACGCTTGAGCGCCTCCAGCGCGCGGGCGAGGGGCCCGGATTTCGGCAGGGCGAAGCGCGCCACGGGGGGCTTCGGGGCGGGCGCGGGGGCTTTGGGTTGGGGTTTTGCCATCGGGTCGGGTGTCTGAACTCATTCGGTGGGCGAGGCGCAACGCGGCATCCCTCCCCGTAGGGGGGATCGAGGGCGTCGGACGGTCCCGTGCGGTCGCGCGGTGTCTAGTGAATCGGCGCGTCGTGCTTATGGAACGCCTTGAGGCGGCGGTACACGGGGGTATCGTAGTTCTGCGGCGTCTCGTCCTCGCCCGTGAGCCAGCGGAACAGGTCGCGGTCCGGCACCTCGATGAGCGCCTCGAACAGGGTCAGTTCCTCCTTCGTCAGGGTGCCGATCTCGGCATCGGCGAAGCGGCCCATGATGAGGTCCATCTCGCGGATGCCGCGATGCCAGGCGCGGAAGAGGGTGCGGCGGCGGCGTGGATCGAGGTCCGCGCTGGTGCGGGTGGTTCCGGACATGGGCTCGCCTGTGATGCTGTGATCCGGGGATGACGGGAACTCGGTATCAAGGGATCCCGGGATCGGAGGATCTTCGGACCCGGGCCGATGCGGCATCCGCGCCGGGACCAAGCCTTTCAGGACGTATATAGAGGCACCGCGTCGCGTCACCATCCCACCCGGCGCATGCGCCAACCTCTTAAGGCCACCGCCTTAGCGTCCGCGAAAACCGCCCTCGCCCGAGCCGCATGACCGACGACCCCCGCCCTGCCCCGCTCCGCCCGACCATCCTCGACCCGCTCTTCGCACCGGCGCGCGGCTTGCCGGGCATCGGACCGAAGATGGCGCCGATGATCGAGCGGCTGCTGGGCACCCCCGAGCAGCCGGCCCGCATCGTCGATCTCCTGTTCCACCTGCCCCAGGGCGGCGTGGTGCGAAAGCTCCTCGGCTCCATCGCGGAGGCGCCGCCCGGCGAGCCGGTGACCCTCGGCGTCACCGTGACCGAGTACCGCCCGCCCCAAGCCGGCGCCGGCAAGCGCCCGTTCCGGGTTCTGGTGGAAGATGCGACGGGCGACATCACCCTGGTGTTCTTCGGCATGCCGGCCCCCCGGGTGGAGAAGATGCTGCCGCTGGGCGCCCACCGCTACATCACCGGCCGCATCGACCTCTACGACGGCCACCGTCAGATGGTGCACCCGGCCCGCATCATCGACGAGGCGGGGCTCGCCGCCCTCCCCGCCGTCGAGCCGGTCTACGGCGCCACGGAGGGGCTAACCTCGCGGGCGATCTCGAAGCTGGCGCACGCGGCGCTGGAGCGCCTGCCGGTGCTGCCCGAATGGCAGGACCCGGCCTGGCTGGCCCGCGAGAATTTGCCGACCTTCGCCGACGCATTGCGCGCCGAGCATCGCCCCGAGAACGCCCCGCCGCCCGTTCCGGACGGCGCGACGAGCGCACCCCGGACGCCTGCCCGGAGGCGTCTTGCCTACGACGAACTCCTGGCCTCGCAACTGGCGCTCGCGCTGCTCCGCGCCCGCAACCGCCGGGCACCGGGCCGGGCCAACGCGGGCGACGGGCACTTGAAGGACCGAATCGAGGCCGCCCTGCCCTTCGGGCTCACGGGTGCCCAGAAGCGCGCCGTCGCGGAGATCCGCGCCGATCTCGCCTCCGATCGGCGCATGCTGCGCCTGCTCCAGGGCGATGTCGGCTCGGGCAAGACCGCCGTGGCGCTGCTGGCCATGGCCTCCGCCATCGAGGTCGGCCGGCAGGCGGCGCTCATGGCCCCCACGGAAATCCTCGCCCGCCAGCATTTCGAGCGGCTCGGGCCCATGGCCGGGAGCCTGCGCCTGCGCCTCCTCACCGGGCGCGACCGGGCCGCCGAGCGCCGCGCGACGCTCGCAGACCTTGCGGCCGGCACCATCGACATCGTGGTCGGCACCCATGCCCTGTTCCAGGACAGCGTGGTCTTTCGCGATCTCGGCGTGGCCGTGGTGGACGAGCAGCACCGCTTCGGCGTCCACCAGCGCCTGGCGCTCGGGGCCAAGGGCCAGGCCGTGGACATCCTGGTGATGACCGCCACACCCATTCCCCGCACCCTGGCGCTGACCTGCTTTGGCGACATGGACGTCTCGGTGCTCGACGAGAAACCCGCCGGCCGCCAGGCCATCGTCACCCGCCTCGTCTCCACCGACCGCCTCGACGAGGTGGTGGCGGGGTTGGGCCGCGCGTTGGCGGCCGGCGACCGGGTCTACTGGATCTGTCCCCTGGTGGCCGAATCCGAGTTCATCGATCTCGCGGCGGCGGAGGAGCGGTTCGCGGATCTGCGCCACAGCTTCGGCGACGCCGTCGGGTTGATCCACGGCAAGATGCCGGGGCCGGACAAGGACGCCGCCATGGAACGATTCTCCGCCGGCGTCACGAAGATCCTCGTCTCCACCACCGTGGTCGAGGTCGGCGTCGACGTGCCGGAGGCGACCATCATGGTCATCGAGCATGCCGAGCGTTTCGGGCTGGCCCAGCTCCACCAGCTGCGCGGCCGGGTCGGGCGGGGCGCCAGGGCGTCCACCTGCCTGCTGCTCTATCGCGGGCCGCTGGGGCAGGTCTCGCGGGCACGCCTGGAGATGATGCGCGAGACCGAGGACGGGTTTCGCATCGCCGAGGAGGACCTGCGCCTGCGCGGCGAGGGCGAGGTACTGGGCACGCGCCAATCCGGCCTGGCCGCCTTCCGCCTCGCGAGCCTGGAGACCGACGCCGAACTGCTGCAGGTCGCCCGCGACGACGCCCAACTCGTGGTCCAGCGCGATCCCGGCCTGAAGAGTACCCGCGGACAGGCCCTCAGGGTGCTGCTCTACCTGTTCGAGCGCGACGCCGCGATCCGGCTTCTTGGCGCCGGATGACCCCTCATACCGGTCGATCGCTTCGCGACGCGAATCTGGGCTTCGCTCAGGCGTCCACCGGGGCGGCGGGCTTCACCGCCGCTTCCTGCGCATGGCGCAAGGTGGCGGCCATGGCCTGGATCCGTGCGTGCGGATCGTCGGGCTGGATCACGCCCGCCGACATGACGAGTTTGGCCGCATCGTCCACGCTCATGGCGATCTCAACGATGTCGTGGCGCGGCAGGTAGAAGAAGAACCCCGTGGTCGGATTGGGCGCGCAGGGCAGGAACACGCCGACATGGTCGCCGCCGGGCGCCAGGGCGTTCTGCACGTCGGGCGCGGCCGGCGCCGACAGGAACACCACCGACCAAGTGCCCTTCACCGGAAATTCCACGAGGCCGACAGTGCGGAACGAGGTGCCGTTGGCCGAAAACAGCGTCTCGAAGATCTGGCGCAGGCCCTTGTACAGCCCCGAGATCACCGGGGTCCGGGCGAGCAGCACCTCGCCGAACTCGACGACGCTGCGGCCGACGAGGTTGGCCGTGAGGAAGCCCAGCAGGGTCACCGCCAGGAAGGCGATGACGAGGCCGAGGCCTGGGATCGAGAACGGCAGGTAATGGTCGGGCAGGTAGCTCGCCGGCACCAGGGGCTTCACCCAGCCGTCGATGAGGCTGATGAACCACCACGTGATGTAGATGGTGATCGCCAGGGGGCCCGAGACGATGATGCCGGTGAGGAAGTAGGTCCGCAGGCGACCGCGTGCGCTCACCCGGGGGCGGGCGCCTGCGGGCTCTGGTTCGGGGACCGGTGGGATGAGTGTCGCCACGGATGCACTTTCGGCGCGGGGAACGGCGCCCGAGGATCGTCGGCCGGCCCCGGCCCGCTTGCGTAGAGGTAGCCGCAGACGGGGCCGGGCTCAAGGTCGCGCCTGCGCGCCCGGCCCGCCGGTTCAGTGTCGGGTCGGGCGTTCCGCGAGCGTGTGCGCCAGGAAGAAGCGCACCATCTCGGCGCTGGCATCGGGGCCGCGCGGATCGGTGTAGGACCCGTCCGGGCTGCCGCCGGACCATGCGTGGCCGGTGCCGTGCAGGAGCCAATGCTCCAGCACGGCGCGACCGGCCTCGTCGGTCCGGACCGTGCGGGTATAGCGGGTGCCCCCCGGCGCGGTGCCGTTGGTGACCGTGGTACCGAGAGCCTTGGCGGGCGTCGCCTGGGCGATGACCCGTTCGCCGTTGACGGGATGGACCGTACGGTCGCCGTCGCCGTGGAACACGATGGTCGGCACGGCCGGGCCGTTCCCGCGCGCCTGGACCGCCCCGCCGCCGTTCATGGCCGCGAAGGCGGACGGCATGTCGCGGGCCGCCCCGCAGGCGAGGCCCGAATGGACGCCGACCGCCGCGAACAGGTCGGGATAGGTCGCGGCCATGATGGCCGCCACCGCCCCGCCCGCCGAGAGGCCGGCGACGTAGACGCGGGTTGCGTCGCCGCCGAACTCGGCCACCACCGCCCGGGCGATACCGGCGATGAGGGCCGGTTCGCCGCCCTCGCGCTGCTGGTCGCCGGCGTTGAACCAGTTCCAGCATTTCTGCGCGTTGGCCGAGGGGGGCTGCGCCGGATAGGCCACGAGGAAGCCCTGCGTCTCGGCCAGCGCGTTCATGCGGGTACCGGCGGCGAAGTCGTCGGGCGACTGGGTGCAGCCGTGCAGCATCACGATCACGGGGAGCGTCTCGCCCGTCCGGCCACTCGGCACGTAGACCTTGTAGTCGCGGGCGCCCCCCGCACCGGTGAAGCGGCGCGTCTCGAAGCGGGCGCCCTCGGGCACCGGAATCGGCTTTGTGGCGGGGCCTCGGCCAAGTCCCTGACCGAGTCCCTGACCGAAACCTTCGAGGTTCGGCATCGCCGCCAGACCGCCGGCCTTGGTGAAGCGCTCGGATAGGGCGCGCAGGGCCTGTGCTGGGTCGGGCCGTGCCGCCTGCGTGGGGGCGTCGGCGGTGGTGTCCCTGTCTGCCCCCGGCGCCGTCCAGGCCCCGGTGCCGTCCGTCGGGGCCACCATGTCGAGGATCGGGCGCGGGCGCTTCGTGTCCTTCGGTGCGTCCGCCTCGGGCGCAGGCTTGCCCTGGAGCAGGGCCATCGCCTCGGCGAGCCGCCCGGCCTGGGTCAGGCGGGTGACGGCGGCCATGTCGATGGCGGAGTAGTGGGTTGCGTCGAATGGGGCCATGGATCGGAATCCTTGTCGGTGAGGGAGTTCAGGCGATGCGGTCGGCGAGGGCCGCCTTGACCGCCGGGCTCGCCTGGAAGGCACCCAGCACCTGCACGGAGGCGATGGCGGCGCGGGCGAGTTCGGGGGTGACGTCGGGGGCGATGCTGGCGAGGCCGAGCACCTGGATGTGGAGCGGCGCGCCGGCGTCGCGCGCCGCCTCAAGGGCGACGCGGCTGTAATGGGAGAGCCCGAGTTCGAGGCCCTTGCGGGCCACGGACTGGCGCACGGCCTCGCCCTGGCGTTCGAGCTGGTTGCGCACGGCGGTGCGGATGAAGTCGGCCCGGTTGGCGAAGAAGCCGTCGCGGACCATCAAGTCGATGTGCCCGAGATCGACGAAGCCGAGATTGACCGTGACCTTCTCGCTGTCGGGCAGCTTCGGCCGCAGGGCGTGAACGTTGTTTTCCATCTCCAGAACCCCTTCAGACCATCCGGTTGGATGGTTTTGAGATGGGGATGGGATGGGGAAGCGCAAGGGCGGACATGAAAACGCCCTCGGCGCGACCCTGTGCCGGTCGCGCCGAGGGCGCCTGTCGAAGGTGGGGCCGTGCGCGGCCGGGCGGCTATTCCACCGTTACGGATTTCGCGAGGTTGCGCGGCTGGTCCACGTCTTTCCCCATGAACACCGCCGTGTGGTAGGCGATGAGCTGGATCGGCACGGCGTAGACGATGGGCGCCACCACCGGATCGCAGTCGGGCATGGTCACCGTCGCCATGGTCTCGAGGCCAGCCGCCGCGGCGCCCTTGGCGTCGCCGATGAGGATGATGCGGCCGCCGCGCGCCGCCACCTCCTGCATGTTCGACACGGTCTTCTCGAAGATCGCGTCGTGGGGGGCGATGACGATGACCGGCACGCTCTCGTCGATGAGGGCGATGGGGCCGTGCTTGAGTTCGCCCGCCGCATACCCTTCGGCGTGGATGTAGCTGATTTCCTTCAGCTTCAGGGCGCCCTCCAGCGCCATCGGGTAGCTGGTGCCGCGCCCCAGATAGAGCACGTCACGGGCCTTCGAGACCTCGCGGGCCAAAACCTCGATCTCGCCCTCGCGCTTGGCCGCCTCGGCCATGAGGCCCGGCACGGTGATGAGGGCGTCGACCAAGCCGCGCTCGCGCTCCGCGCTCAGGGTGCCGCGCGCCCGGCCCGCCGCGATGGCGAGGCACAGGAGCACGGTGAGCTGGCACGAGAACGCCTTGGTGGAGGCGACGCCGATCTCCGGGCCGGCCAGGGTCGGCACCACGGCGGAGGCCTCGCGGGCGATGGTCGAGGTCGGCACGTTGACCACCGCCAGGGTGTGCTGGCCTTGGCTCTTGGCGTAGCGCAGGGAGGCCAGTGTGTCGGCGGTCTCGCCCGATTGCGAGATCACCAGGGTGAGGCCGTCGCGGTCGAGGGGCGGCTCGCGGTAGCGCGCCTCGGAGGCGACGTCGATCTCCACGGGCAGGCGCGCCAGTGTCTCGAACCAGTATTTGGCCACGAGCCCGGCGTAGTAGGCCGTGCCGCAGGCGGTGATGGACAGCCGCGAGAGCGTGGCGAAATCGAACGGCAGGTCCCCCGGCAGGGCGACGCGGCCATTGGCCAGATCGACGTAGTGGGCGAGGGTCCGGCCCACGACCTCCGGCTGCTCGTGGATCTCCTTCGCCATGAAGTGGCGGTGGTTGCCCTTCTCGACCCGGTAGGCCTGGGCGACGATGCGCTGGCGCGGGCGTTCGACCATGGCCCCGCCGATGTCGCGGATCTCGGCGCCCGCGCGGGACAGGACCGCCCAGTCGCCCTCCTCCAGGTAGGTGATCTCCTCGGTGAACGGCGCCAGCGCCAGGGCGTCGGAGCCGAGATAGGTCTCGCCGATCCCTGCTTCCCTTTGGCCGAACCCGATGGCGAGCGGCGCGCCGTGGCGGGCGCCGATGAGCAGGTCGTCGTGGCCGGCGAACAGGATGCCGAGGGCGAAAGCGCCGTGCAGGCGCGGCAGGCAGGCGGCCACGGCCTCGATGGGGCTTAAGCCCCCCTCCATGGCGTGGCTGATAAGCTGGGCCACGACCTCGGTGTCGGTCTCGCTCTCGAAGCGGACCCCGAGGCCCTGCAGCTCGGCCTTGAGTTCGCGGAAATTCTCGATGATGCCGTTGTGGACCACGGCGAGGCGCGCCGTGGCGTGCGGGTGTGCGTTGGCCTCGTTGGGGCGCCCATGGGTCGCCCAGCGGGTGTGGCCGATGCCGATGGCGCCGGCGAGGGGCTCGTCGCGCAGGCGCGCCTCGAGGTTGGCGAGCTTGCCCTCCGCGCGCCTGCGTTCCAGGCGCCCCTGCGTCAGGGTGGCGATGCCGGCCGAATCGTAGCCGCGATACTCGAGCCGGCGCAGGGCCTCCACGAGCTGCCCGGCCACGGCGTCCCGTCCGACGATGCCAACGATTCCGCACATGGGTCGTGTCTCTCACAAACGGGCCGCCAAACCGCGGCCGAGCCGGGCTTGTATCGGATTGGAACAGGCGCGCCACCCGGTCGACGCCAAGGGTCGCCGGCAAACCCTCAACGCAAGCTTGAGGCAATCGGCCCAACCGCCCGCATGGTTTACGATTTTGCGCGCTTGGCCTTCTCGGCGGCCAGAGCCGCACGCTTGCCCGGCGCCCATCCGGCGAGGTTGCGCTGGCGCGCCCGCGAGACGGCCAGCGCGTCCTTGGGGACATCGGCCGCGATCACCGAGCCCGCCCCGACGATGGCACCGGCCCCCACGGTGACGGGGGCGACGAGGGCGGTGTTCGAGCCGATGAAGGCGCCCGCCCCGATGGTGGTGCGATGCTTGTTCACTCCGTCGTAGTTGCAGGTGATGGTGCCGGCCCCGACATTGGCGCCCGCCCCGATCTCGGCGTCGCCGAGGTAGCTCAAGTGGTTGGCCTTGGCGCCGGCGCCGAGGCGCGCGTTCTTGATCTCGACGAAGTTGCCGACCCGTGCGCCCGCCTCCAGCACCGCGCCGGGGCGCAGGCGGGCATAGGGACCGATCTGGACGCCCGGCGCCAGGGTGGCGCCTTCGAGATGCGAGAAGGCGTGGACGACAGAGCCGTCACCGACGGTGACGCCAGGGCCGAACACCACATGAGGTTCCACTAGAACGTCCCGGCCCAAAACCGTGTCGATACTGAAGAAAACCGTCTCAGGGGCGATCAGGGTCGCCCCGCCGAGCTGCGCTGCGCGCCGCAGGCGACTCTGGATCTCGGCCTCGGCGACGGCGAGTTGGATCCGGTCGTTGACGCCCTGCGCCTCGGCTTCGTCCACGGCCACCACGGCTACGGTGAGCCCGTCCGCGACGGCGAGGGCGACGGCGTCGGGCAGATAGTACTCGCCGGCCGCGTTGGCGTTGCCGATGCGGGCGAGGAGGTCGAGGGCGTGCCGGCCCGAGAGCGCCATCAGCCCGGCATTGCACAGGGTCACGGCCCGCTCTGGGGGTGTGGCGTCCTTCTCCTCCCGGATGGCCACCACCCGTCCGCCGTCCGTCAGCACGCGGCCGTAGCCCGTGGGGTTCGGACTGTCGAAGGCCAGCACCGCCACGGCGGCGCCGTCGGCCAGGGGTGCGCGCAGGCGGGCGAGGGTGGCGCCGGTGACGAGGGGGGTGTCGCCGAAGGCGACGATCACGTCGTCGTCGCCGGCCGTCAGGGCGTCACGGGCAGCCAGCACCGCGTGGGCGGTGCCGAGGCGCTCGGCCTGGGGAAACACGGCGGCGCCCGGGGCCATCCGCTCGATCTCCCGGGCAACGGCCGCCTGCCCCGGCTCCACCACCACGGCGATGCGGCCCGCGCCGGCCTCGCGGGCGGCGGTGAGCACGTGGCCGAGCATGGTCCGCCCGGCCACGGCGTGGAGGACCTTGGGCCGATCCGAGCGCATCCGCGTGCCCTTGCCGGCGGCCAGCACGATGGCGGTGAGGCTGCGCCCGGTCGTCGTCGCTGCATCCATCGGTCGGTCCCAGTCCTTACGCGCGCTGCCGGTGCGCTACTGCGCCACCGCCGGGTCTGGCAAGGCCCCGGCTGACTCCCGCCGGGTTCGCAAACACCTTCCCTGGAACAAGCGCCTTCCCTGGAACAAGCACCGCCCTCGGAATCAGCGACCGGAGAGGATCAGCGTGATCAGCACGGCGGCGACGCAGACGAACATGACGCAGCCCAGCGCCAGGCTCGCCAGGGTCGTCGTGGAGATGTAGGTGCCGGCGACGTGGCCCAGCACCCGGGCGATGCCGCCCCCTCCGCCCCGCGGGGAATGCTCCTGACCGGGATGGCCGCAGGCGGGGCAAGCCAAGGCCTGCGTGGACACACGGTGCGTGCAGGCGGGGCATGGAATCAGTGCCATGAAGAGCCTCCGTTGCGGCGTCGACGATGACCATCGACGGTCTCGATGTGCCATAAGCGCGCCGGCTCGGCCAGACGGCCAGGCTTGTGTGGGGCGAACCGGCTCCGACGCGTCGAACGGGACCGGGGACTTGGGCGTTGTGTGACACTTAATCTCCAGTTCAGGCCGACGCATGGTAGACCCTGCGCCTGAGCCGCGCTCTCCATCAATCCGGCGCCCGAGCGCGCCCAAACGACAGGTCCCATGACGCTGCCGCTCCCAGGTTCCCACGCTGCCGTTGCTCACCCGTCCGACGCTCCCGCGATGGCAGGTTCCCAGGACCATACCCGCCGCGATCTTCTCCGTGGGGCCGGCGTGGTGGCGTTGTCCGGAGGGCTCGCCGCCCTGCCCGCGCATGCCTTTGCCGACGAGGCTCCGCCCCTTCCGGCGGCCGGCACGCCATTCCAGGCCGGATTGGTCACCGACCTCGCCCGGGCACTGGCCGCGCGCGCCTACGTCGCCCCGCGCACGGACGATTTGCCCGAGGCCCTGACGGGCCTCAACCGCGAGCAATATGCCGGGATTCGGACCGTGCCGGGGAGCGCGGTCTGGGCCGACGCCGACCTCGGCTTCACCATCGAACCGCTCCATCGCGGCTCGGTGTTCAGGGGACGGGTCGCCCTGGCGCTCATCGAGGACGGGGTCGTGCGCCCCGTGGCCTACGACCGCGCCCGCTTCGAGACGGACACCACCCAGATCCCGACGTTCAAGGACGACCCGGGGTATTCCGGTTTCAAGCTCCGGGCCCGGTTCGCGGGCGGCGAGCTCACGGATTTCGCTTACCTCCAGGGCGCTTCGTTCTTCCGCCTCGTCGCGGCCGGCCAGGGCTTCGGCGTCACCGCGCGCGCCCTCACCCTGCGACCGGCCGATGCACGGGGTGAGGAATTTCCCGAGTGGCGTGCCGTCTGGATCGAACGGCCCGGTCCCGGCGGCCCCCTCGTCCTGCATGCCCTGGTCGATTCGCCGTCCGCCACGGCGGCCTTTCGCATGAGCCTGCGCCCGGGAGCGGCTTCGCTCTGCGACGTCGAGGGGACGGTGTTCGCGCGGACCGCCATCGATCACCTCGGACTCGGGGGCATGACCACGAGCTACCTGTTCGGTCCCCACGACCGTCGCGGCGCCGACGATGCGCGCGCCGCCGTCCATTCCTCGGGCGGCTTGCAGATCCGCACGGGCTCCGGCGAGGCGATCTGGCGCCCGGCGCGCAACCCCGAGACCCTGCAGGTCTCGTCCTTCGTCGACGACAGCCCGAAGGGCTTCGGGCTGATGCAGCGGGCGCGGGATTACCGCAGCTTCCAGGACGACATCCAGCATTGGGAATGGCGCCCGTCCCTGTGGCTCGAGCCCCTCTCCGCCTGGGGACCGGGGTCCGTGACCTTGCTCGAAATCCCGAGCGATTCCGAATTCAACGAGAACATCCTGGCCTATTGGCGGCCGAAAGCCGGCCTCGCGGCGGGGGCCGAGCGGGCGTTCAGCTACCGCCAGCACTGGTGCTGGCAGCCACCCGAGCCGGTGCCTGTGGCCGTGGTTTCCGGCACCCGCGCCGGGCGCGGGACGAACGACAACCGGCGCCTCTTCCTCGTCGACTTCACCGGGGAGGGTCTGGCCGAAGCCGGCGACCTGCGGACCCAGCTCTCGGTCGGCCCCGGCGCCATCACGGCGAGCACCCTCTACCGCTACCCCGACCGCAAGACCGTGCGCGTCGCCTTCGAGCTCGACCCGCGTGGCGAGAAGGCGTGCGAACTGCGCCTCGCCCTGCAACGGGGCGACACCCCCCTCACCGAAACCTGGCTCTACCGTTGGACACCGTGAACGCACCCGCGCCTCAAGTCGCCCCGGCACCCGCCCCGTTCCGTCCGGCGATGCCGCCCGAGGCGCCCCTGGCCATGCCGGTGCAGCGCCTCGACACCTGGGACGAGGGCGCCGGCCACGTGCCTTCGGTCCGCCATGGAAAGCCGTGGCTGGCCCGCCTCTTCGTGTTCGGCGCGGCAGCACTCCTCACCGCCTACGGCGCCATGCAGATGTACGAGGTGGTGGCGGTCTCGGGCGGCACCACGGCCCTGCAATACGTGCTGCTCGCCCTGTTCACCCTGAACTTCTCCTGGATCGCGCTCGCTTTCACCGGCGCGATCCTGGGCTTCTTGGTGCTCCTGCGCCGCCCCAAGGCCCCTGCCCTGCCGACGGCGCTCACCACCCGCACGGCGGTGGTGATGCCGGTCTACAACGAGGCCACGGCCCGGACCTTCGCCGCCATCGAGGCCATGCGCGTCGAGATCGATGCCACCGGCCTGGGCCACGCCTTCGACTATTTCGTGCTGTCGGATTCGACGTTGAGCGACGCCTGGATCGCCGAGGAGCGCGCGTTCCTGGATCTTCGCGCCCGCTGGGGCGACGCCGCCCGTCTGTATTACCGCCACCGGCCGAAGAACCATCACCGCAAGGCCGGCAACATCGGCGACTTCGTCTCGCGCTGGGGTGCCACCTACGACCACATGCTGGTGCTCGATGCCGACAGCCTGATGACGGGCACGTGCGTGGTGCATCTGGCCGCCGCCATGGAGGCCGACCCGGATTCCGGCATCATCCAGTCGCTGCCGCTCATCATCAACCGCAACACCCTGTTCGCGCGCGTCCAGCAATTCGCCGCGCGGATCTACGGGCCGGTCATCGCCACCGGCTTGTCGGTGTGGTCGGGCCGCGACGGCAATTACTGGGGCCACAACGCCATCATCCGCACGAAGGCCTTCGCCGCCGCCTGCGGCCTGCCGGACCTGCCCGGCAAGCCGCCCTTCGGCGGCCATGTGCTCAGCCACGACTTCGTGGAAGCCGCCCTGATCCGGCGCGCCGGCTGGAGCGTGACCATGCTGCCCGACCTTCCCGGCTCCTACGAGGAGAGCCCGCCCTCCCTCATCGATGTGGCCGTACGCGACCGGCGCTGGGCGCAGGGCAACCTTCAGCACAGCCGCATCATCGGGGCCGCCGGTCTGAAAACCGCGTCGCGCCAGCACTTCGCCACGGGTATCGCGGGTTACGTCGCCTCGCCGCTCTGGCTCGCCCAGCTCGTGGTCGGTATCGCCCTCGTGCTGCAGACCGCCTACGTGCGGCCGGAATACTTCACGAGCGAGTTCGGGCTCTACCCGGTCTGGCCGCGCTTCGATCCCGTTCGCGCGCTCCGGCTGTTCGGGATCACCATGGGCATCCTGCTCGCCCCGAAGTTTCTGGGGCTCATCCTGGCGCTGATCGACGGCCCCGTGCGACGGGCCTGCGGGGGCGCCGTCCGCCTCGTTCTGTCGAGCCTGATCGAGATCCTGCTCTCGGCCCTCATCGCGCCCATCGCCATGCTGATCCAGTCGGGCTCGGTGTTCCAGATCCTCGTCGGGCGCGACACCGGCTGGAACCCGCAGCGGCGCGACGACGGCTCGATCCCGTGGAGCGACATCGTCCGTCGCCACCGCTGGCACATGGCGCTCGGCCTCGTCACCGGGATCGCCGCCTTCGCCATCGCGACCTCCCTGTTCCTCTGGATGTCGCCGACGATCCTCGGCCTCGTGCTCGCGATCCCGATCTCGTGGGCGAGCGGTCAGCTCGCTTGGGGGCTGGCCCTCAAGCGGCTCGGCCTGCTCATGACCCCGGAGGAGCGCGACCCGCCCGCCATCGCCACACAGGCGGGCCGCCTCGCCGCCCGCAATGCCGCGCAGGGCCTCGACGATGCGGACGCCCTGCGGGCCCTCCACGCCGAGCCCGCTTTCGCAGAGGCCCACGCCGCCATGCTGCCCCAGGCCGCACCCCGGCCGCGCGGCGTCATCGACACGGACCGGGCGCTGGCCCAGGCCAAGGTGGTGGAAGCCCACACCCTCGACGAGGCCGCCGCCTGGCTCTCGCCGAAGGAGCGCATGGCCCTCCTGCACGACCGCGCGCTTCTCGACCGCCTGAGCCGCCTCGAGGCCAGCGCCGCCTGAGTTTTCGATTTCCGACCGCGGCGTTCTCCGTTAGAACCCTCCCACCCCGCCGGCTCCGCGCCGGCGCGGACGGAAGGGTGGCCGAGTGGTTTAAGGCAGCGGTCTTGAAAACCGCCGTGGGGGCAACTCCACCGTGGGTTCGAATCCCACCCCTTCCGCCAGTACTCCATCTAACCTGCTGTTTTTATTGCGAAAATTAATCGTGCGTTTTGGGGCCCTACTATGGGCCCCAACAGGTTCAACGAATGTCAGCGTACGTTGGCGAGCCGCAGCGAACCGAGTGCGGCAATTTGAGCACGGGTCGAGGGTTCAATATCGTTCAAAGGGTAGGCGTCGGATAGAGTCTTCTCGTCTCGCCCAGCTCGACGGACAATCCGACATCTTCACTCACGATATTCGTTGACCAACGCCTCGCGATTTCGGACCAGAGATCCTCCGGTGCAATGCCGAGCTTCTTTGCGGCCTCTCGAAGATTTTTTATGACCCTCATCAAATCCTCGTTAGTGCTACCGGCGAGGGCCGGCACTGCGAGTGCTCCTAGGGAAGGACTCTCCAAGCCGCGCAAGCGGACGTCGAGTAGTAGGCAACGGAGCCGATTTGCCCGTTTAGTGGCTGAGGGCAGCGAAGCTGCTGGCGCCATCCCAGTCGTGATCGCGTCCCAATCCGCGATTGCCCCAGGGCCCCAGGCATGGTGCATTGCTTCTAAGATCCCAAGCGGACCTCCACCGGTCGTTCCTGCGGCAGCGGCGTAACCACGCTGCAGGTTCCCGACCAGTCCTTCGGCCGCAGCAATAATAAGCTCGTTCGCACCTGCATCGAGGGGTCGGTTGGAGCGCGCCGCGAGCTGATGCAGAAATGCGAGGCTGTCGGCTTCGCTTAGGCGTTCGAGCGTGAGGTCGGTGCATCGCGAGGTGATCGTATAGCGCATCCGCTTGCGATCCGCTGTGATGAATACGAACGCGACGTTGCGCCCTGGCTCTTCGAGCCTCTTTAAAACAGAGTCGAGCAGGGATCCGACAGTAGCCTCCGCCTCCGTGATGATGAGAACGGGGTGGCGGATAAACGGCAACGATCGTTCGGCCCCATCGATAAAAGCTCTAAGCTGAGTTTCGTCTAGATTCTCGGTCGCGTCGCATTCTAGATAATTTACCTGGTCGGGTGTTGGGCTGAATCTATGACATCCCTCACACAGCCCACACGGCGCATCCGCCGCGCCCTCGCATTGGATCGCGCGCGCGAACAGGCGAGCGATCGCTTGGCGTCCTGAGCCTGGCGGTCCTTCGAGAAGGATCGCCGGTGCTTTCGGCTCCGCCGCGAGGGACTGCAATTGCGCGACCGCCCCCCGAGAACCTGGCACCTGCGCAAAGCTGGAGTACGATAGGTCAGCCTTATCACTCGATAGGGAGGCGCGTTCGCCCTGATGCAGAGGTAACCCGTCGACTACCTCTGGTGGTTCATCGCTGAGTTCTTCCTGTTCAGGGGTGGCCTCGCTCGCAGCCCAGGTCCGGGTGACGATAGCGCGAACTTGGCTAATGAAGCGGTCAGCGAGAGGCGGGTCCTGCGCCTGCAGCGCGGCCTCAAGCGCCGCGTGCAAGTGATTGCGTGCAGCTCGCAGAGCGGCACGATCGTTCGTCCCACCGTTCACTAGACGGGCTGCTAGACGCCCCCAGTCCAGGACAGCTTCATCCACTGGAGCCTGACCGCGGACGAGCGTTCGGAACCGGCGGCCCAATAAGTCGACGAACAGGCAGGGGTTGAGGTGAGCCTCGTCCTCGTGGATCAAGAGGAACACGCACCAAGTGAGGAGGACCCTGAAGGAAGCACCCATTGCTTCCGTGCGCTGCCGTGTTCGTTGTATCGGGTTCACTCCACGGCTTCGACGCAGCAAAGTCGCCGCGCTCCGGTGCAGTGCCGCGAGGATCTCGTCCGGCCGATAGCCCTGGCGATACCAGCGATCGTCAATCAGGCGGACGAGTTGCGCCAAACTCCCGTCGTCGCACGTTGCGAGGAAGCGCTCGAGCCGAGGCGCGATCGCGCGTGCAGGAGCGATTGCATCGCGCTCATCTGCCAGATCGGTGTCGAAGCAATTGCGGGCAAAGTCGATGCCGCCTGCCAGGGCGCCCGCCTGAAACGCCTGGACGAGCTGCGGCAGCGTCCAATTGTCTTCAAGACAGCGCGCGCTCAGCGAGGCAACCAGCCTGCTGCGACCCTGCAGGCGCGCGAATTCATACCAGGGTGCCCACCGCATCAGGCCATTTATGAGAGCCTCAACAGTCGCGGAGGTGACAGGCGGTTCCTCGATTACCAGCGCCTGGGCAGCAAGCTCGGCCCAACCCGGCTGAGCAAGGAGCGGACTCGTGTGGGGCAGGCACAGAAACGCCGTGTGGTTGCCTAGGCCGGCCAGAATTGGGAGGTATGAATCCGACTCACGCGTCCCGGATGGCCTGCCTCTGCGCGTCGCCTCCTCGCGATAGGCGAACACAGTGGGGTAGAAGCGAGCCGCCAGAAGCCCGTCGCCGACGGCTTCGAGCGTCGGCGCGTCCTCGAATCCCCAATCGATCGCCCGTGCGCAGGCAATGACCCGCATGCGCACCTCGCGACGGAAGCGGCCGGAGCGGTAGATGTGCAGGAGGGGCCGACCGGCCTCAAGAGGAGGCGGCTCACACAGGAAAGCGAGTTCGTCGATTGGGGGCTCAGCCCGGTTCTGCGCCTGCCGCACGATAGCCTACAACGCCCTTGCTGCCGGCGACGATGGCCGTCTGCGTCCACTGTGCTTGACGCCTACCCCATGACCGATCGTGCCGTCGGGGCGCTTACGACCTCTGGGCCCAGTCAGCATCAGATCGCCTTCAGCTCATGAGAATAGACAGGATCAACAACGCCTCCTGTCCAGGCCATGCTGTGATTGGCACCGCGCCACGCCTGGTTGCGACCTTCGGCACGCGCCTCGAAGATAATGGCCCATCCCGCCTCACGGGCATTTCCAGCGCGCTCTGCTGGTTCAACCGAGTGCACGAGGCCGCCGAACTCTGAACTGTGCTTCTTCGCGCTGTGCAAATAAATCCACCCACCGACCAGCGCGGCGGCTTCGGCCTGCGAAATTGCCCAGCAGCACGACCGCCATGAGCTATCGTCGAGCTTCGAGAGGCCGTTGAGGTTCACCCCGTCATCGCGACGGCAGATCAGATGAATCGCTCCTGGCATGCGTCCCCCTCTGCTTGGCACCGACCGTACGCCAGCCGGAGGGCGGACGCGCGCGAACCGGGAAGCGCGCAGCAGGCTGAGCTGTGCGTTAAACAAAACCCGAAACATGAGCACTCAGCGCCTGCGGGGCGGCCAGATCTCCCAGTCTCGCCCTGGCCTGGCACGCGCGTCGAGCGGGAAAACCTGGGCAAGCGCTTCAAGCGCGGCCACTCGGTCCCGCCGTGTCGCCAGATCACTTTCCGGAAATATCGTATCGATCTGCTGGCGCCGCGTGGCTCGGTCGGCCGAGAAGCGTTGGCGGTGGCGGTGTTCATCGAGTTCCCATCCCTCATCGATCCGCCCGTAGGCGCCATCATCGTACGCGGACAGGTATGGCATCCCTGTCGCCGCGACCCGCGCCTCGAATGTCGTCTGTGATAGGGCTTCGGAAGCGCTGTAGGCGCGGTCCGGCCGGCCGGCGGGGCTGCGCCGCTTCGACGCTGGAATACCGAGCAGCGTGACGAGCGGTTGCGGTGATGCCTCACCCTGTGCCCTGTCTTGAACGCCAGGATCGAGGCTGGCGCAGAGATCACGCACGCATTTCCAATGGAAGCCGATCCGACCTGCAGGCGTCCGGACCATCGAGGGGGCGAGCCGGTCGAACGTCAGTGCATCGTCCGCAATAGTGAGCCCTCGGCTCTTTATGAACCACGCGCACGTCCACGCCTCGAAGGCAGACAGCTGCCCGGGCGGAACGTGTGCGACGAAGCGGCTGCACGTGCCAAGGGCCGGATCGATCTCGCGAAGGAGCAGGCGAAAGACCGGGGTCCCGGATCGGCGAAGCCAATTGGCGGCGTTGCGGCAGAACTCCGTCATCAGAGTTGCTTCATTGCCCGATGGCTGTATAAGCTGGTGGCATACCAGCAGGTGGCAGGTGAAGCAGAGGCCGTGCTCCTGGATCAGGAACGATGCGGCTCGGATGATCTTCTCGGCCGTATCTCGCGCGAGATGGGTGGCCCTGGCAGGAGCGGAGCGTACGGGACGTCGAGGGTTTGCGCCGCTCACTCGGGCAACTGGCTTCGCCTTCGCCCGGGCGGGTCGATCTGAGCGGGGCGCTAGATCGGCATGCGCCCTGACGTCGGGCACGCCCGGGGCGTTGAAGCGGTCGAGGAACAGGACCAGGCGCAGCTGCAGCGCGGCGTCGTCCTGATCGGCTGGGACCATCGGCCAGAAGCCGCAGATGGCCTGCCAGAATACGTTGCTGTCGACGCCGGCGTCACGCAGACGTCGTTGCAAGACTTCGTGGATCGGGGCGCGTTCGGCGGCAGTGATCGCATCGATCAGCGGGTCGAGCGTGACGCTCAGGCTGAGCACCTGCTTGTAGTATAGCGACAGAAGGAACAGCTGTAGGTAGCGCAGCTTGATCGCGGTACCCTCAGGCCAGTCGGAGAAGGCCTGGAGCTGCGGGCCCAAGTCGCCGACAGCGAGAGCCCTGCCGAGGCGCAGCAGATGTTCGACCAATCCGACGCCGAACGCCGCGAGTACGTGATCACGGGTGATCGGTTGGACGGAGGCGACCTGTTCAAGTCCCCGCAGGAGATCGCGGGGGTGGCCCCGTTTGAGCGCGCCCAGCACCGCCAGGGCGTCGCTCTCGGCCTGAATGCCCTCTTGCTCAGCGATCTCGCGCAGGTACTGGACGGATGCTGGAGCGGTGAGGGAGCGGATCTCGATCGATTGCAGCCTGGAGCGCAACGTCTCCGGCAGGCTCTCGGCCTCCGTCGTCGCCAGGAAGACGATCGTGTTCTCCGGCGCGTCCTCAATCGGCTTGAGCAGGGCGGACTTAGCGGCGCGTGTCATCGCCTGCGCTTCATCAATGAAGAGGATCCGCCATCGATTTTCCGATCGGCACGGGCGCCTGAGCCAATCCGCAAGGTCGTCCACGACGTGTTTATGTGTGTTGAAGCGCGCCCCGTCGAACTCTCGAAAGTCCCGATGGAGTCCGTCGGTCATTTCTTGACAGGACCGGCATTCGCCGCAGGGAGAACCTTCGGTCTCGTCGGGGGCCTCACAGTTCAGGGCTGTCGCATAGATGCGCGCTAAGGTCGTCTTGCCGGACCCAAAGGCACCTTGAAAAAGCGTGCTCTCGCCGTGCTGACCGTTCAGGATGCGGTGACGGAGATAAGCCACAGCCCGATCCTGGCCCCTTACCTCCTTGAAGCAGTGGGGGCGGTAGCGGCCCACTAGATCCATCGCCATGCGGTCCCTCAGGTGCTCAAGAAAGCACCCAACATGCAGCAGAGGGGGGTCTAAGTCGCAAGAGTTTTTGAGGAGCGGTGCACAACTGTGTTGAGGGCAGCTCGTCCAGCACAGCTGTGGTTCGATGCTGCATGAGGCACGTAATGCGGAGCCGGTGCTGCCGCCAGCAGGAAGTGCACGAAGTCGTCTGAGTGGTGCGTGGTGCTCCTCCTATATGGCACTGCAACCGCGATGGGTTGCCTCATCCGTCATCAACTCAGGTGATCCTCGATGTCCGCGACACTCGTCACACCCAGCAAGGGCGCTTTCTCGCTGAAGGATTTCATGGCTTGGTCCAGCATCGGCCGGACGAAAGCTCTGGAAGAGATCGCGGCGGGACGTTTACCCGCAGTCAAAGTGGGGCGCCGCCTTCTCATTCCAGTTAATGGTGCCGTCGCATGGCTCGCCGCCCAGCCGCGAGTTGGATCGAACTGAATGGTCACGCAGGTCAACCCGCAGCTGTAAATTACAGTAAGGTTATTGCGCGTGAGGAGGCGCAATCAGTCAAGCCCCTGGCGACGCCCCGGTGCGATGCCCGTTCGGCGCCACCATAGGATGAAGACGATCATTTACTAGCCGCTTTCCGAACGCTTAAGTCGCAACGACAAGGATGCTAACTTGCAGAGCATCAGCGTCTCCTGATCCGAATCTCTGCGCAGAACCTATCATCATGAGCCAAGTCTCGTGGGTTGCGGGGATGATAAGCGATGGCAACAGATGTTTCGCTGGGTATTCCGCCCCAAAAAGCTCAGGACAAGCGACGGGTTGGCTGTCGATTGAGCTGGTTGCGGACTAAATACAAAAAGGAGGGAGATACTATCATCCCCCTCTGGAGCGGATGACGCCGAGGTCCGAGGCAGCGAGACGGCCGAATCAGCCGGGTAGGCTGAACTTCCTCAATTCGAATGGAATGGAAGCCGAGCCCGTATCTGTGCGGGCGTTCGGAGCTTCCTTAGATGTCGAGCATTCCCCTACCCCAGTCCATCCGCCCCTTGGGTGAAACGACGGCTCCCCTGATCGCCGATCGCGCCGATTTGCCGACCTCGGTTGGGATAGCGCTTTCCGCATTATCTCCTACGACGCTGCCAAGCCGCCCCGTGCCGCTGGTACCTGAAGACGTGCTGCGACGGCAGGACGTCTTCGTCTCCACCGACACTCGCTTTACCGCCGCGTGCCGCCTGCTGGCCTCGCTCTGGCGGGAGGAGCACGGTCTGCCGGCCGGGCAGCACCGCCTGGAGCCGCGGCGGGCCGGGGGCCGGACCGCCTCGTCCACGATATCCGACACCGTCCGGCCGAATTCCGTCCGTCTGGCCTCTCGGCTCTCCACGGCCGCGGCGCGGGCGGGAGCTACCTTCCTGAGCCCGGCGATCGCCGCCCACGTCCGAGAAATCCTGCTGTTTCGCGAGCCTGGCGCGCTGTTCGAAGAGACCCGGCTGTGGGGCAACCTCCTGTCCAGCCAGGCTTTGACCCTTAACCTCTTCGTCCCCCTGGCACTCGACCTAGGCCGCGCCGCGACCGTGCTCCAACGCCTGCTGCCGGGCTTCGTGGGCACCGTCACCGGGATCCGCTTCGAGCACAGCCCGGGCCGGCGTGGGCCGGACTACTTTGACGACGGCACGGCTTTCGATGTTTTTATCGATATCGTGACGCCGGAGGGCGAGCCCGCCTTCGTGGCCATCGAGGTCAAGTACACGGAGAGCGCGGGCGGTCCCACTCCGGCTCCGCGACTGCGCTATGATGAGACCACCCGGGATAGTGGCCTATATCGCGATCCTAACGCCGCGGTCTTAGCTCGGTCGGGATTCGAGCAGCTGCGGCGTGAGCACGTTCTGAGCCAGCTCCTGCTGCGGCACGGTCTGTACGGCCGGGGCTATTTTATCCTGCTCGGGCCCGCTCACAACAATCACGTCCAAACCATGAGCCACCGCTACGCCGCCGAACTCGGAGACCCTGCCGAAGCGCACTGCCGAGTCGGCTTCAGCACCCTGACCTTGGAGGCGGTGGTCGCCGCGATTGGTGAGACGGGAGCGGCCGACTTCGCCACCTCATTCACAGCCCGTTATCTCGACACTGCCCGCGTCGCTCGCTTCGTGCTCGCACAGGACATGCCGGCGCTGCCGGCTCCTCGACGCCTTAAGGGCAAAGCTACCTCGGCTGCCGTTCCAGACCGGTCGAACTCCGAACAGGTTTCGGATGCGGCTTCGTTCGATTGGCCTCGCACCAAGCCTGCAGTAAGATCGAGAACGCCGCGGATCCGAGCTAACAGGCTGAAGCGGGGCTCTGACGAGAGCCAGATTCAGCCCCGCGCATAAGCGCGCTGCCGCCGCTGTCCCGCCGGGTGCTCGCCGATCTCGGCGACACCTATCCAGCCCTGCGCCCCACGACGGTTGCAACTGCTTCGTCGGCGCAGCGCGCCCTTGCCGACCTAATCGGCCTGTTGAATGCGCAGGCCCTGACCTTTGCAGTGCGCGACCGGGTCGAGGGATCCTTGATTTGGCATCACCGTTTCATGCAATCCGACAAGTGACCTGACCGGTATTTTGGACCGAGCCAATTGGAAGGCTACTGCATGGTGGCGGCCATGGGTAGCCGGAAGGCCAGATCCGGGAGGGTGACAGGCGCCGGGAGGGTGACAGGCGC
>NZ_LMMI01000014.1:0-57798 GCF_001422775.1 Methylobacterium sp. Leaf87 | reverse complement strand
CGCATCGCCGAGTTCGGTCTGGGTGATCGGCAGGGGGCAGCGGTGATCGCCGGCGAGGCCCACCGCTTCGAGCTTGAGGTACATCTCGCAGAACAGGTGCGCGATCCGGCCATAGGCCGACTTGCGACCCATGCCGGTCATCCATTCCCGAAAGATCGCCGCGTCGATCAGGGTGTCGCGCCACAGCACCGCCCCGAGGCGCGGGAAGCGCAGGGTCAGGTCGCGCAGGCTGTCGTGCGGGATGAACGCCACCGTGGCCACGGTCATGGTGCCGAGGCTGTGATCCATCACCGGCAGGTGGAGGCTCTGCAGATCGGGGGTGTCGCCGGGAATGTGGAACGAGAAGATCTGGCGGCGCCCGTCCCCCAACACCTTGTAGCGGCACAGCCAGCCTTCGAGGACCAGGCAGCATTGCGAGGGCATGTCGCCCTCCCGCACGATATCCTGTCTCGGCTCGAGGGTCCGGATTCTGACCGGCAGGTTGCGAACGGCCTCCTGCTCCTCATCCGAGAGGGTGGCGATGCTGTCGAGCTTGCGCAGCAGCATGGTCATGGGAGCGTTGTTGGAAACCGGGTGCATAGCAACTTCGCTTTGCCACATAGGCGGAAGCCCAAATCTCTCCCGGTCACCAGCCCCTATTGTAAAAACGCCGATGATGCGCGGATCGTAAGCGTCCTCCCTGCGCATGCATTATCCCAGGATAGCCCGCACGGGCTTTCCGCCCCGAACCGTTCTCGGAAGTCCTAGCCGAGGCGCAGCCCGGCCTTCGCCTTGCGCCGCTGGAGGTAAAGGCTCGTTCCGAGGGCGAGGCCGATGACGGCGAGCGACATGCCCGTGGTCAGGGTGCCGAGCGCGTAGATCTCCGGCGTGGTGACGGTGGTGGTGAGGCCCTGGAGTTCGAGCGGCAGGGTGTTGCGGCCGCCGATGGCCTGGCTGGTGCGGGCGAGTTCGTCGAAGGACAAGGTGAAGCCGAACAGGGCGACGCCGACGAGCGAGGGGCCGAGGATCGGCACCACCACGTGCCGCAGGGTCTGTGCGCCGGTGGCGCCGAGATCGCGGGCGGCCTCCTCGTAGGCCGGATCGAACCGGTTGAAGACCGCGAACATGATGAGGAGGCCGAAGGGCAGCGTCCAGGTCAGGTGCGCGCCCAGCGCCGAGGTGTAGAGCCCCATCAGGGTGCCGTGCTCCTGCAGCCAGCCCCAGCCGGTGGCGGCCGCCGCCCAGTTCACCGCATCGTCGAGGAGGCGGAATTCCAGGCCGATCCCGAGCGAGACCACGATGGAGGGCACGATCAGGCTCGCCACCGCGATGGTGAACAGCGCGCCCTCGCCGCGGAAGCGCTTGCGGAAGGCGAGGCCGGCGAAGAACGCGATGACCACGGTGAGGCCCATCACCACGAAGCCGAGGCGGAGCGAGCGCCACAGCGCCCCCCAGATGTCGACGATGCCGAGACCGGCCCAGAGCTTGCCGAACCAGTGCGTCGAGACCCCGTTCATCGGGAAGGTGAGGCCGCCCTGCGGACCCTGGAAGCTGAGGACCAGGATGGTCAGCGTCGGGCCGTACAGGAAGGCGACGAACAGGGCGAAGAACGCCGCGAGGGCATAGAAGGCGGGGGAGCGGGGTCGGTCGCTCAACGCTAGAGTTCCTTCCGCAGGTCGATCAGGCGGGTCATCGCCACGATCATCAGCATCACGGCACCGAGCAGCACCACCGCGTTGGCCGCCGCCGCCGGCAGTTGCAGGGCCGACATCTGGACCTGGATGACCTTACCGACCGAGGCGATCTGCTGGCCGCCCATGACGCCGACGGTGACGAAGTCGCCCATCACCAGGGTGATCACGAAGATCGATCCGATGGCGATGCCGGGTTTGGCCAGCGGCACCACGACGTTCCACAGGGTCTGCCAGCCGGTGGCGCCGGAATCGTAGGCCGCCTCGATCAGCGAACGGTCGATCCGCGCCATGCTGTTGAAGATCGGCACGATCATGAAGACCGTGTTGAGGTGGACGAAGGCGAGCACCACCGAGAAGTCGGAATAGAGAAGGCCCTCGATGGGGGATTTGATGAGGCCCATTCCCATCAGGGTGTCGTTGACGAGACCGTTGCGGCCGAGCAGCGGGATCCAGGAGATCATCCGGATCACGTTCGAGGTCCAGAACGGGATCGTGCAGACGAGGAACAGCGCCATCTGCATCGTCTTCGAACGCACGTGGAAGGCGACGAAATACGCCACCGTGAAGCCGATCACGAGGGTGAAGACCCAGGTGAGGGCGCAGAACTTCAGGGTCGAGAGGTAGGTCCGCACGGTTGTGCAGGCGTCCGCCGTGTTGAGGCAGCCCTCGAACACGTCGATGTAGTTCTGCACCGTGAAGGCCGGGATGATCTCGTACTCGTTGTAGGACCAGAAGCTGACGATCAGGGTCAGTGCCAGCGGCACCACGAAGAACACCAGGAACACCAGCGCCAGCGGGGCGGCCTGGAGATAGGCCAGCGCGCGGCGCCGCCGCGTCTTGGCGGTGAGGCTGGTGGTCGAGGCCGCGGCGGTCGGGGTTTTCGCGAGGGCGGGGAGGGCGATGTCGGTCATGGCTCTACTCCTGCGTACGAGAAACCCTCTCCCCTCTTGCGGGGAGAGCGGTGACCGCTCGGCCGTTCGCGCGCCGTGTCACCGACGATCGCCCGGCTCCGACACACGGGGCCGCGAACATCCGTCCTCCCGCTCACGCGGCGATGAACTCGTTCCACTTGCGGACCATGTAGGTGTTCTCGTCCATCACCGCGTTCCAGCAGGCGACGCCCCCCATGCGGGCCTCGAAGGAGCCGCCGTCGCGGGTGGCGCCGGCCTTCTCCAGCACGCCGCCGTCCGGGCCCTTGATGTCCTTCTCGGCGGCCTTGCCCTCCATCCAGTAGGCCCACTCGTAGGGCTCCATGTGGGATTTGGCCGTCTCCAGCACCGCCGAGTAGTAGCCCTGGCGGTTGAGGTAGGCGCCGGCCCAGCCGGACAGGAACCAGTTGATGAAGTCGTAGGCCGCATCCAGCTTGCGGCCCGTCAGGGTCTTGGGCAGGCCGAAGCCCGTGGCCCAGGCGCGGTAGCCCTCCTTGAGGGGCTGGTAGGTGCAGGCGACGCCCTGCGAGCGCACCTTGGTGACGGCGGGCGACCACATCGACTGGATCACCGTCTCGCCGGACGCCATCAGGTTCACTGATTCGTTGAAATCCTGCCAGAAGGCGCGGAACTGGCCGGCGCGCTTGGCCTCGATCAGCAGCTTGATGGTGCGGTCGATCTCCGCCTTCGTCATGTTGCCCTTGTCGGGGTAGGTGTAGTCGCCGGTGGCCTCGATCACCATGGCGGCATCCATGATGCCGATGGACGGGATGTTGAGGATCGAGGCCTTACCTTTGAACTCGGGGTTCAGGAGTTCCTTCCAGCTCGTGATCGGGCGCTTGATCAGGTCTGGCCGGATGCCGAGCGTGTCGGCGTTGTAGGTGGTGGGGATCAGGGTGATCCACTCGGTGGCCGAGCCGGCGAAATTCTTCGAGTTCTGTCCCTCGAGGTAGAACACCTTCTTCGGGGCGGTGCCCTGGTCGCCGATCTTCTTTCCGGCCACTTCGCCCTTGGTGAAGACCGGGGTGATGTTGTCGGCCTGCTTGATCCGGCGCGCATCCATGCCCTGGATGTTGCCCGACGGGATGAGCTTCTTCAGGCTGAAGAACTCGGTGTCGAGGAGGTCGAACGAGTTCGGCTGGGTCACCACGCGCTTCGTCACCTCGTCGGTGACGACGGGGATGTACTCGAGGGTGATGCCGAGATCTTCCTTCACCTTGCGGGCGATGTCGCCGGACTGGTTCACGGCGGTGCCGAGGTAGCGCAGGGTCACGGGCTCGGCGGCGATCACGTTGGGAAAGCCGGTGATCGGGCCGGCGCCGAGGGCCAGTCCGGTGGCCCCCGCGCCCCGCAGCAGGGTGCGGCGGCTCAGCTTGATCGTGGTCGTCATGCGGATTCCTCGTACGCAGTGAGAAACGGTTCAGGCGCTCAGGCGATGGGCGGCGGCGGCATCCCAGCCGAGGGGCACGGTCTGGCCCAGCGCGAGAGGGTGGCCGGCATAGGCGCCGTCGTCGATGACGGCCGTGAGCGCGGTCGCGCCGCTCCCGCCGAGGCCGTCGGCCTCGAAGCCCACATGCACGCTGGTGCCCTGATACTCGACGGAGACGACGCGCGCCGGCACCGCCCCGGGCCCCGCCTCCGCCCCGAGGCGCATCCGGTCCGCCCGGACGGCGACCTCCGTCGCATCGGGCAGGCGGATGATGTTGTGGCCGCCGATGAAGCGCGCGACGAAGGCGGTGGCGGGGCGCTCGAAGATCGTGCGGGGGTCGGCCGCCTGCTCGATGCGGCCGCCGTTCATCACCACCACGAGGTCGGACAGCGCCATCGCCTCCTCCTGGCTGTGGGTGACGTGGATGAAGGTGATGCCGAGTTCGGCCTGGAGCCGCTTCAATTCGGTCCGCATCCGCACCCGCAGGAACGGATCGAGGGCCGAGAGCGGCTCGTCGAGGAGCAGGACCTTGGGTCCGGTGACCAGGGCCCGGGCCAGCGCCACGCGCTGCTGCTGGCCGCCGGAGAGCTGGGCCGGCAGACGCTCGGCCAGATGCGCCATCTGCACGAGGTCGAGCATGGCGAGCGCCTTGGCCCGGCGCTCGGTCTTGCCGATGCCCCGCATCTTCAGGCTGAAGGCGACGTTGTCGCGGCAGTTGAGGTGGGGGAACAGGGCGTAGCTCTGGAACATCATCGCGGTGCCGCGCTCGGCCGGGGTGGCATCGCCCACCGCCTTCGGCCCGATGACCACGTCGCCGGAGGACACGGTCTCGTGCCCGCCGATCATCCGCAACGTGGTGGTCTTGCCGCAGCCCGAGGGGCCGAGCAGGCAGCAATAGGCGCCCGAGCGGACCTTCAGGTCGATGCCGTCCACGGCCGTGGTGTGGCCGTAGCGCTTGGTCAGGCGGATCAGCTCGACGTCCATGCGTTGTCTCCCGACCCGCATCCCAGCAAGGGGCGGGCCAGACGATACCCGATTCGCATCCGATGTCGCGGCGTCCGATCAGACCGGGGGATCGGCTTGCACAACCCGGTCGAGCACCCGTCCATGGCCGAGTGCGCCGGTCACCCGCCCGTCCTCGGCGACGATCTCACCCCGCGCGAGGGTCGCCACCGGCCAACCCGTCACCGCGAAGCCCTCCCAGGGCGTGTAATCGGCGCCGTGGTGGAGGTTGGCCTGCAGGATCGTCTCGCGCCGGTTCGGGTCCCAGAGGGTCAGGTCGGCGTCGAACCCGATGCCGATGGAGCCCTTGCGCGGGTAGAGCCCGTAGAGCTTGGCGTGATTCGTGGCGGTGAGTTCGACGAAGCGATTGAGGGAGATGCGGCCCGCCGAGACGCCCTCCGAGAACAGGATCAGCAGACGGGTCTCGATGCCCGGGATGCCGTTCGGCACCCAGCGGAACGCGCTTCTCGCGCGCGGGTTCAGCTTGCCCTGAACGTCGTCGTAGCGGAACGAGCAGTGGTCGGAGGAGACCACGTCGAACAGGCCGGTCTGGAGGCCGCGCCAGATCGCGGCCTGGTTGGAGGCCTCGCGGGGCGGCGGCGAACAGACGTATTTCGCCCCCGCCATCGGGTCGTCGGCGCCGAGGCCCTTCATGTGGTCGGCGGTGAGCGTCAGGTATTGCGGGCAGGTCTCGGCGTGGATCCTCAGGCCGCGCTCCCGGGCCCAGGCGATCTGCTCCATGGCCTCCGCGCCCGAGACGTGGACGATGACGATGGGGAGATCCACGAGTTCGGCGTGCGCGATCGCCCGGTGCGCCGCCTCGCGCTCCACCACCTGCGGCCGGGACAGGGCATGCCCGAACGGGCGGGTCTCGCCGGCCTTCTCAAGCTTCTCGGTCATGTACCGGATGGCGTCGTAGCCCTCGGCATGGACCATGACGCGGGCGCCCTCGCGCCGCGCCACGTCGAACACGTCGAGGATCTGGCGGTCGTTCAGGACCAGATCGTCGTACGTCATGAACACCTTGAACGAGGTGTAGCCCTCGGCGATCAGGGCCGGCAGCTCCTGGCCGAGCACCGCCGGCGTCGGGTCGGAGACGATGAGGTGGATGGCGACATCGATGTGGCACTGGCCCTCCGCCAGCGCCCGGTAGGCATGGGTCGCCTCGCGCAGGGAGGCGCCGCGGGGCTGGAGCGCGAACGGCATCACGCAGGTGTTGCCGCCGGCCGCCGCCGCACGGGTCGCGGAGGCGAAGTCGTCCGCCATGACGATGCCGGGGCCGGAATCCTGCGCGATGTGGACGTGGCTGTCGATGCCGCCCGGCAGCACGAGGAGCCCGGAGGCGTCGAGGGTGCGGGCCGCATCCGTGATCCGCGCGGCGATTCCCGCGATGCGCCCGTCGCGGATGCCGAGATCGGCGCGAAACGTATCGGTGGCGGTGACCAGGGTGCCGCCCCGGATGGCGAGATCGAAGTCGGGCATTGCTTCAGTCCCTCACGCGGGCGATGATCGCAACAGGGCCGCCGCCGTCGGGTCCCTGGTGCTCGGCGCCGCCGGAGACGAACAGGTCGGTGCGCCCGATGGCGGCGGCGGCGACCCCACCGACCAGGGCGCGGGCGTGCCGGGTGGCGTTGATGTCGCTGTCGTCGTTCATGATGTGACGCCGGCCGCGGATCAGGCCGTCATGCGAGGGCTCGGCTTTCGCGAGCAGGGCGACCACGCGCTCCGACTCCTCCGGCGTCAGTTGGCCGGAGCCGGGAAAGCCCAGATCCGCCAGCACGCCCTGAACTGCGAAAAAATCGATGCCGTCGCGCATGACCCGGTGGGCGATGGCGTGGTGGCCGGTCCAGCCGGGCGCGTTGCCCAGCACGATGACTTCGTTGCGCATGAGTTCGATGCCGGCCGAGGCGCTGGCGCGGCCGGAATAGAGGTCCCGTCGCGCACCGATGGCGGCGTCGGCGAGGTCCTCGTCCGCCACTTCGCCGAGGGCCAGGGCGATGCCGAGGGCGGAGGCCCCGCGCGACAGGCCCATGGAGGCGTAGGTGTCGTGGGTGGCGACGTCCCGTCCGCGCGCGGCAGCCTCCTGGATGCGGGCGCTGGTCAGGAGCGGACACTTCACCTGGACGAAATGTACGGCCTCCGGGTCGTCGAGCCCGGCCCGGGCCATGGCTTCGGCGACCGCCGCTGCCGTCGCCCGCACCTGCGCCATGCGGCCGATCTCCTCGGGCCGGAAATCGGCCGTGAAGGCGGTGCCGATGGCCAGCGCCGTCGCGCCGGGCACGGCCGGGCCGTCGCGGCGCGCCAATACGAGGAGATGGGGGGAAAGGCCGCCCTCGGTGCCGCCCGACATCACCAGGGCGACCCGCCCGCCGACGGCTTCGGGCGTACACGCCATCGCGCCGGCGAGCGCGGTCTCCAGGGCCATCACGGCGAGCTGGCGGGTGAAATCGTTGACGCAGCCGTTGCCCTCGGTCTTGCCGAAGATCGCCACGATCTCATCCGCCGCCACGGCGCCGGCGGCGATGAGGTCCATCACCCCCGAGACGTCGGCGGGGTGCCGGGTCGGCACGCGGAAGACGAGGCATTCGGGCATGGAACGTCCGGGTCAGGGCGGTGACACAGGGGCGGAGCGCGCGCGAGGTCCGGTGTTGCGGGGCCGCGCCCGCCCACGCCACACGGGACCGTTCGCCGCGCACGAACGGCCCGGGAAGCGTATCGCCGATCCTGCACAAACCGCACCACGCCCTCCAGCCGCGACGCGGTGAGGCGGGCGGGATTCCCAGGCCCGGCCGGCGCCTACGCTGAGGTCATATGCCTAATCCGCAGGCAACTTCAGGGGCGGGTCGGAGGCCCGGTGGCATCGGGGATGGCGCTTTTCCATGCCGCTGCCTCCGCAAGCCGCGAGGAATCGTCGGCCGTCGGCTCCCCCGGGTCCGTGCTGGGATGCGCCGCGCGACCGTGTGCCCACGGGGGGCCCGCCGGCATTCCCCGGCGTGCGGGGCAGATCCCGTGGACCGAGCTTGCGGCACGGTGCGCGCGATCGAAGGCCGTACGCGGTACCGCTGCGGCGTCGCACGGCGGGCTCGGCAATTCACCGAACCGGCCGACGACGCGCACACCACGATCCTATCCGGCCAGGGCCGTCCGGATCGCGTCCAGGGCCGCCGCCGCGCCCGTGCCCTCCGGTCCTCCGGCCTGGGCCATGTCGCGGCGACCGCCGCCGCCCTTGCCGCCGAGGTGGCCGGCGCCCGCCCGCACCAGCGCGACGGCGTCGAACCGTTCGGTGAGGTCGGCGGTGACGCCGACGACGAGACCGGCCTTGCCGTCGGGGGCGACGCCCACCAGGGCGACGATGCCAGAGCCGATCCGGCTCTTGCCCTCGTCGGCCAGGCTCTTGAGGTCGCGCATCTCGACGCCCTCGACCACGCGGGCCAGGAGCTTCACACCGCCGATCTCCACGATCTCGTCACCGCCCGATCCGGCCCCACCCATGGCGAGTTTTTTCCGCGCGTCGGTGAGTTCGCGTTCCAGGCGGCGGCGGTCTTCGATGAGGCTCGCCAGGCGCTCGGGTACGTCGGCGGTGGCGGATTTGAGCAGGCCGGCGATCTGCGACAGGGTGCGGCCCTCCTCGGCGCGGAAGCGCCGCGCGGAATCCGCCGTCAGGGCCTCGATGCGGCGCACCCCCGCGCCGACGGCACTCTCGGCGACGACGGAGACCTGACCAATCTCGCCGGTGCGCGCCGCATGGGTGCCGCCGCAGAGCTCCACCGAGAACGCCTTACCGCCCGCCCCAGGCAGGCCCATGGAGACGACGCGGACCTCGTCGCCGTACTTCTCGCCGAACAGGGCGCGGGCGCCGGAGGCCACGGCCTCGTCCTGCGCCATGAGCTTCGTCACCACGGGGGTGTTCTGCAGCAGCACGGCGTTGGCGATGTCCTCGACGGCGCGGATCTCGGCCTCGTCGAGGGGCTTGGGGTGGCTGAAATCGAAGCGCAGGCGCTCGGCCGAGACGAGGGAGCCCTTCTGGGCGACGTGGTCGCCGAGCACCTGGCGCAGGGCCTCGTGCAGGAGATGGGTCGCCGAGTGGTTGGCCCGGATGGCGGCGCGCCGATCGGCCTCGACGGAGAGTTCCACGGGCTGGTTCAGGGCGAGCCGGCCCTCGTCCACGGTGACGTGGTGGACGAAGAGGTCGCCGAGCTTCTTCTCGGTGGCCGTCACCCGCGCCTTCAGGCCGGCGGCCGTCAGCGTACCGGTGTCGCCGACCTGACCGCCGGATTCGGCGTAGAACGGGGTCTGGTTGACGAGGGCGAGGCCGGTCTGGCCGGCCTCCAGGGCCTCCACCTCGGCGCCGTCGCGAAGCAGAGCCGTGACGATGCCTTCGGCCGACTCCGTCTCATACCCCAGGAACTCCGTGGCGCCGGTGCGCTCCTTGAGGCCGTACCAGACGGTCTCGGTGGCGGCCTCGCCGGAGCCCGTCCAGGCGGCGCGCGCGGCCTTGCGCTGGCGCTCCATGGCGGCCCCGAACGCGTCGGTGTCGACGCCGATGCCGCGCGCCTTGAGGGCGTCCTGGGTCAGGTCGAGGGGGAAGCCGTAGGTGTCGTAGAGGGTGAAGGCCGTCTCGCCCGACAGGTTCTGGCCCTGCGCGAGGTCGCGGGTCTCGGCGTCGAGGATGGCCAGCCCCCGCTCCAGGGTGCGGCGGAACCGGGTCTCCTCCAGCCGCAGGGTCTCGCCGATGAGCGTCTCCGCGCGGGTGAGTTCGGGGTAGGCCTGACCCATCTCGCGCACCAGGGTCGGCACCAGGCGGTACATCACCGGCTCGCGGGAGCCCAGGAGTTCGAGGTGGCGCATGGCCCGGCGCATGATCCGGCGCAGGACGTAGCCCCGGCCCTCGTTGCCCGGCAGCACGCCATCGGCGACGAGGAAGGACGCGGCGCGCAGGTGGTCGGCGACGACCCGGTAGGAGGCGCGGGTGGCGGGCTCCGGCGGGCGGCCGACGGCGTGGCTCACGGCGTCGATGAGGGCGCGGAACAGGTCCGTCTCGTAGTTGCTCGTCACCCCCTGGAGGATGGCGGCCATGCGCTCCAGGCCCATGCCGGTGTCGATGGAAGGGCGTGGCAGGGCGAGGCGGTTGCCCGGCTCCACCTGCTCGTACTGCATGAACACGAGGTTCCAGAATTCGAGGAAGCGGTCGCCGTCCTCGTCGGGCGAGCCGGGCGGGCCGCCCTGCAGGCCGGGGCCCTGATCGATGAAGATCTCCGAGCACGGTCCGCACGGGCCGGTGTCGCCCATCTGCCAGAAGTTGTCCGAGGTGCCGATGCGGATGATCCGGTCGTCGGAGAATCCGGCGATCTTCTTCCACAGCGAGGCGGCCTCGTCGTCGTCGGCATAGACCGTCACCAGCAGGCGGTCCTTCGACAGGCCGAATTCCTTGGTGATCAGATCCCAAGCAAGTTCGATGGCCTGCGGCTTGAAGTAATCGCCGAAGGAAAAGTTGCCGAGCATCTCGAAGAAGGTGTGGTGCCGCGCGGTGTAGCCGACGTTGTCGAGGTCGTTGTGCTTGCCCCCCGCGCGAACGCATTTCTGCGATGTGGTGGCGCGATTGTAGGTGCGCTTCTCGACACCGGTGAAGACGTTCTTGAACTGCACCATGCCGGCGTTGGTGAACATCAGCGTCGGGTCGTTGCGCGGCACCAGCGACGAGGACGGCAGAACCTCGTGGCCCGCCTTTGCGAAGTAGTCGAGGAAGGTCGACCGGATCTCGTTGACGCCGCTCATCGCTGTAAAGACTCTGTCGGTGGGCCCTGCCGGGTCGGTGCTGACGGCCATGACGGCTAGTCCGCGCGCAGGCGTCTCATACGGAGGGTTCCGGCTCAAGTCACGGGCGGTTTCACGTTTCGCACCGGCGGGTGCCCCTCGCCCGCGCGATGGTCTAGGTACGGGGATCACCACCGACCAAGGACACACCGCGCCCATGCCCGTCGAAATCCGCCTCCTTGCCTGGTCCTGCTTCCTCGGCCTCGTCCACATCATCGCCGCCTCCTACAGCGGCTTGCAGCAGCGCGGCGGCTTCACCTGGGCCGCCGGCAACCGCGAGGGCCGGACGCCGGAGGTGACGGGCGCGGCCGCCCGCCTGGAGAAGGCCTCGAAGAACTTCTTCGAGACGTTCCCGATCTTCGCCGCCCTGGTGCTCGCCTGCGTCGCCACCGGGCGCCACAACACGGCGGTGGTGCTGGGCGCCTACCTCTACTTCTTCGGGCGCCTCGCCTACCTGCCGGTCTACGGCTTCGGCGTGCCGAAGATCCGCTCCATCATCTGGGGCGTCTCGGTGGTCGGCATCCTGCTCGTGCTGTGGGGCCTGTTCGTCAAGATCCTGCCGTATTGACATCCCGGGGAGGGCCGTCCCTCGCGGGGGACGGCCCTCCCCTTGTGGAGACCACTGGCAAGCCCGTAACGTCCGTCCGGCAACCGCCCCGATCATGCGGGCGGAGCCGGGAGAGTACCCCATGCGATCCGTCCTCGTCGCGACGCTTCTGGCCGGCGTCACCCTCGGTTCGGCCCCCCTCGGGGCGCAGGCGCAGGGGGCCGCCCCCGCCGAGACGAAGGCCAAGGCCGACGCCTTGGAGAAGCTCCAGGGCATGCAGAGCACGGGCACGGCCGAGGCGCCCGAGATCCCCCAGACCGGGCGCCGCGCCGATGCGCTCCGCCGGACGCTGGGCAAGATCAAGCTGCCCGAGGGCTTCCGGATCGACCTCTACGCCGTGGTGCCCGATGCCCGCTCCATCGCGGTCGGGCCCAACGCCGGCGTGCTGTTCGTCGGCACCCGCAAGACCAAGGTCTACACGGTGACCGACCGGGACAAGGACCGGGTCGCCGACGAGGTCCGGGCCTTCGCGCCCGGCATCGACTTCAAGATCCCCAACGGCGTCTGCTTCTCGAAGGACGGCGTGCTCACCATCGCCGAACAGAACCGGGTGCTGTCGTTCCCGGCGGCGGAGTTCTTCTACGAGAGCCCCGACGTCGCCGCCGGCGTGCTGGTCAAGCAGGGCGCGCTGATCCCGGCCGCGGAGGAGAGCTACAACCACACCGCCCGGATCTGCCGCATCGGCCCCGACGGCAAGACCTACGTGTCCCTCGGCCAGCCCTACAACGTGCCGCCGGCGGAGAAGCGCGACCTCTACGCCAGAACCGGCATCGGCGGCATCGTCCGGATGGATGCCGACGGGAAGAACCGCGAGGTGTTCGCCACGGGCATCCGCAATTCCGTCGGCATGGATTTCAGCCCCGCCGACAAGTCCCTGTGGTTCACCGACAACCAGGTCGACGGCATGGGCGACGACACCCCGCCGGGCGAACTCAACCGCGCCACGAAGGCCGGGGAATTCTTCGGCTTCCCGTGGTTCGGCGGCGGCGCCGTCCGCACCGTCGAGTACAAGGACGAGGAGCCTCCGAAGGGGGCGGTGTTCCCGCAGGCCGAGTTGCCGCCGCATGCGGCCGACCTCGGCATGGCGTTCTACACCGGCAAGCAGTTCCCGGCCGCCTATCGCGGCGGGATCTTCATCGCCGAGCACGGCTCCTGGAACCGCACCACGCCCATCGGCGCCCGGATCATGTTCGTGCCGGTGGAGAAGGACGGCAAGGCGGGCGCGCCGGTGCCGTTCGCCGAGAGCTGGCTCACGGGCGACGGCGAGTATCTCGGCCGCCCGGCGGACGTGGCCGTGTTCCTCGACGGCTCGCTGCTCGTCGCCGACGACACGGCCGGGGCGATCTACCGGATCTCATACGAGGGGAAGTGACCTTTTGGGGGGCGGGCCGCGCGCCCGCCCGGCTCACCGGCCGCCGGCCGCGTCTGCCCCTTGGCCCTGCGGCTTCTGGTTCGACGGCCTGCGCGCGGATATCTCGATCGCCCCAGACCCCGGAGTCCGCATGCCCCATCCCGCCGCCGCCCTGTTCCTCGCCGCCACGCTCCTGAGCGGGCTCGCCATCGGTCCGGCGCGGGCCGGCGATGCCAAGGCGGGCCGCAAGGCCGCCACCGCCTGCCAGACCTGCCACGGCATGGACGGGCTGTCGAAGCTGCCGGAAGCCCCGAACCTCGCGGGACAGGTCGAGCCGTACCTCGTCAAGGCGCTCACCGAGTACCGCGACGGGCGCCGGAGCAACGCGATCATGAATGTCGTCGCCAAGGGCCTGTCGGATGCCGAGATCGCCGACCTCGCGGCGTTCTATGCCGGCATCGCCATCGAGGTGCTACCGCCGGGCTGATGGTCGGAGGACGCGCCGCGGCCTAATCCAGGCGCCCGTGGAAGTGCAGAGGCTCGCGAGGCAGACGGCGCAGGCCACCCAGGAGATTTCCTGCCAGATCGCCGAGATCCAGTCCGCCACGAGTCAGGCAGTCTCGGCGATCGCCGCCATCACGGCACGTATCCGCGAGATCGCGAAATCAACGGCGTCGCCTCCACCATCGCGGCCTCCCGCGAGCAGCAGGGTCCGACGACCCAGGACATCGTCCGTGACGTCGCCGAGGCCGCCTCGGCACGCTCGTGTCATTCGGGGCATTTGCCCGCCAAAATCGTCCGCTTCCTCGCGATGGCGCGGGCGGCGTGAATAGCGAGGCACCACGAGAAAGCCGCCGGGCACGGGGCCCGGCGGCTTTCTCATGTCGGGTGACGGGTCCGGAACTCAGGCTTCGCCTTCGTCCAGATCCTCTTCGGTGGGTTTGGCCGTATCCAGGATCTTGTCGGCGAGGATGCCGGAATTCTGGCGGATCGCCGCCTCGATCTTCGCGGCGATGTCGGGGTTGTCCCGCAGGAAACCCTTCGAGTTCTCGCGGCCCTGGCCGAGGCGCTGGCTGTTGTAGGAGAACCAGGCGCCCGACTTCTCGACGATGCCGGCCTTGACCCCGAGGTCGATGAGCTCGCCGACCTTGGAGACGCCCTCGCCGAACATGATGTCGAACTCGACCTGCTTGAACGGCGGGGCGACCTTGTTCTTCACCACCTTCACGCGGACCTGGTTGCCGATGGCCTCGTCGCGATCCTTCAGGGTCGAGACGCGGCGGATGTCGAGGCGGACCGAGGCGTAGAACTTCAGGGCGTTGCCGCCCGTAGTGGTCTCCGGGCTACCGTACATCACGCCGATCTTCATGCGGATCTGGTTGATGAAGATCACCATGCACTTCGAGCGCGAGATCGAGCCCGTGAGCTTGCGCAGGGCCTGGCTCATGAGCCGGGCCTGGAGGCCGGGCTGGCTGTCGCCCATCTCGCCCTCGATCTCGGCGCGGGGCGTCAGCGCCGCCACGGAATCGACCACGAGGACGTCGATGGCGCCCGAGCGCACCAGGGTATCGGTGATCTCGAGGGCCTGCTCGCCGGTGTCGGGCTGCGAGATCAGCAGGTCGTCGAGCTGCACGCCGAGCTTGCGAGCGTAGATCGGGTCCAGGGCGTGCTCGGCGTCGACGAAGGCGCAGACGCCGCCCTTCTTCTGAGCCTCGGCGATGGTGTGAAGCGCCAGCGTGGTCTTACCCGAGGATTCCGGGCCGTAGATCTCGATGACGCGCCCGCGCGGCAGACCGCCGACGCCGAGCGCGATGTCGAGCCCAAGGGAGCCGGTGGAAACCACCTCTACCTCGGCCACCTGGGCGTTCTTGCCCAGGCGCATGATCGAGCCCTTCCCGAAGGCGCGCTCGATCTGCGACAGCGCGGCGTCGATCGCCTTCGCCTTGTCCTTGTCCACCATGGGAGCGTCCACAACTTTCAGCGCTGGCTGGGCCATTCGTCGGCATCCTTATGCATGGGGTGGGAGCAAGGCTCAATGCGCCTCGGATGACGATTGATGTACTCGTTTTGTTCTCATTCCGCAAGGCTGGCAGACGTGGTTTCGGAGCGACGGCTTCAAAACGATGGCGGACCGCTCGCCGGATTGCGTGGTCGGTCACGACACCCGCGCAGTCATTCCGGATCGCCGCAGGCGAACCCGGAATCCAGAAACACAGGAAGGGCCATGTCGAACGCGCGTCGCGGCTCTGGATTCCGGGTTCCGCTCCGCGGCCCCGGAATGACGGCGTGGAGGTCATCGGCCTCCAGCCAACTTATCTGACGTCAGGTTCGAAGCCCCGAGTCGCACGGTTCGTTGCCCCCGCAAAAATCAGCGCGCGATGGTTTCCTTCACCGTCTCGACGAGCTGCTTCAGGCTGAAGGGCTTGGGCAGGAAGTTGAAATCCTCGCCCTCGGGCAGGTTCTTGCGGAACGCGTCCTCGGCGTAGCCGGAGACGAAGATCACCTTGAGGTCGGGGTGGTGCTTGCGCAGTTCCCGAAGCAGGGTCGGGCCGTCCATCTCGGGCATCACCACGTCGGACACGACGAGGTCGATGGTCTGGCTCTTGTCCTCGATGATCTTGAGGGCGTCGAGGCCGGAGGCCGCCTCCAGCACCGTGTAGCCGCGGGCCGACAGGGCGCGGCTGTTGACGGCACGCACGGGATCCTCGTCCTCCACCAGCAGGATCACGCCCTGGCCGGTATGGTCGGGCGCGGGCTTCCTCGGCGACGGGGCGGCGAGTTCGGGGGTGCCCTTGAGGCGGTGGGCGGCGATCTCGCCCGTGGTGCTCGTGGCCGGCAGGGGCGCCGGCTCCGGCTCGGCCACGGGCTCGTGGCGGGGGAAGTAGATGCGGAAGGTCGTGCCCTCCCCCACCGTCGAGCGCACGTCGATGGTGCCGCCGCTCTGCTTGACGATGCCGAACACCGTCGAGAGGCCGAGGCCCGTGCCCTTGCCGATCTCCTTGGTGGTGAAGAACGGCTCGAAGATCTTCTCCATGACGTCGGGCGGGATGCCCTGGCCGGTGTCGATGACCTCGATGAGGACGTGGTCGCCCGCCGGCATGCCGAGGCGCGCCTCCTCGGGGGTGGAATCGTGCACCACGTTGGCGGTGCGGATGAGCAGACGCCCGCCCTCAGGCATGGCGTCGCGGGCGTTGACCGCGAGGTTGACGATGACCTGCTCGAACTGGTTCACGTCGGCCTTGATCGGCCAGATCTCGCGCCCGTGCTTGAGGTCGAGGTCGACCCGCTCGCCGAGCAGGCGCTTCAGCAGCAGGGTGAGGTCGGACAGGGCCTCGCCGACGCTCATCACCTCGGGCCGCAGGGTCTGGCGGCGGGAGAAGGCCAGCAGCTGACGCACCAGGCTGGCGGCCCGGTTGGCGTTCTGCTTGATCTGCATGATGTCCTGGAACGCCGGGTCGGTGGGCCGGTGGCTCGCGAGCAGCAGGTCCGAGTAGCCGATGATCGCCTGCAGGACGTTGTTGAAGTCGTGCGCGATGCCGCCGGCGAGCTGGCCTACGGTGTCCATCTTCTGGGCCTGGGCGACCTGCTGTTCGAGCTGGCGCTGGGCGGTGGTGTCCAGGGCGTAGAGGATCACCCGTTCGCGGTCACCGGATTCATCGGCCTTGGTGCCTTGACCGGGAGTACCTTGACCGGGCGTACCTGGGGCCGGAGCCCCTTCCGCGGCGCCCTCGACGCCGGCGGGGCTGAGCCAGACCCGGGCCGAGCGGTTGCCCGCCCCCGTCAGCATCACCTCGATGGGCTCGATGGCGGCGAGCCCGCCGGACGCCTTGGTCAGGGCCGTCTCCAGGGCGGCGCGGTCGCGCTCCACCAGGGCGTCCCAGATGGTCGGCTCGGCGTTGAGGCTGCCGTGCCCGTCCGGCATCGCTTGGCGCGGGGTGCCGCCGAACAGGCGCGCGAACGAGGCGTTGGCGCGGGCGATGTGGCCGGCGTGGTCCACCGTCGCGATGGCGATGGGGCTGTTGTTGAGGAAGCGCGCGAGGCGCACTTCCGCCGCGCGCTGGGGCTCGTCGGTCTCCGCGCCGGCCGAGCGGTTGAGCACGATGGTGCGCGAGGACCCGGGCTTGCCGTCCTGCCCGAAGGCGACGCGGTGGTAGAGCCGGGCCGGCAGGGGGTGGCCGTTGCGGCGGCGCAGATCGAGGTCGAACCGGTCGGTCCGCACCTCGCCGGCCTGTCCCCCCGTGGCGGTGAGCACGTCGGCGCCCGGCGCGATCTCGGGCAGGCGCAGGCCGCCCGAGCCCACGGTGGCGAGGTCGTAGCCGAGCCAGGTCGCCAGGGTGGCGTTCATGTAGACGACGGATCCGGCCGGATCGATGGAGAGGAAACCGGCGGGGGCGTGGTCGAGGTAGTCGATGGCGTGCTGGAGCTCCTGGAAGACGTTCTCCTGGCGCTCGCGCTCGTGGGTGATGTCGCTCACGGTCCACAGGGCGGCGGGCCGGCGCGGTCGGTCGATGGGCCGCACGGCGATGCGGTACCACGCGAAGGCGCGGTCGCCGGCCCCGTCGGGCGGCGGCGCCATGCGGATCTCCTCGCCGTGGCCGAGGCCCTCGCGGGCGGCCTGGGCCAGGCGGTAGACTGCCTCCGACACCTCGGGCGAGCCGACGAAGACCCGTTCCACGGCCCGCAGGTTGGCGAAGCTCTCACCGCCCGCGATGGTGAGGTAGGCCTCGTTGGCGTAGATGAGCCGGCCGCCCTCCTCCACCACGATGGTGCCCTCGGGCGAGGCGTCGACGATGGCCTTGGTGATGTCGTCGCGTCCCGTCTGCCCGGCGAGCTGGAGCGCGCCGATGGCGAGCGCAAACAGGCAGAACACGCCCGCCATGGCGAGCAGCGCCAGGAGGCCGAGGATGAGCGGCTGGGCCTGCTCGTTGGCGACGAAGGACAGGCCGACGGCCGCCCCCACCAGCAGCCCCGCCAGGACCAGGAGCAATCCGACGCGGCCCGGCCGCTCGGACCGGTCGATCGCGTTCGACGCGGCCTTGGTTGGTCCGCTGAACTCAGCCATCCCGGGTCGATCCACCTTTCTTGCGCCTACCGGTTAGCGCCCGGTCCGCACGCGCGGCAAGGGTCATCCCGCCACGGCTTCCGTTAAATTGCGGGGAAAAAGGTGCACAAACCGTGGTGCTTGGCCGATCTCGCACACGCCGAAAGGCTCACGCCGCCCGGCGCCGCAGGCGCATGACGAAGCCGATGACCTCGGCGACGGCCCGGTAATGCTCGGCCGGGATCTCCTCGTCGATGTCCACGGTGGCGTGCAGCGCGCGGGCCAGCGGCGGGTTCTCCAGCACCGGCACGCCGTGTTCCTTGGCGAGCGCCCGGATGCGGAGCGCCAGGCTGTCGACGCCCTTGGCGACGCAGATCGGCGCCTGCATGCCGGCCTCGTAGCGCAGGGCCACGGCGTAGTGGGTCGGGTTGGTGACGATGACGGTGGCGGTGGGCACGGCCGCCATCATGCGCTTCTTCACCCGCTGGGCGCGGATCTGCTTCATCCGGCCCTTCACCTCGGGGTTGCCGTCGCTCTCCTTGTGCTCCTGCTTCATCTCCTCCTTGGACATGCGCAGCTTCTGCCGCCACTGGAAGCGCTGGTACAGGGCGTCGCCCATGGCGATGACGACGAACACCGCCAGCATGCCGCCCATGAGCTTGAGGCAGATGGCCAGGATCGCCGCCAGGGTGGCGGTGAGGTCGAGGCGCACGAACGCGTCGAGGCGGTCGCGCTCGCCCCACAGGATGGTGCCACCGACGATGCCCACCATGGCGAGCTTGGCCAGCCCCTTCACGAACTGGAACATCGCCTCCTTGCCGAAGATGCGCTTGACGCCGGCCATGGGCGAGAGCCGCTCCCATTTCAGCCCGATGGCTTCGACGGAGAACACCAGGGGGTGCTGGAGCAGGCCCGCGGCCAGCCCCGCCACCACCACCAGCCCCACCGGGATGGCGAGCGCCTGGGCGTACAGCAGCATCGTGCGCAGGCCCATGGCGGCGTAGACGTGCGGGTCGGAGGGCACCGCGTGGGCGTTCATGAGGAAGCCGCGCATGCCGGCCACGAGTTCGCGCGCGATGGAGCCCGACGCCATCACCAGGGCCAGGGTGAAGGCCGCCAGGATGAAGAGCGTGTTGATCTCGACGGAGTTGGGGACGTTGCCCTGCTCGATGGCCTTCTCGATGCGCCGCGGAGTCGGGTCTTCGGTCTTGTCTTCCGGATCCGCATCGTCGGACATGGGTCAGGCCCCCGTGCTGCCGGAAGCGCGGCTCATCGCCCGGCGAGGTCCGCGAGGTAACGCCCGATATCGTCCAGGAACACCCCCATCATCACGCCCAGACTCCCGAGCAGCACCAGCATGCCGATGAGCACCGAGGCCGGCACGGCAACGAAGAACACCTGCATCTGCGGCATCAGCCGGGCGAGCACGCCGAGCCCGACGTTGAACAGGATGCCGAAGGCGATGAACGGCGCCGAGATCTGCACACCCAGCGCAAAGCCCCGCGCGATGGCCTTCAGGGCCAGGGCCGCCGCCTCGCCGAACCCCGGTACGCCGTCCGGCGGCAGCAGCACGTAGCTCCGGCCGATGGCCGCGAGGGCGATGTGATGCAGGTCGGTGGCCACGATGAGGGTGACGCCGAGGAGCGCCAGGAAATTGCCCAGCGCCGTCTGCTGGCCGCCCTGCGTCGGATCGACGGTCATGGCGTAGGACAGGCCGAGCTGCTGCGACATCACCACGCCGGCGACCTGCAGGGCGGCGAGCACCATCCGCACGCTGAGGCCCAGCACCAGCCCGACCAGCACCTCGCCGAACAGCAGGGCGATGAGCCCCGGCCCGGCGATGGCCTCGCCCTGCATCGGCAGGAGCGGCCGCACGGTCGGGAACAGCACGAGGGTGAGCAGCAGCGCGAAGGCCAGGCGGAGGCGCGGCGACACGAGCTGCTCGCCGACCCCCGGCAGCAGCATCACCAGGGTGCCGACCCGCGCGAAGGTGAGGAGGAAGGCCGCCGCGATGCCGGGCAGGAGCAGGTTCATGGCCCGTCATAGCAGGTTCGCGGCCCGTCATGGCAGGTTCGCGGCCCTTCACGGCAGGTTCGCGGCCCGTCATGGCAGGCGTCACCCCCCGGAGACGATGCGGGCGGCGATGCGGGTCATGTAGCCACCCATGGCGTCGCCCATGAAGGGCAGCATGAACAGCAGGGTGGCGAACACGGCGACGATCTTGGGCACGTAGATCAGGGTCTGTTCCTGGATCTGGGTCAGGGCCTGCAGCAGGGAGATCACGAGGCCGACCACGAGGGCGACCAGCATGGTCGGCCCCGCGACCTTCAGGAAGACGAAGATGCCGTCGCGCGCGACGTCGATGATGGCGAGGCCGGTCATGGGGGTGCTTCGTTTCGGATTCTGAGGAGCAGGTGGAAAAGTTGAACGCGTTCGACGGCTCGGGCCTTCGGAAATCTCCGGCCCCGTGTCATCCCGGGGCCTTGTCATCCCGGGGCCGCTCAGCGGAACCCGGGATCGAGAAACTCACGTTTTGCAAGGTCTTCCGCTGTCGGCGGCTCTGGGTTCCGGCTTCGCCTCCGGCGCCCCGGAAAGACGGTGCGGTTCACCTCAGATCGTCCCGCCCTCGCGCAGGGAGAAGCGGACGTGGGTCTTACCCCTAGATCTGCATCCGCATGATCTCTTCGTAGGCCGAGATCATGCGGTCGCGCACGGCGACCATGGTCTGGAGGGCGGTCTCGCTCTCGGCCACCGCCGTGACCACGTCGACGACGTTGGCCTTGCCGCCGGCCACCGCCAGGGCCTGGGTGTCGGCCCGGCGGCCGGCCTCGCCCACGGAATCCAGGGTCGAGGACAGCATCGCGCCGAAGTTCATGCCCTGCGGGCTGGCGACCGGCGCGGCCTTGGCCATCGCGCCCTTGGCGCCGATGTTCTGGACCGCGGCATAGGCTCCGGCGGCGAAGGCGTTGGTGGCCATGGAGTGTCTTTCGCGCGAGGGAGTGCGGATCAGGCTTTGAGGATCTCGAGGGTCTTTGCCATCATCCGACGGGTGGCGGTGACCATGTTGAGGTTGGCCTCGTACGAGCGCTGGGCCTCGCGCATGTCCATGTTCTCGATGAGCCCGTTGACGTTGGGCAGGCTCACGTCGCCCTTCGCGTTGGCGGCCGGATTGCCCGGATCGTGCTTGACCCGGAACGGGGCTGAGTCGCGGCGCACGCGCCCGGTCTCGACGAGGCTCGCCCCGGTCTCGCGGTCGACCTGCTGGGTGAAGGTCGGGATCTTGCGCCGATAGGGCTCGCCGCCGGGCGTGGTGGGGGCCGATTCGGCGTTGGCGATGTTCTCGGCGATGACCCGCATGCGGCTCGACTGGGCCTTGAGGCCGGAGGCCGAGGTGGTGAGGGATTTGAGGAAGTCCATGGCGCTCTACCGTCGTCGAGGGGCGTTCAGCGGGCGGAGGATCGGCGGGTCGGTCAGCGCTTGCCGATGGCGATCTTCAGGGTCTCGAGGCTCTTCTGGTACATGGACGAGGCCAGGCCGTAGCTGCCCTGGTTGTCGGCGGCCTTGATCATCTCCTCCTCGAGATTCACACCGTTTCCGCTCGGCCTGATCTCGAAGCCCCGGACCCGGCGCGGATCGGCGCCTGGCCCCTCCCCCATCCCGGCGAGGGCGATATGCGCCGGGCTCGTCACCGCGAGGCTGCCCCCCGACGCGCCCACGGGTTGGGTCATCGCCAGGGTACCGCCGCCGCCGCCGCGACCGAGATCGGGGTTCGCCAGGTCGCGCGGCTTGAACCCCGGCATGTCGGCGTTGGCGACGTTCTCGGCCAGGATCTTCTGGCGGGTCTGGTGCCACTGCATCCGGGTGCGCAGCATGCCGAGGGTGGGCAGGTCGGTGACGGACACGGTGCGATCTCCAGCGACCGCGCCCGGTTGGAATTGCCGGGCGATGGGCAAAATCTGCCGTGCCCATGGTTAACGCCGCGTTAAGATCCTGCGCCGGCGGAACAGTCGGCCGCCGCATCAACAGCCTGTTAACGAAGTCTTAACGTTGTTGCCCCGGCTCGGCGCGGGCGTGATAGTGCTTCCACCAGCGTTGCGTCGGGCCGGTGGCCCCTAAAAAGCGAGAGACCCCGGTCTTGTCTTCGTTCTTCAGTTCAGACGGCTCCTCGACGATCCAGTTCGCGATCATCTTCATCGTGATCTTCGCGGTGTTGGCCGCCGTGGTGTTCGCCTTTCGCCGCCTGACCGGCCGGGGCCACGCCCTCTCGACGAAACTCGGTGCGCGGGGACGCCAGCCGCGCCTCGGCATCGTCGACATCTACGAACTCGACCGGCAGCGTCAGCTCATCCTGCTGCGGCGGGACAACGTCGAGCACCTGCTCCTCGTGGGCGGCCCCAACGACGTCGTGATCGAGCGCAACATCTCGCGCGGCGTCGGCGCGCGGCTCGGCACCGACGAGGCGGCCCGCCGGGAGCCCGAGCTGGAATCCGAGGCGGAGCCCGCCGCCTCCCTCGAGCCGCCCCGGTTCCAGCCGGCCTTCGAACCGGCGTTCGAGATGCCGGTGGTGGTGGCCCCGCCCCTGCCCGGCTCGACCACCCGCCCGGCGAGCGTCGGCCGCCCTCTCGACCTCTCCGCACCCGACACGGCGGACATCTTCGTGCCGGAGCCGCCGCGCGCGCCCGAGCCGACCCGTTCCCCAGAACCGAGTTTTGCCGCCGAGACGGCTCGCATCCGCGAACCGGCCACCGAGCCGGCGCCCCGCACCGACCCCCCCGCGTCGCGCCCGGCCCGTCGCCTGCCGCCCTCCCTCGCCAACCTCGTGCCCGGCGCGGCCAAGCGTGCCCAGGCCGCCGAGGATGCGTCCCGCCCCGATCCCGAGCCGATTCCTGAAGTTCGCCCCGAGGCGCCGGTGCCGCAGCGCAGCTTCGACGCGGCCATCCTCTCCGACATGGCCCGCCAGCTCGAACAGGCCGTGCGCCGCCCGTCTCCCGCCGCGGCGCCCCCGCGCCTGCCCGAGCCGAACCGCGAACCCGTGCCGGCGCCGCCCGCGCCGACCTTCGTGGTCGCCCCGGAGCCGGCTCCGATCCCCGCGCCCGCGCCCGTGATGATGGCGGAGCCTCGGGCGCAACCCGAGGCGGTGTTCACCCCCGTCGCCGCCGTCGCCGAACCGGCCGCCGCCCCCACCTTCGCGGAGCCCCGGCCGGCCGAGCCCGAAGCCGTCGACCCGATCGCCGCCGCCATGGCCGCGACCGCCGAGGCGCCCGAGCTCGATGCGGGGCAGGCCGACGACCTGTTCGAAGCCCCCCAACCCGCCGCCCCCGTGACCGAGCCGGACCGTTCCGGACTCGACCGTTCTGGACTCGACTTGGACCCTTCCGCGCTGCCCCCCGACGGACCGGTGGCGCCACCCCTCGCGCCGGAGGCCCCGCCGCCGGCGCCCGAGCCGGTCAAGCCCGATCCGGTCAAGCCCGCGCCGACGAAGGCCGCTCCGGCACCGAACCCGTTCTCCGTCGAGGAGATCGAGGCCGAATTCGCCCGGCTGCTCGGCCGTCCCCTCGACAAGAAGAGCTGACCGCCGGGCCCGCTTCGGCTGGCCCCGCTTCGGTCATGACACCGACAGGTTTGCGGTGGAGGACGCGACGTTCCGGGGAATCGCATCGCGCGACGCCCCGCCAGATCCCTGCGGAACCACGATGATCCGATCCAAACGCTGCGCCGTCGCGCTCGCTGCGACGGCGCTCGGCCTGACCCTGGCGGCGAGCGCGGCCACGGCACAGAGCCTCTCCGTCGATCTCGGCGCCGGCGGCGTCACCGAGCGCGCGCTGCAGCTCGTCGCCCTCATCACGGTCCTGGCGCTTGCGCCCTCGGTCCTCGTGATGGCGACCTCGTTCACCCGGATCGTGGTGGTGTTCTCGATCCTGCGCTCGGCGCTGGGCACCCAGAGTGCGCCGCCCAACGCCGTGGTCACGAGCCTCGCGCTCTTCCTCACGGCCTTCGTCATGGCCCCCGTCGGGCGGGAAGCCTACCGCACCGGGATCGAGCCCCTCATCGCCGGTCAGATCACCCAGAGCGTCGCGTTCGAGCGCGCCTCGGCGCCGTTCAAGGCGTTCATGCTGAAGAACGTCCGGGAGAAGGATCTCAAGCTGTTCCTCGACATGGCGAAGGTGCCGGTCCCGTCCGGCCCTGAGGCCATCGGCCTCGAAATCGTCACCCCGGCCTTCATGATCTCGGAACTCCGGCGGGCCTTCGAGATCGGCTTTCTCCTGTTCATCCCGTTCCTGATCATCGATCTCGTGGTGGCGTCGATCCTCATGGCGGTGGGCATGATGATGGTGCCGCCCGCCACGGTGGCCCTGCCGTTCAAGCTGATCTTCTTCGTCCTCGTCGACGGCTGGACCCTGGTGGCCGGGTCCCTGGTGCAGAGCTACGGCACCTGAAAAAGCCGCGCGACGGAGAAGACTTGCCTCGCGGCTCGGCACCGGTCAGCCCGGCGGTCCCGATCAGCCGGGCGGGGTTGCCGGTCCCTGCGCATCGGCGCGGGCCTCGCCCTCGCGCTTGCCCCGCTCGGGCACGGCGGCGTCGGGATAGCGCTTGCGGTACTCCGTAAGGAAGGATCGCAGGGTCTCTGCACTCGTGACCTTCTGGGCGATCTCGCGGAAGCCCGCCGTGCGCACGGCATTGGGCTGGGTCAGCAGGGCGAAGGTGCGCGCGTCGATGCTGTCCGCCATCGGGTCGGCGAACTTCGCCCGCAGGCGTTCCAGGCTCAGGGTTTCGCCGGCCAGCCCGTACGCGATGGCGGCGCGTAGGACGTCGGTCCGCTCCTTGTCGTCCAGGGGGGCCCGTTGGCGCCAAGCCTCGCTCACCAGGGTCTCGTGCGCCTCGCCGGCCTCGCGCCAGCGCCGTCCGGTCCACAGGATGTCGGCCCGCAGGCGCGCCGCATCGGCCCCCGGCTCGCCCTCGATGGTCTCCAGGGCGAGGTCCGTCCGCGAAAGGTCGGACAGGGCGCGTGCCCGGAGGAACGCGCGGGCCCGGCGCAGATCCTCCGGCAGTTCGGGCAGATAGGTCGCGTCGAGGACCTGGAGCGCGGCCAGCGGCTTCTCGTCCATGAGCCGGATGGTGGCGAGCCGCGCGGCCACCTCGGCACGGGCCGGCCCGGCGAGGCGGTGGTCCACCTGATGCTGCAGCAGGTCCCCGGCGGAGTCGAGGAGGTCGAGCTCCACCAGGCGATCCGAGAGGCGGCGCACGATCTCGTCGCCCCGCCGACCGATCGGGGCGTAGTCCTTGAAGTCGAAGTACAGCGCCAGGGCCTCGACGCCGGACAGGTTCGCGCCGCGCTCGCCCAGATAGAGCTCGTCGAAGAGGGCCAGGGCCGAATCGTGCAGGGTGCGGGCGATGGGCGACTGGCCGCGCAGGGCGTCGGCCCGTCGCGCGGCCGTGAAGGCCTGACGCCAGCGCCCGGCCTCCTTGTAGAGATTGGCGAGGGCCGCGATCGCCCGGGTCTCGATCTCGTCGCCGTGCCAGGTGAGCGACAGGGTCTCGATCCGGTCGATGGCTTCGGTGAGCGGCAGCTTGGCCGAGGCATGGCCCAGGATGGCGGCGCGCAACGCGGCATCCGCCGCGACGGGGCCGTCCCCCGCTTCCGCGAGGCGGCGGTAGCTCTCCAGGGCGACGGTGGTGCGGCCCGTGACCTCGTCGATGCGGGCGCGCAGGAGTGCGAGCCGATCGCGCAGCGGCCGCTCCGGAAAGCGCGCCCCCGCCAGGGTGATGTGGCGGCTCGCCGAGTCCCAGTCGCCCGCCTCGATGGTCGCTTCGGCGGCCGCGCTGCGCAGGAGGATCTGCAGATCGTCGGGGTACCGTTCGAGGATGCCGGCGGTCTCCCGGAACGCCCCGTCGGCCTTGGCCCACTGGCCCGCTAGGGCGTCGAGGTAGCCCTGCCACAGGCGCACCTCCGGATCGGATTTCAGGCCGTCGCTCTCCAGAATGCGCCGTGCCTCGCCCGTGTGGCCCATGCGGGCGGCCGCAATGGCGATGAGAAGGGAGACATCGCGCTGGCCGGCCAGCACCGGATCCTCCGCCACCGCGACCTTGAGGACGCCGTAAGCCTCGATCGAGAGGCCGTTCGCGAGGAAACTCCTGGCCAGGGTCAGGCGCAGGGGACCGCGGGCGACGCGGGACGCCTCCGTCACCGCTTCGAGCTGGTGGCGCAGGAGCTCCCGAACGTCACCCCGGCGCGAGGCCTCCCAGGGGCCGCGATCGACGGCGAGATCGGCGACGGCCGCCAGCGGTGCATCGGTCGCCCGCGCGACGCCCGACACGGCCAGGCCGGAATCCCGGCCGATGGAGACACCGTCGAGGTCCGGCCGGACCAGCAGATCGTCCGCCTGCGCCAGGACGGCGATGCCCTGCCGGCTCGGCAGCAACTCGAAATCGACGAAGGCCTGACGCTTCGCGATGCCGGCGGGCTTCGGACCGTGACCGGTGACGACGCCGATGCGCTCTCCGTCGAGGTCGAGCCAGGTCGCGCCGCCGGGGCTGGGCAGCTTCACCCCGACGCCGAGGCGCCCGTTCGCCCCCGCATTCCGAACCGCCGATAGGGATTCGCTCGCCGCGAGATCCGTGCCCGCCACGAGCTCCCAGCCCGTCGGAGCCTCGGTGGGGCCGACCGGAACGAGGTCGAGTAGACGCTCGCGCGGGACGGGGAACCGCAGAGTGACGAAACCACCCGTTCGCACGGGCGGCCCCAGGGGCGTCAGGATCGGATCGCCCGATGGAACGCTCACGGGGCCCGGCGTCTCGAACACGAGGGTGGCGATGCCCGCCCGCTCGAACAGGGCCGCGGCCGGCATCCGCTCGAAGGGAAACACCAACCCGGGGCCGGCGGGACGGATCACGGCCGCTCGCGCAACGACGGCCGGCGGCTTTGCCGGCGCGCCTGCGACCGGCTGCACCGGAGCGGTCGCGGGCGCGCCGGAGGACGGGTTGGGCTCAACCGCCGCGGGCTTGACGTCGGCCGTGGGGTCCGCCGCGCGGGCCTCGGACGGCTTCGTCTCCCGGGCCTTGGGGATCAGATCGAGGGTGACGCCGTCGGCGTCGCGCGTATGGGTGACCTCGTACCCGTCCGCGGGGGTCACCAGCAGACGGGCGCCCGCCGCATCCCCCTCCACGGACAGGGCCGCCACCGCGGGCTTCAGACGTCCGCGCGTCGCGGTGTCGTCGATCCGCCATGCGCCGGGCAGGTCGAGGCGCGTGGCCGCGCCGTCGCGCTCGAACCGCGCCGTCGCGGATTCGGGCAGACGCAGGCTGAGGCGCATGAGGTTGGGGCGAAGGGCCAGTTCCAGGGGCAGCCGGACGGGCTCGGGCGGCTTCGGACGGGCAGCGCGCAGGGCGGCCTCGGCGGCCTGGGTCCGGGCGAACAGCTCGGCCACGATCTCGGGCGGCAGGGGGGGCGGCAGACCGGCCCAGTCGAGGGGCAGGAGATCGATGAACGTCGTCTCGCCCGCGCTCTGCACGTTGACGCGATAGGGCCGTTGCAGGGCGAGCCGCAGGCCGGCCCCGTCGGGATCCCGCCGGACCACGGACACGTAGTCCGGCATCTGCGCGGCGAGGCGTTCCGCGAAGGCGGGACTGCGCTCCGAGAAGGTGATGACGAGAACCGCCCCCGAAATCCGAGCCTTGACCGTGACGGCGGTGTCGAAGCTCAGGGCGATACGGCCGTAGCGCTCGGCCTGCGTGCCGGCAGCCGATGTCAGGCGCCCTGCATCGGCGGGTCCGCACAGGACCAGACCGGCGAGGATCGACGCCGCGGCGAGGCCGGCCAGGGGCCGACGCCGTCGAGTCGCGATACCGGCACCCAGACCCATCGCAGAATTCGCCAAACCCGAGGGGCACCCGACTCGCACCGCGAGACGGGCGCCATACGCCACACCGTCCTGGTACTCTCTCAGGCCAGGGCTAACGTGGGCTTAAAAGCCGGGCGCGGCGCTACTGTGCCGCCCGCTTGACGACGAGCCCGGGGATCGTCGTCCCGGCCGGACCGAAATTGGCCTCGGCCCGGGTGCAGTTCGCGGGCGTGTCCTTGGTGTAGACCTCGGTGTAGGTGCGCGACCGCAACAGGAGGTCGCCGGCCGAGAGGTCTTCCAGGGTCACCCCGAGGCTAGAGACCACGGTCTTGAAGCGGGCGTAGTCGGGCTGCAGGTCCGGACACGCATTCTGCACGAAGTACAGGAGCCCGGAGAGTTTGGCGGCGCTGTTGCGCTGGCGTTCGGCCTTCGTTTCCGGAGGCCTGTTCTCCGGTGCGGCGGCATCGGGTGGCGGAGCGTCCGGTGTCGTCTGGGCGAGGGCGGGCGCCGTCGCCAGGGCGGCGAACACGCAGGCGGTCAGAACGGACTTCATGGGCGTTTCCTCGTGAGTGTGACCGAGCCGATGGTCTCGTCGGGCGCGGATTTTTGTTGCGCTTGGCTCTCGGTCGGTTCGTCGGCGGTGCCGGCGCGCGCCGGATCACCACCGCATCGGTGTCAGCCCGCCAACGCGGCGGCGCGGGCCAGGGCGGGACCGAAGCCCCCGAGGGGCACGGTGATGACCACCGGTTCCTTGGCGTCCGGCCGCGTGGCCGTGACCGTCAGGGCCTTGGCCGTCTTCATCGTGTCCGTCGCGAGGGTCGGGAAGCTGACGGGGACGATGCAGCCTTCCTGGCTGCAGCTCAGATAGGGCGCCCCCTGTCCGAGAACCGCCTCGTCGAGCTTGAACTGGACGCCGCCCTCGATGTTGACGCCGAGCGGCATCAGGATCAGCCCGGCGGCACGGCCCTCGGCGGGCGAGCGCAGTTCGATGGCGAAGGAGCGGCGTCCATCCGTCTTCGACCCTTGGGCCTGCATCAGCGTGCAGGTCGACGGCCCGGCGCCTTCCCGGGCGCAGACGACGGTCCAGTCGCCGTAGACCTCGCTGACCGAACTCGCGCCGGCAGGCCAGACGGCCGTGGGCGCCATCGTGGCGGGAGCCGGTTTGGCCGCAGGCGCGGGCTTGGCCGCCGGGGCGGGCTTCGGTTTCGGCTTGGCTTTCGGCGCCGTCACAGCGGGCGCCTCCGGCTCGCCCTCGTCCTGAGCGAAGGTCTGCGTGGTCAGGAACGGTAGGAGTGCGAGCGACAGGGACAGGCCGAACAGCGCGGCGGTCTGCGGGCGGAACGGATAGAGCGGCGACAAGCTGGGCCTCCAGGGATGCGTCTCGAGCGTGTGCGACGCCACTCCCGCGAAAGCCCGCCCTCCGATCGACGGCGGGCGGTGCCGTATGGTGGCATCCGAGCCTGCCGCCTAACCCCGACGCCCGGCGCGCGCAACCATAAGGATGGTCTGAGACCCAAGCGTCAGCGCTTCGGTTCCACCCGGCCGGAAGGCTCGATGGCCTGCAGCTCGTTGGGGCCGAGGCCGGCGACCACCGGGGCCTGTGCCGGCGCCATGCCGCGGGCGCGGTTGGCGAGGGCGACGGTGAGTTTCTCCGCCGGCTCCGACTGCATCAGGGCGAGAACCTCCGCCATCTTGCGCGGGTTCATCGCCAGCACGATGGGCACCAGCACCTCCAGGGTGAGACGGTCGAACACCCGGGCGGCGTCCTTGGGCTTCATCGTCTCGTACATGGTGACGATGTTCTTCAGCGCCGCCTTCTCCGCCTCCGCCCGCTGGGTCGCGCCGCCCTCCGCGCTGCCTTCACCCTGTTTCAGGGCATCGATGCCGGTTTCGAGCTTGCGCTCGGCCGTGCCGATCAGCTGCTCGCGCAGATCGAGGGCATCGCTGCGCTGCTTGAGCGTCTCACGGCGCGTCGACAGGCGTTCGAGGATCGCGCGCTCGGATTCCGGCATCGCTTCCGGAGGCGGTGGGGGCCGGGTCGGTGCCTTCGTGGGCTCGGCGGCCGGCTTTTCCGGTTCCTTGGGCGTCACGGAGCCGGTGGTGGCCGGATCCGACGGCTCGTACCCCGTGCGTGCCTTGGAGAGAACACGGGCGAAGTCCGGCAGGGGCGCACCCGGCACCGGCTTCGCATCCTCGACCGTCAGCGCGGCGAGCTTCAGCACCAGAAGGCCGACGGCCGCGAGGGTGACGGCATCGACGAGCCGAAGTTTGATCGGGCGCGGCTGCGGAAAGCGAAGCCGCAGGCTCGGCTTCCCCGCCGAACCGGGCTTCTTGGACGATCCAGGCTGCTTGGCCGGACCGGGCTTCTTGGCTTGGCTGGGAATCCGGGTCGGCACCGGCGTCGTCATGCGGCCTTGCTCCGCAGGCGGCCGAGGGCCCGCTCCGACATGGCGAGGGCGGCGGCGGCGGCGGCGCCGAGGCGTTCACCGTTAGGGCTCGCCGGAACTTCCGCGGGCGTACGGGTCTGCGGCGGGACGATCGGCGGATGGGGCCGGACGGCCGTGTCGGCCATGGGCGGTGCCCTGAGGGTGCTCGCCTGGGTTCGACCCGCGCCGGTTTGCCCTCCCCCGGCTTGGGCGACGATGGCCGAGATCCGGCCGATGACCGCTTCGCCGGCGGCGACGTGGGTCGACAGGTCGGCGGCGTAACGCTCGGCGGTGGCGAGGCGGTCGGCCAGGGTCCGATCGCATTCGTCGAGGGTCGCCCGCAAGCCCGCGACGGCACGCTCGGCGGTGGTGCTGGCGACCATCAGTTCGCCGATGGTCTGCCGCATGCCGGCTTCGTCGGCCTTCATGCGCGCGATGCGTCGGCTGAGGCGGATACAGGACACGATGGTCGCGACGAGCAGGATGGCCACGAGAACGTCGGCCGTCAGGGTGACGAGGAGACTCATGGTGGGCTCACCCGTCGTTGCGGTTGTTCATGGAGGCTTCGAAGGCCTGGAACGTGGTGCGTGACCGGCGCAGCGGCCGGGTCAACTGCACGGCGATACTGTCGTCGACCCTGCCGATGCGGCCCTGCGTCAGGGCCCAGTCCCCGCAGCGCACGGAGATGAGGTCGGAGGGCTTGGTGTCGAACATCAGGGTGTCGCCGACCTTGAGGGACAGCACCTTCTTCAGGGGCAGCATCGTTTCGTGCAGCACCGCCTCCATGGTCGCGTCCGCCTGCCAGATCTCCGTGGCGAGATGGCTTTCCCAGACGTGGTCGCGGCCGAGCTTCTCGCCCATGAAGCTCTGCATGAGCAGTTCACGGATCGGCTCGATGGTGGCGTAGGGGAACAGGATCTGAAGCAGGCCGCCGCGCCCGTCCATGTCGAGCTTGAGGCTGATCAGGATCGCGGCGTTGGCCGGGCGGGTGATGGTGGCGAAGCGCGGGTTGGTCTCGATCCGGTCGATGGCGAAGCGCACGGGGGAGAGCGGCTGGAACGAGAGTTCGAGGTCGCTGAGGATAATCTCCACGAGGCGGCGGACGAGCTGCATCTCGATGGTGGTGAAGGGCCTGCCGTCGAGGCGCGTCGAGGTGCCGCCGCGCTTGCCGCCCAGCAGCAGGTCCATCGTCGAGTAGGCGAGGTTCGATTCGACGGTGACGAGGCCGGAATTCTCCCACGCGTCGGCCCGGAACACGCCCAGAAGCGTCGGGAGGGGGATGGCGTTGAGGTAATCGCCGAAGCGCACCGAGGTGATGTTGTCGAGGGTCACCTCGACGTTGTCCTGGAAGAAATTGCGCAGGCTCGTCGACAGCAACCGGATCATCCGGTCGAAGACGATCTCCAGCATCGGCAGGCGTTCGTACTGGACGACGCCCGAATCCACGATGGCGCGCACGCCGCCGGCGCCCGAGGCCGACAGCTCGCGCAGGGAGAACCCTAGGACGCCGTCGATCTCATCCTGGTTCAGGATGCGGTCGTTGCCGGCGAGTTCGGGAAGATTGTCGGTCTCCCCGTCCTCGATCATCGTCGCCCATTCGGCGGCGACGTCGCTCGCATGCGTCGTGGTGCCCTGCTCGGCCAGCGCCGCGCCCCACTCGTCGGCCAGGGACGTATCGCCCCCGGCCTCGTTTTGGGCAATGAGGGCTGCGGCCCAGTCGTCCTCGTCGGCGTCGGCCATGGGAGTCCCGAATGCGGTGGTGGAAGGAGGCCGAAACTACTGGACGATCACGTCCTTGAAGAGCACCGCCTCGGCCCGTGCCGGATGGATCGCCACGTTGACCCGCCGCAGCAATTCCTCGCGCAGGCGGTAGAGGCCGGCCGAACCGGCGAGGTCGCTCGCGCGCAACTCGCGCATGTAGACCTGGAAGGCGTCCTCGATGCGCGGCATCAGCGGCTTCACCTCCTGCTCGACCTTGGCGTCCTTGAGCTCGATGGAGATCTTGATCTTGGCAAAGCGCGCCTTGTCCTGACCGGCCTCGCTCGACAGGTTGACCATCATCTCCCGCACGTCGAGGAAGACGATCGGGGCCTTGACCTCTACCGCGGTCGCCGCATGCGCGTCGCCGGCCTTCTTCTTCATGACGAAGACGCCGCCGCCGCCGAGGGCGAGCAGCGCCACCGCGCCGATGATGATGAGCTTCTTCTTCGAACCGGCCGGAGGCGCGCCCTCCTCACCGTCCACGGCGGCCTTTGTCGGCTTCTTCGCCATCGATCCTGCCCTGACTGGAACGCCGCCGTCCTCGAGTCCCGCGTCAACGTGAAACTCCTGGTGTCGAGATATCGGCCCGCAGGGTTAACGGGTCGTTAAGGCGGCAAAAGCTGCCGGGTCGGACTTGCCGCGAGGACGGGGGACGGCTCGACCGGCCCGGTCGGGCATATCGGACAACTCTTTGTTTTCGTTCGGCAAAAAATGGTAGCGCCGGCTGGCACGCCGCGTGCGGACTGGTTCGATCAATACCGCTCGTCGCAGTTGGATCGTGTCATGCAGAACGCAATGTTCGTGGGGGTCTCGAGCCAGGTCGCGCTTCAGCGCGAGCTGGAGGTGATCGCCAACAACATGGCCAACGTCTCGACCAACGGCTTCAAGGCCCGCAACTCGCGGTTCCAGGAATACCTGATGCCGGTGGCGAGCGCGGACTCGTTCCCGAAGCCGGATCGGCGCGTGTCCTACGTCATCGACCAGGGCACGGCCCTCGATCTCGGTCAGGGCCCCATCGAGCAGACCGGAAACCCCCTCCACGTCGCCGTCCGGGGCGAAGCCTTCCTCGTCGTGCGGACGCCGGCCGGCGACCGCTTCACCCGCAACGGCGCCTTCGAGACCGACCCCCAGGGCAACCTCGTGACCAGCGACGGCTATCCCGTGCAGGGCGATGGCGGGCCGATCCAGATCGGCCCCCAGGAAACCGGCCTCGCCATCGGCCCCGACGGAACGGTCTCGACCAACCTCGGCATCCGCGGGCGGGTGCGCCTCGTGACGTTCGCGAACCCGCAGGCGCTGACCAACGAAGGCGCGAACCTCTATGCCTCCACGGCCGCGCCGACGGCCGCAGGGCTCGCCGGCCGCGTCGAGTCGGGGGCGCTGGAGCGCTCCAACGTCAAGCCGGTCATCGAGATGACGCGGCTGATGGACGTCAACCGGACCTACTCCATGGTGTCGGGCGTGATCTCGCGCCTCGATGAACTGCGCGGCACGGCGATCCGCCGCCTCGCCGAAGTCGCCTGAGGATCAGCACACATGCGCGCGCTCTACGCTGCCGCCACCGGCATGGCGGCCCAGGAACTCAACGTCCAGGTCATCTCCAACAACATCGCCAACCTTCGGACCACCGGCTACAAGCGTCAGCAGCCGCATTTCCAGGATCTGCTGTACCAGAACCTGCGCCGGGCCGGTTCCTCGACGTCGGACCAGAACACCCAACTGCCGGCGGGCCTCGCCATCGGCTCGGGCGTGAAGACCACCTCGACGGCCCGGGTGATGTCGCAGGGCACCTTGACCTCGACGCAGAAGGACTACGACGTCGCCATCCGGGGCGAGGGCATGTTCCGCGTCACCATGCCGGACGGGCGCACCGCCTACACCCGCGACGGCTCGTTCGACCTCTCGGCGCAGGGCCAGCTCGTCACCCGCGACGGCTATCTCGTCGATCCCGGCATCACGGTGCCGAACAACGCCACCTCCGTGACCATCAGCGCCCAGGGGGCGGTGCAGGCGACGGTGCCGGGCCAGACGGCGCCGCAGGCGCTCGGGCAGTTTCAGCTGGCGCGGTTCGTCAACAAGGTCGGCCTCGAATCCATCGGCGACAACCTGTTCATCGAGACCGCGGCGTCGGGCCCGGCCATCGCGGCTGCACCGGGCGCGGAAGGCTTCGGCAATCTCCAGCAGAGCTACCTCGAGGAAGCCAACGTCAACGCGGTGACGGAGATCTCGTCCCTGATCGCGGCGCAGCGGGCCTACGAGATGAACTCCAAGGTCGTGACCGCCGCCGACCAGATGATGTCCACCACCTCGCAGATGTTCCGCGGCTGATCGGGAGCGCCATCAAGATGTACGCCCTGAGATACGTTTCCCCGACCCTTCGGCCCCGCGTCTCGCCGGTCAATCCGGCGATGGTGGCCCGCGCCCTGTTCGCGCTCCTGGCATTCGGACTGCTCACCCTCCCGGTTCTGGCGGAGGGCCCGGCGCAGCGCCTTCGCCTGCGCGGCGACGTCACGGCGCGCGGCGACGTGCTGACGCTGGGCGATCTCGTGGAGGGGGCGAGCGCCGATCTTTCGGTGCGCCCGCTGTTCCGTGCGCCATCCCTCGGGGGGCACGGCACCATCCAGGCCCGGCGCATCGCCGAGGCCGTCGCGGCCCTCGGGCTCGGCGAGATCGAGACGGGCGGACGCGTCCAGGTCGCGGTCCAGCGCGCCGCCCGGCGCGTCGCCCAACCGGAGATCGAGGCCGCCCTGAAGCGGTCCCTCGAGACCGCCTACGGCCTCGACGGCCGCACCGTGGCGATCCGTCTCGATGGCGACGCGCCGGTGCTGCTCGCCCCCGTCGACCTCGACGGACAGGCCTCGGCCGTCGATCTCACCTACGATCCGCGGTCCCGGCGCCTCGCCGCCCTGGTGACGCTCGGCGACCGCCAGGCTTCGCTCCGGGTCACCGGCCTCGTCATGGAGATTCGCGAGGTGGTGGTCATCGGGCGCCAGCTCAACCGGGGCGAGGCCGTCACGCCGGCCGACTTCACCGTCGAGCGGCGGCCGAAGGAGGCGGTGCCGACGGATGCCCGGACGGGCGCGGCGGACCTGCCCGGACAGGTGGCGCAGCGGGGCTTGAGCGCGGGCGCGATCCTGCGCGGCGGCGATGTCGCGCCGCCCGACCTCGTCGCACGCGGCGAAGCCGTCACCATCGTGTTCGACGCGCCGGGCCTCGCCCTGTCCCTCCGGGGCCAGGCCAACGAGAGCGGCCGCCTCGGTGCCGCGATCACCGTGACCAACCCGGTCTCCAAGAAGGTGCTGCCCGCCACCGTGATCGGGCCGGGGCGCGTCTCCGTCGGCCCGGCGCCGGCCCCGATCCAGCGCCAGGCCAACGCCGCCCTCGACGGCACCCGTTGATCCTCCCTCTTCGAATCGCCTCAGGCACGGTCCCGATGACCCACCGCGTTCGCCCCGCCCTCGCCGTCGCGCTCCTGTGCACGGGTCTGACCGCCTGCAACACCGCCGATCGGCTGTCGCAGATCGGCGCCACCCCGGCCCTGTCGGCCATCGAGGACCCAACGGCGCAGGCCGGCTACAAGCCCGTGCGGTTGCCGATGCCGGAGGTCCAGCCGGTCTCCTACGCGCCGAACTCCCTGTGGCGCACGGGATCGCGGGCGTTCTTCAAGGATCAGCGCGCCGCCCGCATCGGCGACCTCGTGACCGTGAAGGTCAATGTCACCGACCGGGCCAACCTGAACAACGAGACCAAGCGCTCGCGCTCCAACGCGGAGGGGTTCGGCCTGCCCAACGCCTTCGGCCTTGAGAAGAACCCCGCGGTGGCGGCCGCCGGCATCGCCGCCGACAAGCTCCTCGACGCGACCTCGACCACGTCGAGCGACGGCACCGGCTCGGTTCAGCGCAACGAGACCGTCACCACCAGCATCGCCGCCATCGTCACGCAGATCCTGCCGAACGGCAATCTCGTGGTGGAGGGCAAGCAGGAGATCCGCATCAACTTCGAGGTGCGAGAACTCATCATCGCCGGCGTGGTCCGCCCGGAAGACATCGAATCCGACAACACCATCGAGTCGACCAAGATCGCCCAGGCGCGCATCGCCTATGGCGGCCGCGGCCAGATCACCGACGTGCAGCAGCCGCGCTACGGCCAGCAGATCGTCGACGTGCTGCTGCCGTTCTGACGCGGTCCCGGACGGCACCGCGAACCCTCGCCCGGGGACGATCGTCCCCGGGGAAATCTAGTGCTCCGTGCCGGGCCGGTTCGGGCGCGGCGCCTCGCCGTGGGTCTTCGTGAAGGCGGAGCGTTCCGGGTCGTTCTTCTTGGCGGCGACGCGGGCGCGCTGCCACAGGGCGACACCGATGACGATGCCGAGGGTCGCGAGGGCGAGGACGAGGATGAGAACTTCATTGTTCACGGCGTTGGCTCCCTGACGATAGTGTTATCGTGGGGAAGCCGAACCACGGTCCCAAGGTTCCGCGAACGGCGCCCGGCATCCGACCAAGTCGACGCCAGTCTTCGACGCCGAGGCCACCGCCGCTCATCCGAATTGGCGCCGAACGGCGCCGGCCCGAACCGGATCGGGTTCGGCCGCGGCCTTCGTCCCGATCTTGTGCCCGGCGACCTCAATCGTCCCGGTAGACCCGCTCGCGCCGCTCGTGGCGCTCCTGGGCTTCCAGGGACAGGGTGGCGATGGGGCGGGCGTCGAGGCGCTTCAGGGAGATCGGTTCGCCGGTCTCCTCGCAATAGCCGTAGGAGCGGTCCTCGATGCGAGCAAGGGCGGCGTCGATCTTGCCCGTGAGCTTGCGCTGGCGGTCCCGGGCCCGCAGCTCGATGGCCCGGTCGGTCTCCGACGAGGCCCGGTCGGCGAGGTCTGGATGGTTCTCGTTCTCGCTCTGGAGGGCGACGAGGGTGTCCTGGGCCTCGCGCATGATGTCGGATTTCCAGCCGAGAAGCTTACGCCGGAAATATTCACGCTGCCGATCGTTCATGAACGGCTCGCTCTCACTGGGTACGTAGCCGTCCTCGAGTGTGATCTTCGCCATTCGCGCCCCTCGCAAGTCTGTCGCGGCCAGTTTGCGGCGATATTTTGCGTCGCTATAATGCAGGGATCGGTCCACGACAACGCGCCGATACCACAGGCGGGCCGGTTCGTAACAGGCATCCGCGCCCTGCGGCAAACACGCAACGGATGTATGGCGTGCCGATGCACCCGGGCCCGCTGCCCGACCGACCGGGATACCCGCGTTTCGCGGGCGCCACCCTGCGAAATTCCCCGCAGAACGGCCGACCGGCGCCGGTCCCGAAGTGCTCAGAACTGGAAGTAGATGAAGGCGTAGTTCGCGTCCTCGCCGATCCGCAGGAGCAGGGCGACGAACAGCAGGCCGAAGCCGAGCGCCGCGAACCGGGTCGGCGGCGTGCGCTGGACGACGCTCCAGGCCGTGGGGCCGAGGCAGGCGATGGCGGCGGCCGGCGCCAGGGTGCGCCACGGCAGGCCGGTGCCGAGGGGCGCGTGCCCGACGAGGCCGTCGAAGATGCGCACGGCGCTCGGGAAATCGGGCGCGCGGAACAGGACCCAGGTCGCCGCGACGAAGCCGAAGGTGAGGAGCCGGCCGAGCGGCACCGGCATGGGCAGGCCGCCACGCCGCCACAGCAGGCCAAGGGCGAGGCCGATCCCGTGCGCGAGGCCCCAGGCCACGAAGGTGAGGCCGGCGCCGTGCCAGAGGCCGCCCAGGGTCATGGTGGCGAGGAGCGCGAGAATCTGGCGGGCGAGGCCGTGCCGGTTTCCGCCGAGCGGAACGTAGAGGTAGTCGCGCAGGAAGCGCGACAGGGTCATGTGCCACCGCCGCCAGAAATCCTGCAGGGACGTCGCCCGGTAGGGCGCGTCGAAATTCTGAGGCAGGATCACGCCGAACATCAGGCCGAGGCCGAGCGCCATGTCGGTGTAGCCGGAGAAGTCGAAGTAGATCTGGAAGGTGAAGCCCAGGGTCGCCTGCCACGCCTGCGCCACCGTCACGCCGGCGCCGCCCGCCGCCAGTTCGAAGACCGGATTGACGACCTGGGCCAGGGGGTCGCCGAAATAGACCTTCTTGGCGAGGCCGATGCAGAGCAGCATCACCCCCTGTCCGAAGCGCTCCGGCGCCACCGGTCCACGCTCGGCGAACTGAGGCATCACCTCGCGCCAGCGCACGAGGGGCCCGGCCAGCACCTGCGGGAAGAACGCGATGTAGAGGGCGTAGTCGCGAAGGCCGTAGGCGGGCGCCCGGCCGGCCCGGAGGTCGGCGAGATACATGCAGTGGTGGAAGGTGAAGAACGAGATGCCGAGGGGCAGGGCGAGGCCGACGGGGGGAAGCGCGAGGCCCGGCACCCAGGCGACGAGTCCGGCGAGAAAATCGAGGTACTTGAACACCGCCAGCGCCGCGAGGTTCGCCGCGATGGCGATCGGGATCAGCCCGCGCGGGCGGCCGCGGAGATACGCCCGGGCCACCAGCCAGTTGGCTCCGATGGACACGGCGATGAGCGGCACGAAGCGCGGGTCCCACCAGCCGTAGAACACGAACGAGAGCAGGAGCAGGCAGTCGGGCCGCAGGAACGGGCGCCACCGCAGCACGAGGCCGTGGAGCGCGAGGGCGACGGGCAGGAAGCCGAGCAGGAAGATCGTCGAGTTGAACAGCATGCGCGCCGGGTCACGGGTGCGACGGATCGCGACCCGTCCGCGTGTCCGGGGCCGGGAACGGCTCGGCTTGTCGGGGATCGTGGCGGGGGCGTCAATGTCGGGGCGCGTTCAGGACCGGATCAGGCCGCTTCGCGCGCCTGAAGCTTGGCCAGTTCCACCGCCGCCCGCAATTCGATGTCGGCGATGAGGCCGTCGAGGCGGGGGTCGCCGCTCTCGCCCGAGCGCTGGGCGAGGCGACCCGCGATGGCCTGGAGATCGCGGGTCGAGACCCGGCCCATGATGAGGGAGGCCTTCAGGCGGTCGAGGCCGTCGAGGAGGTCGTGGCCGCGCCGGGTCGCGCGGCGGCGGCGCTCCTCCGGCGTATCGGAATTGGTCTGGAGGGTGAGGATCGCATCGAGGCCGGCGAGGGACGAAGCTGGCGTCGCCGCGGCGCTGGTCGCTGTCGCCGGCGCCTGCCCGAGGGCGAAAGCCGGGCCCGCCTCGGTCCGGCGCGGTGCGGTGGCGCCCCCCGCGGCGGCGGCGGCGAATCGGGGGTCGATGCGCATGGGGGACGACCGTTCCGTATCCGCGCGGCCGGTTCCATCCGCCCCCTAGCCGCGCGGCGCCGGGGGACGGCCGATTCGGTGACCCCGCTCGCGCGGCCCCGGGATCGGTACGAGGCGGCAGAATCCGGCCGGATTGGTTAACCGCGGGTAAAGCCCTCGGCAGATCCTGCCGGGTCGGCATGAAGGGCGGTGGCCGCGTCCGTTACGGCACCGGACCTCCTCAGAAAAATTCGTTCAAAAACAAGGGGTTGCCGGAACGGTCGGTTTGGCACGCTCCTGGCAGATTGGCTCCCAAGACCGCGCCCTCCATCGAAACGCACCATGCGCATTCAGATGCCCCGCTCGACGTTCCGCTTCGCCTGGCGCTCCATCGCCCGCTGCCTCCTGGCGCTGGCCTGCGCCGGGCTGACGGCGGCCCCGGACCGGGCCTTCGCCCTGTCGCGGGTGAAGGACATGGCGAGCATCGAGGGCGTGCGCCAGAACCAACTCGTGGGTTACGGAATCGTGGTCGGCCTCAACGGGACCGGCGACACCCTGAACAACATCCCGTTCACCCGGCAATCCCTGCAATCGATGCTGGAGCGCCTCGGCGTCAACACCCGCGGCGCCACCATGCGGACCCAGAATCTCGCGGCCGTGATGGTGACGGCGAGCCTTCCGCCCTTCGCCACGCAGGGCAACCGCATCGACATCACGGTGTCGTCGCTGGGCGATGCGAAGTCGCTCCAGGGCGGAACCCTGCTGGTGACGCCGCTCCTCGGCGCCGACGGCGAGGTCTACGCCCTGGCCCAGGGGTCGGTGGCCATCGCGGGCTTCTCGGCCGAGGGCGACGCCGCCAAGATCACCCGGGGCGTCCCCACCAACGGCCGGGTGCCCAACGGGGCGATGATCGAGCGCGAGATGGCGTTCAAGATGAACGACATGCGCTCCCTGCGCCTGTCCCTGCGAAACCCCGACTTCACCACCTCGAAGCGGATCGCGGCCGCCATCAACGACTTCATGGGCGCCGACACCGCCGAGCCCACGGACCCCGCCACCGTCACCCTGCAGATCCCGCCGAAGTACAACGGCAACATGATCCGCCTCGTCACCGAGATCGAGCAGCTCAAGGTCGAGCCCGACCAGACGGCGCGGGTCATCGTCGACGAGCGCTCGGGCATCATCGTCATGGGCCGCGACGTCCGGGTCTCCACCGTCGCCATCGCACAGGGCAACCTCACGGTGACCATCACCGAGCAGCCGCAGGTGAGCCAGCCCGCCCCCCTGTCCAACGGCCAGACCACGGTGGTGCCGCGCACGGGCGTGAAAGTCGATACCGGGGAGGGCAACAAGCTCGCCCTGGTCAAGGAGGGCGTGACCCTGCGCGAGCTCGTCGACGGGCTCAACGCGCTCGGCGTCGGCCCCCGCGACCTCATCTCGATCCTCCAGGCGATCAAGGCCGCTGGGGCCCTGCAGGCCGACATAGAGGTGATGTGATGCGCTCTTCCCCCTCCCCCAGCACGAGGCGTTGACCATGCTGTTCGCTCCCCTTGCCGCCACCGCCGCCATCGGCGTCGGAAAAGCCATCGTCGGCGACATCGCCAAGACCGTCACGGGCGCCACCAGGGCCGCCGCGGGCGCTTCCAAGACCGCCGCGGCGGCCAACGCTCCGGCGACCGGCGCGGCGGCGACGACCAAGAGCGCCGCCGAGGCGAAGGCCCGGAAGGCCGCCTCGGAGTTCGAGACCATGTTCCTCGAGCAGAGCCTCGACCGGCTGACCCAGTCCGACGGCACCGAGGGCCCCCTCGGCGACAACGGCACGGGCGGCGGCGTCTACCGCTCGATGCTCACCAAGGAATATGCCGGCCAGATCGTGAAGAGCGGCGGCGTCGGCATCGGCGATCAGGTGTTTCGCGAGATGATGAAGATGCAGGAGGGCGCGAATGGCTCCGTCAACTGAGGGCCCCCTGCGCATCGTCGACCGCGCCGGAGCCGGGGCCCTGGTGGCCCGCGTCATGGAGACCCTCGACGCCCTGGAGGCGGTGCTGGCCCGCGAGAGCGACCACATCCGCGTCGGGAGCCTGCACGAGGGGCTGGCCGAAACCGAGCGGAAGACCGGCCTGTCGGCGGCCTATCTGCAGGGGTTGGAGACCATCAAGGCCAACGCCATCGCGCTGACGCGCTTCGCGCCGGAGGGGATCGAGGCCTTGAAGGCGGCGCACCGGCGCTTCACCAAGGCCGTGGAGGCCAACCAGATGGTGCTGGCCACCGCCCGCTCCGTGTCGGAGGGTCTGGTGAAGTCCCTGGCCGAGGAGGTGGGCCGCGCCCGCGCGCCGACGATCTACGGCCGCCCGTCGCACGCCCCCTCCCCCTATGCCCGCGCCGGCCACGGCGGCAGCCAGCCCCTGGTGCTGTCGCGCAGCCTGTAGGAATCCGGGGTGGCGCGTCTTTACGCTCCGTTATGGCCGGCGCGTCTAGGCTCGGGACGCGACCATCACGGGCCACGATCATGCGCGCCAAACGGACGAGCCTCGTCCATCTCATCTACTTCTCCCGGCTGAACCTCGCCGCCGATGCGCCGACGCGCGCCCGGCAGCTCGGCGAGATCACCCGTCAGGCCCAGAAGAAGAACGAGTTCTCCGTCATCACCAGCTTCCTCATCGTGGAGCAGAACTTCGCCGCGCAGATCATTGAGGGCGAACGCGCCTCGGTGAGCGACACCTTCAACCGCATCGGCAACGACACGCGCCACCGCGACGTGCAGATCGTCGAGTGGCGCGAGATCGTGAAGCGGGAATTCGTGAACTCGTTCTCCACGGGCGTGCGCGGACCGGCCAACGACGCCGTGTTCGTGAAGGCCAACCTCATGCCGATGTTCCAGCGCGGCACCCCGAAGGCCACGGGCATCCACGCCCTGGCCATGCAGTTGCAGAGCGAATCCATGTCGAAGCAGGGCATCGACCACCTGTTCGTCTGAACCCCATCCGGACGCCCCGTCGCCGCCCCCGGCCTTGAGACGCGAAACCCATGAGCGAGACGCCCCCGATCCTCATCGTCGACGACCAGGAGAAGCTCCTGAAGCTCGTCATCCTGCTCATGAACCGGCTCGGGTTTCCCGATGTCGAGGGCGTCAACGATGCGCCGACGGCCCTGGAGCGCCTGCGGACGCGGAAATACGCCCTGGTGATCTCCGACCTCGACATGGAGCCCATGGACGGCCTCGCCTTCCTGCGCGAGATACGCGCCGACGACGCCCTGATGAACACGCCCTTCATCCTCACCGAAGCCTCGTTCGACTTCGAAGACATCAACCTCGCCCACCAGGCCGGCGCCGACGCCTTCATCCTCAAGCCGTTCGACATGTCGGTGCTGAAGTCGAAGCTGAAGCAGGTCATCAACCGCAAGCCGCGCAAGCGCGAGGCGCCGCTGGCCGCCGAATCCGCCCTCAGCGTGGATTTCCCCATGCTGGGCAAGTTCTGAGCGGACCCGCTCCGACGCGCCGGCCCGTCCCCGATGATCGCCCCTCCCACCGGCCCGGCCGGGCGGCTCGCCCAGCGGGTGTCCCTCATCCTCGCGCTCCTCTTCGGCGCGGTCGGCGGCGGCGCGGCGGCGCAGGACGGCCCGCGCCCGGATCTGCGCCGGTCCCTTTCCGAGATCGCCGCCGAACTCCCCCTCCGGCAGGCCGACTTCGCCGGGCTCTCCGCGCTCCGCGACCGGGCCGAGGCCCTGGCGGCGGAGAGCCGCGAGGTGCAGGCCCGGGACGCGGCGGCCCTGGAACGGGCGCGGACGGCACGGCTCGACGCCGGCCGAATCGAACCGCCACCAGAGCGCGACGCCGCCATCCGGGCGGCCGACGACGCCCTCCGGTCGGCCGAGGAGCGGGTCCAGGCGGACAAGGCCCTCGCGGCCGACCTCGACGGCCTCGGCAATCGCATCACCGAGGCGCGGCGCAGGCTCTTCGCCGCGCGCCTGTTCGCCCGCGGCGCAAGCCCGCTCTCCTTCGGATTCTGGAGCGAACTCGTCGACCGGGCGCTGCCGCAGGTCGCCGGCAAGCTGTCCGATCTCGGCACCGCCATGGCGGCCGGCCAGGAGGGTGACGACGCCGCCGAGATCGCCATCGGCGCCGCGGTGGTCCTGACGGGCCTGCTGCTGCTCTACGCGGCGATCCGGAAGGCGCGCCGGTACACCCTGGACCGCTGGCAGCGTTTCGCCGCGCGGACGAGCATCAGCCCCCGGCGACGCGCCGCCGTGCACGCCCTCCTCGACATGACGCTCACCGTCTGCTCGTTCCCCCTCGCGGTCGTGCTGCTCCTCGTCCTGAACGACGACATCGATTTCACGCCCGGCAGCCTCGATTCGATCATCTTCCGCGTGCTCGCCGCCGTCGCGGGCGCCCTCCTCGGGGCCGGCATCCTCCGGGCCATGGTGGCGCCGCGCGATCCGGCCCACCGGCTCCTCGCCGTCAGCGACGGGACGGCCCTGATCGTCGCGCGTACGGGCCACGCCCTGATCCTGGTCTACGCCGCCGATCTGGTGTTCGCCGAGTTCGCCGTCGCGGCGCATTTCCGCATCGTGATCAGTCAGGCCGCCACCATGGCGATGATCGCCCTGTGCTGCGCGCTCCTGGGGCTGGCCCTCCTGCGCCTGAGCCGGGACGAGGCCCCGGCCGAGTCGGACGCGATGCCGGCGGCGCGGTCGGCCGCCTCCCTCACGATCCTGACGCCCGTCGTCTGGGCCGGAGTCGCGGTTTCGTTCGCGGCGATGCTCGCCGGCTACACGGCCCTCGGCGGCTTCCTCATCGGCCGCCTGATCGTCACGGGCCTGCTCCTCGCCCTGGGCTGGGTGGTGCTGATCTGCGTCGACGCCCTGTTCGTGACCCGGGCCGACATCGAGACCAGCCCGCGGCTGCTGCGCCTCAGCCGGGCCCTGGCGGTGCCGCCCGACACCCTGGCCCTCGGCTCGGCCGTGGTCTCGGGCGTGCTGAACGTCCTCGCGGTGACCGCGATGATCTTCGTCGTCATCGGCCCCTGGAACCTCGCCTACGGCGAACTCAACCCGTTCCGGGACGCGTTCCTCGGCACCCATCCGGGCGATGTCCGCACCCTCGTCGGCGCTGCGGGGTTCGCCGCCCTGACCGCCATCGTCGGCGTGGCCCTGACGCGGGCCGCGACGGGTTGGCTCGACCGCAGGGTCCTGCCGCAGACGCACCTCGACGCCGGCGCCCGCTACTCCGTGATCACGGTGGTGGGCTATGGCGGCCTCGTGCTCACCCTCCTCCTGGCGCTGGGTCAGCTCGGGGTGAATCCGCAGAGCCTGACGGTGATCGCCGGCGCGCTCTCCGTCGGCGTCGGGTTCGGCCTGCAGAGCATCGTCTCGAATTTCGTCTCGGGGCTGATCGTCCTGGCCGAACGCCCGATCCGGGTCGGAGACCTCGTGACGGTCAAGGGCGAGGAGGGGCGTGTCAAGAAGATCAGCGTCCGCTCGACGCTCCTCGCCACGGGCGATCGCACGGACCTCATCGTGCCGAACACCGACATCATCACGTCCATCGTCCGCAACAAGACCCTGACGGACGTGTCCCAGCGCCTGCGCCTGCCGGTGGTGCTGGCCCAGGACACGGATCTCGCGCTGGCGCGCGACATCCTCGTCGCCGTCGCCGCCCGTCATCCCAACGTCGCGGCCGACCCCGCGCCGGTGCTGCTCCTGACGAAACTCGGCGAGAGTCTCGAAGTCGAGGCGCGCGTCTTCGTCCACGACGTGTCGCAGAGCGACGTGACCCGCAGCGAACTCAACCACCTGCTGCTCGAATTCTTCCGCCGCGCCGGCATCAAGCTGGGCGGGACCGCGTGAGCCCGCGCCCGAAGCCTGCGAACCCGAAACCGGCTCAGGCCACCGCGCGCTTCTGGTAATCCTTGATGTCGGAGAACCGCAATGCGGGCGCCCGCTCCTCCTCGTAGCGCAGGGAGAACGCCGTGGTGGCCATGAACACCGGCGCGCCGTCGAGGTCGCTCGCCAGGGCCGAGCCGTGGCTGCCGATGAAGTTGTCCAGATCGGTCTCCTTGTCGGCCTCGATCCAGCGGCAGATGGAGAACCGGGTCGGTTCGTAGTCGATGGGCAGGCCGTACTCGGCCTGGAGCCGCTCCTTCAGAACGTCGAGCTGCAGGGCGCCGACCACGCCGACGATGGCCTGGGAGCCGTCATGCGGGCGGAACACCTGCACCACGCCCTCCTCGCCCATCTGCTGCAGGGCCTCGCGCAGCTTCTTGGCCTTCATCGCGTCCGTGAGCTTGATCCGCCGCAGGATCTCGGGGGCGAAGCTCGGCACACCGCGGAACACGATCTCCTCGCCCTCCGTCAGGGTGTCGCCGATGCGCAGGGTCCCGTGGTTGGGGATTCCGACGACGTCGCCCGCGAACGCCTCGTCCGCGATGGCGCGGTCCTGGGCGAAGAAGAATTGCGGCGCGGAGAGCGACATGGGCTTACCGGTTCGCACGAGCTTGGCCTTCATGCCCCGGCTGAGCCGGCCCGAGCACACCCGCATGAAGGCGATGCGGTCGCGGTGGTTCGGATCCATGTTCGCCTGGATCTTGAACACGAAGCCGGTCATCTTCGGCTCCGTCGGCTCCACGAGGCGCTTGTCGGCGTCCTGGCCGCGCGGCGGCGGGGCGAAGCGGGCGAGCCCGTCGATGAGGTCGCGCACGCCGAAGTTGCGGAGCGCCGAGCCGAAGAACACCGGCGTGAGGTGCCCCTCCCGGAACGCCTCCAGATCGAAGCGCTTCAGGCCGGACTCGGCGAGCTCCGCCTCCTCGCGCCAGGTGGCGACCTCGCCCTCCTCCGTCAGGAGCCCATCGAACAGCGGATCGTCGACGCCCGTCACCGGCACGGTGCCGGCATCGTCGGCGGCGTCGAGGCGGCGCACCCGGCCGTTGCCTAGGTCGTAGGTGCCGGCAAAGCTCCGCCCCCGGCCGATGGGCCATGTGACGGGGGCGACGTCGAGGGCCAGCACCTTCTCGATCTCGTCCAGCAGCTCGAACGGGTCGCGGGCCTCGCGGTCGAGCTTGTTGATGAAGGTGACGATGGGAATGTCGCGCAAGCGGCAGACCTCGAACAGTTTTCGCGTGCGCGCCTCGATGCCCTTGGCCGCGTCGATGACCATCACGGCCGAATCCACCGCCGTCAGGGTGCGGTAGGTGTCCTCCGAGAAGTCCTCGTGGCCAGGGGTGTCGAGGAGGTTGAAGACGCAATCGCCGTACTCGAACGTCATCACCGAGGTGACGACGGAGATGCCGCGCTCCTTCTCGATGCCCATCCAGTCGGAGCGGGTGGAGACGCGGTTGCGCTTGGCCTTGACCTCGCCGGCGAGTTGGATGGCGCCGCCGAACAGCAGCAGCTTCTCCGTGAGCGTGGTCTTGCCGGCATCCGGGTGCGAGATGATCGCGAAGGTGCGGCGCCGGGCGACGGGATCGCTCTTCGGGTCGGGCGCTTTGTGTTCGGCGGATTTGGTCTCGGTCTGCATCAGCATGGCGGGCAACGGTGTTCCGGGTCCGCGGCGGGCGGACGATGGCCGCCGGACGGCGACCCGAGAGAGCGGGCTGTGTAGGCGTTTCCGGGGGGAAGCGCAAAGCCGCCGGAATGGGCTCAGCCCCGGCCGATATACGGCATCTTCGTCGCGAGCACGGTCATGAACTGGACGTTGGCCGAGGGCGGAAGCCCCGCCATGTAGACCACGGCGTCCGCCACGTGGGCCGCGTCCATCACCGGCTCCGGCTTGATGCTGCCGTCGGCCTGCCGGGCGCCGTGCGAAAAGGCCCGCGTCATCTCGGTCTCGGCATTGCCGACGTCGATCTGCCCACAGGCGATGTCGTGGGCGCGCCCGTCGAGGGAGGTGGCGCGGGTCAGCCCCGTCATGGCGTGCTTGGTGGCGGCGTAGGGCGCCGAGTTCGGGCGCGGCACCTGGGCGGCGATGGAGCCGTTGTTGATGATGCGCCCGCCGCGCGGGTCCTGCGCCTTCATCAGCCGGAACGCCCCTTGCGTGCACAGGAAGGCGCCCGTGAGGTTCACGTCGACGCTGGCACGCCAATCGGCCAGCGCCACCTCGTCCACGGGCACGCTCGGGGTGAACACGCCGGCGTTGTTGAACAGCACGTCGAGGCGGCCATACGCCTCCCGGGTCGCCGCGAACAACCGCGCGACGGAATCCGGGTCGGCGACATCGGCCTCGACGGACAGGGCCTTGCCCCCCTGCCCCCGCACCGCCTCGGCGACAGCCTCGAGCCGCGCCCGCCGCCGCCCGGCCAACACCACGGCGTATCCGGCTTCGGCGAGCCCCAGGGCCACCGCCCGGCCGATGCCCGAGCCGGCCCCGGTCACCATCGCGATCCGTCCCGCCATCCGCCGCGTGCTCCCTACTCCGCAACCGCTCATAAAGGCGGCGTCGCCCTGTTGCCAGCCTCCCCCACTCCGTCTAGACACCATCCGGCCTTGCGCCGATGGGGCGTCGCCAAGTGGTAAGGCAGCGGTTTTTGGTACCGCCATTCCCAGGTTCGAATCCTGGCGCCCCAGCCAAGCCCCCTTTAGCCCAATAATCTTAGAAACTTAGCTAGGTCTTAGGCACCTCGGCCGGGTTCCGATCCGTGACAGTCAGGCGGGTGCCACGGGCGGGCGCTCGAAGGCCCCGGCGGGACGTGCCAGGGCCTATGGGATCAGGGCACGATCTCAGAGCTTGTCCAGCTGGCGCCGGTCCTGACGAACTTTCTGCTCCATCGCGTGGGTCGCCTCGCGGACATCGCCGCCGGCGGCGTCCAGGGCCGCGTGGGCGGCCTCGGCTACGAGATCACGGTCCTGGGGTTTCGCGCTTGCTGCCATAATGGCCTCCACGGCGCCGGCCCGCCAGGGCCTGAAGCGCGTCACAGGTGGTCGGGGTACGACCGCCGGCGCCGTAGAGCACGGAAGCTCGGGATCGCGCTTGAACCGCCCTGGCGGGGCGGATTGGTGTGCGGCTAGCGACAGTGGTCAGGTGGGTTGCATCAACCGCAGGGTCGCTAGCCGCTTCCGGCCGTAAGCCGGAACTCGATGTTGGCTTTGACTACGCGCGCCAGTCGGCGCCGGCCGTACTCATGATCAGGGCGGCGCGGCGGGATGCGTTGGCCTGTTTTAGCGAGGCGGGACCGGGCGGGACGTAGAACGTGGCGTCCTTGCTGAGGGTCTGAGGGAATGCCGAGTATTGACGCAGCCGCGGCTCTTCGTGCGGCCAGATCTCCTCGTGCAGCGCATTCCGCTCGACGCGGAGCCATTCGGAGTAGCGGAACATCAACGCGCGGGTGACGGGCTCGGCCACTGCGCTCGGCTGGCCGATGAGAGTGACGCCGCCTCCGATGAGGGGGAGCGCGAGAAGGCCGCGCAGAAAGCCTCGACGGGCAGGCGGCTGACGATTTTCGTGCGACGAAATTTCGTTCGAAACTCGTGCCGCGGTATAAATGCTGGTAGCCATGCCGCACCCCTATTTAGCGAGGTTGTGGTCAGGGCCGAGGGGAAGATTGAACCCTTCCCTTCGGCCTGATGCTGGTCCAGCATCACTTCAAGCATGGCTTCCGACATGATTATCGAAATGGACCAGTCCGAAAAAGTCCGAGAGAACCGCATCCGGCGGATGGCGGAACGGCGCGGTATGCGCCTTGAGAAGTCGAAGCGCCGCGACCCGAAGGCGATCGATTTTGGTGGCTACATGCTGATTGATACCGCGAAGAATTTTGCGGTCGTCGGCAGCGATCCCTACCCATACAGCGCGAGCCTCGAAGACGTAGAGGGATGGCTGCAATGACCCCTACCCTCGTTATCCGGCTCACCGGCCAGGGCCTCTTGCCTCACCGTGACGATCCCGAGGGGGCGAACTGATGAGCCTCCTTGAGGATGAGAAGAAGGCTGAAGAGCGGGCCAAAGCGCTTACCAATGAACGAGCGAAGCTGACGGCGAGCTATTTGAACGGACTCGCCATCGCGGTCGTTGCCGTTGGATTTTTCGCACCCGCTTTTGCTCCGCGGGCCAGCGAGGGCAGGCTCAGTGCCCCGACACCGTAGCTGTACCCCGCTCCACGGCGACGCAAGCGGCCATCGACCACGGACAGCGCGGCCTGTGTCTCTTCGTAGGGGCCTTCCGGGAAGCCGGTGATCCGCTCGAACCAATCCATGCTGAAGCTCCTAGGCTTAGGGTCCGGACCCACAAGTTTGGCTTGGCGGGCGTGTCTGTGATTCCTTCCGGGTGAAGGAGGCGCCGATGGCCGAGTTTTGGTTGACCGACGAGCAGTTTGCGAAGATCGCTCCGCACCTGCCGACAGACACCCGGGGCAAGGAGCGCGTCGACGACCGGCGCGTGATCAGCGGGATCATCCACGTGTTGAAGTCAGGTGGGCGTTGGACGGATGCCCCGCGGGAGATCTACGGCCCGAAGAAGACCCTCTACAATCGCTTCGTGCGCTGGGCGGCCAAGGGGGTCTGGGGTGATCTGTTCGAGACCCTGGCCCGTGCGGGTGGGCCACCTTCCCAGGTGCTGATCGACTCCTCGGCCGTGAAGGCGCATCGCTGCGCCTCCGGTGGAAAGGGGGGGAGCAAAGCCAGGCCATTGGCCGCTCGCGGGGCGGACGCACGACCAAGATCCACGCCCTCACCGACCGGTTCTGCCGCCCGCTCGCCTTCCTGCTGACGGGCGGACAGGTGGCGGACTGCAAAGCGGGTGCGCAACTCCTGGAGCGCGCGCCGGCGTGCCGGATCATGCTGGCCGACAAGGGCTACGACAGCGACGCCATCCGTCGTCAGATCGAGGCGACGGGGGCGGCACCCAACATCCCGCCCAAGTCCAACCGGCGATGGAAGCCGTGCTTCTCACCCGTCCTGTACAAGGGCCGCAACGCCATCGAGCGGATGTTTGGACGCCTCAAGGACTTCCGCCGCATCGCCACGCGATACGACCGGTCGGCCACCAACTACCTGGCTGCCGTCTGCATCGCCGCTACCGTCAGCTGCTGGTTATGAGTCCTAAGCCTACGGCAAACATTCTCTACGCCGAACAAAGGCGGCCTTGATCTACAAGCGAACCGGCAACCTACGCGCTGTGCAGATTCTGCTCGGGCATACGAAAATCGAGAGCACAGTACGATACCTCGGCGTGGACGTTGAAGACGCGCTCGCTCTGGCAGAAGCGACCGAAATCTGAAAGCCGGCCTCCTCGGCGGCAACGTTGAGGGGCCATTCAGACTTTACAACCGCAGCGAGTCCAATATCGTCGAACCGGCATTTGACTGTCTTGGATATAGACGTTCTTGAACTGACCCAGCCTTTCTGCACCGGGTGGATTTTTGCCGGTCTGCTTTCGGGCGTGATGGTGGGAGAAGCGGACACCTGGGTGTGTGTTTTCGACGAACACCCAGGGGCTCTCACAATTCGTTCTCAGGGCAGACTAACCGAACAACCATTGCCTCGGAACGAGCGTCCCGTAGGACGCCCGTTTGTTGCTCAGCCAATCGTTGACATCAGTTCGCCCGGGCAACCTCGACGAGGTTGTCTGAGAACGACGGGGCGTGGCCCATATCGGTGAAGGCCCCCGAGGAGATGCTGTTGACCGTGCCTTCATTGAGCTGGCGCCAGTAACCCAGCGTCGCGACCACGATGCCGGCCTTCACGTCCTCGGTGATGCGGGCCACCCCCTTGAAGGCCCCCCGGTCGTTGGCAACCTGAACCCTGTCGCCGTCCCGGATGCCACGTGCGTCGGCATCATGCTGGCTGATCATCACGAACTGTTCGCCCTGGCCCTTCTGCTTATCTTCCATGTTCGCGTAGCAGGAGTTCAGGAAGTAGTGGCTCTTGGGCGAGACGATGTTGAGCGGAAAACGCTTGGCCAGTTCCGGGTCGTTGGTGTGGGATTCCCGCGGGCCGAGATAGTCGGGCAGCGGATCGAGCGCCTCGCCGGGCTGGAAGCCCTCGTACATCTGCCGGAACGGCGGCGCGACGAAGTTCGTGGCGCCCTCGACCATGAACATGCACTTGCCGGTCGGTGTCGGGAAATTGCCCTCCCGATGCGGAGCCCGGTCGTCGGGCGTGCCGACTTTCAAGCGGGCAAAGCCATGCTCACGCATGTACTGGAGGTCGATGCCCTCGCAGGCCGGGGCGTTCCAGTCGACGTAGTGCTCCAGGCACTCCGTGTCGGTCCACTTGAAGTTCTCTTCCTCGAAGCCGAGCCGGGCGGCGAGCTGGCGGAAGATCTCGTTGTTCGGGATCGCCTCGCCGGGCGCCTCCGCGCACTTGGTGTTGTAGGTGAGATAAAGGTGGCCCCACGACAGGATCATGTCCTCCATCTCCGCCCCCATCGTGGCGGGAAGCACGATGTCGGCGTAGGATGCCGTGTCCGAGAGGAAGTGCTCGGCAGAGACCATGAACAGGTCCTCGCGCATCAACCCGGCGACGATCTTGTCGGTCTCGGGCGCCTGCGTGACCGGGTTCGAGTTCCAGCACATCATCGACATGATCGGCGGGTCGAGCTTCAGCTCGCCGGTCAGCGCCCGCCCGATCTGCAGGTTGCTGATGACGCGGGTCCCCTCCGGGATCAGGTCGGGTCGGCACATCACGTCGAACTTGTAAGGATGCTCCCAGACCCCGAACTGCGTAACGCCGCCGCCGACATGGCGCCAGGCGCCGGTCAGCGCCGGGATGGATGACACCGCCCGGATGGTCTGTCCGCCGCCGTAGTGCCGCTCCAGCGCCACGCCCATGCGGATGCCCACCGGCTGATCGGTCGCCATCTCGCGGGCGAGCTTGCGGATGTCCTCGGCCGGGACGCCGGTGATCTCGGCGGCCCATTCCGGCGTGCGGGTGCTCGCCCGCTCCTTCAGCTCCTCGAAGCCGACCGTGTAGTTGTCGACGTAGTCCTGGTCGACGAGGCCTTGTTCGATGATCGAGTTGATCAGCGCCATGGCGAGCGCGCCGTCCGTGCCGGGCTTCGGCGCGATGTGCCAGTCGGCCGCCTTGGCGGTGCGCGAGGCGTAGGTGTCGATGACGACGACCTTGGCGCCTTGTCTCTGGGCATCCTTCACGATGGCCCAGTGGTGCAGGTTCGTGCTGACCGAGTTGCAGGCCCAGATCACGATGTACTTCGAGTGGATGTAGCTGTCTGGATCGAGCCCGGCGGTCGGGCCGACGGTGAGCAGCCAGGCCGTGCACGAGCCCTCGCCACAGAAGGTGCGCTCGGTCACCGTGGCGCCCATGCGGTTAAAGAAGGCGTCGCCGCCGTTCAGCCCGTGCACCAAGCCCTGGTTGCCGAGGTAGCTGTAGGGCGCGATGGCCTCGGGCCCGTACTGGTCGATGATCGCCTTCCAGCGCGTGACGATGGTGTCCAGCGCCTCGTCCCAGGTGATGCGCTCGAACTGCTTGGAGCCCTTCGGGCCGACGCGCTTCATCGGGTAGAGCAGCCGGTCCGGGTGGTAATGGCGCTTCTCGTAATCCTTCAGCTTCACGCAGAGGCCGCCGCGGGTCATCGGATGATCCGGGTTGCCGCGGACGCCGAGCAGCTCCCCGTCCTTGACCTCGAAGATCATTGAGCAGGTGTCCGGGCAGTCGTGCGGGCAGCCGCCGAAGAAGGTCTCGGTGATGCTCTCGGCCTCGGCGACGAGCAGGGAATCGGGCTTGACGATCTCGTTCATGTTTCCTCCACGGCCGAGCGTCTCGCTTTATTGTTCTAGCGAGCCGGCCCGGCCAGCAGGAAGGATGCACTTAAGTGCGAACAATTCCAAGTTTCGGTCTCACATAGGCGCGAAGCCGGCGTGGGTTCGTGGGGCTAACATATTTGCAGCGCCGTCACGGACGACAGGGAACGCTCCGTGGATGGCAACGCTCAAAGGAATTCGAACCGACGTCCGCTTCGTGGTGGCCGGGAATCGTCTTGAAGCGGCGAGGTTGAGTCGGGTGCGGAACGTCGGCTTACGGGTAAGGCGGCCAGCTTTCGCTGTTGGGGCCGAGTGGAAGCCATTCGTGGCGCCTTCGAAAATAGTGCCGCTGTCGTATTTTTATACCTTAGCGTTCGGTTTACAGATGGGGACATGGACCGACTCGACGCCATGTCCGTGCTGCTCGCCGTCATTGAGGAGGGCAGCCTGTCCGGCGGCGCGCGCAGGCTGCGCCTTCCCCTCACCACGGTGAGTCGCAAGGTCTCCGATCTCGAACGCCACCTGGGAACTTGCCTCCTGAACCGGACGAGCCGCCGGATCGATCTGACGCCAAGCGGACAAGCCTACGTCACGGCTTGCAAACGCATTCTCGAACAGGTGCAGGAGGCCGAGCGGGCGGCTGCGGGCGAGTATACGACACCGCGCGGTGAACTCTTCGTCACCGCCCCAATCGTCTTCGGCCGTCGGCACGTCGTTCCGGTGGCCACGGAGTTCCTGACCGCGCATCCCGAGATCGACGTCCGGCTGCTCCTCATCGATCGCCAGATGAATCTCGTCGACGATCATGTCGACATCGCTCTGCGGATCGGCCCTCTGGCCGACAGCGCGCTCCTGGCCACGCGCCTCGGCTCGGTCCGCCGTGTCGTTTGCGCGAGCCCGGCCTACCTCGCGCGCCGTGGCGTGCCGAGCGCGCCCGAGGAACTGAGCACCTACGAAGCCGTCACGTTCCAGGGCTTTCCCGCCGCCCCGGAATGGCGCTTCCAGCAGGGCGCCAAGACGATCACCGTTCCGGTCCGCGCCCGGTTGACCGTCAATACCGCGGAAGCCGCCGTCGACGCGGCGCTGGCCGGTCTCGGCGTCACCCGCGTGCTTTCGTATCAGGTCGCCTCGGAGATCCGATCAGGCGCGCTCAAGCTCATCCTGGAAAGCTACGAGCCCGAGCCGTTGCCGGTCAGCTTCGTCCATCCGGAACAGGGGCTCATGCCGCTCAAGGTGCGGGCCTTCCTCGATTGGAGCGTTCCGAAGCTTCGAGCCCGCATGGCTGCCCTCTGACGACTGTCACAGCCTTCCATTTTTCGGAAGTGAAACTCCCGAACGCATAGGCTTATACCAAAATGCGGATGAGCCTAAATCTCTCCTCGGAAGCCGGAACGCATCACGCACCGGCCCTCTTCGAGGAGAATAACGATGACCGATCTGATCGTCACGGCCCTTCTGTCGGCATCCGCCCTCGCCATACAGGCCGCGGCGTCGAGGAGATTGGCCCACCCGGCCATCCCCGTGATCCATCATCGCACGGCTACGATCGACGGCGTTGACGTCTTCTACCGGGAAGCCGGTTCGGCCGATGCGCCGGTCGTCGTCCTGCTCCACGGCTTTCCGACCTCGTCGCACATGTTCCGCAACCTGATCCCGCTCCTCGCCGACCGTTATCGCGTCATTGCGCCGGACTATCCGGGTTTCGGCGAGAGCGACGCTCCGGACCACAAGACCTTCGCCTACACCTTCGCGCATTTTGCCGACATCGTGGACGAACTGCTCGGCCGCCTTGGGGCGATGCGCTATGCCCTCTACGTGATGGATTACGGGGCGCCCGTCGGCTATCGCCTCGCCCTCAAGCATCCGGAGCGCGTCACCGCCCTCGTGGTTCAGAACGGCAACGCCTACGAGGAGGGGTTGCTGGCGTTCTGGGACCCGATCAAGGCCTACTGGGCCGACGATTCCAAAGCGAACCGCGAGGCCCTGTCGGTCCTCGTCGCTCCGGGCACGACGAGGTTCCAGTATGTCGACGGCGTCGCCGACGTCTCGCGCATCGATCCCGATAACTGGCGCCACGATCAGGCGCTTCTCGATCGTCCCGGCAACAAGGATATCCAGCTCGACCTGTTCCGCGATTACGGCACGAACGTTCCGCTCTATCCTGCATTCCAGGCGTTCTTCCGTGCGCATCAGCCGCCGACGCTGATCGTCTGGGGCCGGAACGACACGATTTTCCCGGCCGAGGGTGCGCATCCCTACCTTGGCGACCTGCCGGACGCCGAAATGCACCTGCTCGACACGGGACACTTCGCGCTCGAGGATAAGCTCGACGTCATCGCGCCGCTGATGCGCGACTTCCTTGACCGCAGCCTGTCGTCCCACTGAACCACCCATGGCCAGAGCGGCTGCCGACCGTGCCTGAACGGGCTCGGCCACGGCGCCGATTTGGCCCACGTCGCAGGAGGTCCGCGATGAGACACCGCTTCTTCGATCGCGCCTTCACTCCATCCGTCCAGGCGGAGCAGGCCCGCATGGGCTCGCGCGAGGCCTATGCTGATGCCGGCGCCGCGATGGTGCCGGACGATTCGCTCACCGCACGCGAGGGCGCTTTCATCGCCGCGCGCGACAGCTTCTATCTCGCCAGCGTCTCCGAGACCGGCTGGCCCTACGTCCAGCACCGCGGCGGGCCGATCGGATTCGTGACGCGCATCGACGACCGGACGCTGGGCTGGGCCGAGTTCGCGGGCAATCGCCAGTACGTCTCGGTGGGCAATGCCGCCACGAACGACCGGGTGGCGATGATCTTCATGGATTACCCGAACCGGCAGCGTCTCAAGGTGCTCGGCCGCCTGCGCCTCGTCGACGGCAGCGAGCGCCCGGACCTCGCCGCTCGCTTGGCCGCGCCCGGCTACCGAGCGCGGGTGGAACGCTTCGCCCTCGTGACGGTCGAGGCGTTCGACTGGAACTGCCCGCAACACATCACCCCGCGCTTCAGCGAGGTGGAAATCGCGACGGCCGTTGCCCCGCTCCATGCGAGGATCGCGGACCTCGAAGCGAAGCTCGCGAGAGCGCCCGCCGCCGTCGATTGATCGTCGACCTCCCCTATACGGAGCCATCCCATGTCCGATGCTTCCTCGGAGCCGACGCCGATCGGTCTGCCGACGATTCCGCGCATGGGTTGGCGGCAGCTCGATTACCTGCCGGTCGGCCTCTTCGCCTCGGTGATGGGGCTGACCGGTCTCAGCTTCGCCTGGCGCCTCGCCGAAGCCCGCTACGGCGCACCGGCCGTGCTGGCCGACGCCATCGGCTGGGCGGCGGTGGCGGCCTTTGTCGCCATGACCCTCGGCTACGCGGTGAAGCTCGTCACCGCGCCGGACGCGGTCCTGGCCGAATTCCGGCATCCGATCGCCGGCAATCTGTTCGGGACCCTACTGATCAGCCTGCTTCTTTTACCGATCGTGCTCGCACACATCCATCTCCGGCTCACTCAAGGGATGTGGATCCTGGGCGCTGTCGGTATGCTGGTCTTCGCCTGGGCGATCGTGACCCGCTGGCTGAGCGAACGCCAGGTCGCCGCCCACGCGACACCCGCCTGGATCGTCCCGGTGGTCGGCCTTCTCGACCTGCCGCTGGCCCTGCCCTCGCTCGGCTTGCCGCATACCCACGGTGTCATGGTGCTCGGCCTCTCAGTCGGCCTTTTCTTCGCGGTTCCGCTGTTCACGATGATCGTGTCACGGCTTCTGTTCGATGCCCCGCTGCCGTCTGCCCTGCAGCCGTCTCTGCTCATCCTCGTGGCGCCGTTCGCGGTCGGCTTCTCGACCTATGTGACGACGACGGGTACGGTCGATCTGTTCGCGGAGGCGCTCTACGCGCTCATGCTGTTCATGCTAGAGCGTTTTCCGTTTGTGCTGAATCGGTCGGCTAGGGTTCACGCGGCGCTGTTGGGCTGATTCACTGATCGCTTCGGAGGAGGAGCGACGGATGGGNTAGAGCGTTTTCCGTTTGTGCTGAATCGGTCGGCTAGGGTTCACGCGGCGCTGTTGGGCTGATTCACTGATCGCTTCGGAGGAGGAGCGACGGATGGGACGACCCTACAGCCAGGATCTGCGGGAGCGCGTGGTGGAGGCCGCTGCGATGACATCGCGTCGTCAGGCGGCGGCGCGGTTCGGGGTCGGCATCGCAACGTCGATCCGCTGGATGGCCGCGCTGACGACGACCGGGACGGTGGCGGCCCGTCCGCAAGGACGGGCGCGCCGCTCGAAGCTCGATCCGCACGCGGCGTTTCTGCGCGACCTAATCGACGGACAAAATGACATCACTCTGGAGGAGATGCGCGCCCGGCTCCGGGACGAGCACGCTCTCACGATCGGGCTCGGCACCCTGTGGAGCTTCCTCGACGCACGCGATCTCACGTATAAAAAAAGACAGCGCACGCCACCGAGCAAGAACGCCCGGACGTGAAGGCGGCGCGCGAGGCGTGGTTTGCGGGTCAGCCCGACCTAGACCCAGCTTGCCTCGTGTTCCTCGACGAGACCTGGACCTCGACCAACATGGCCCGCCTGCGCGGGCGTTCACCGCGTGGCGAGCGGCTGCGCTCGCCCGTGCCGCACGGACACTGGAAGACCACGACCCTGGTAGCCGGCCTGCGCCTGTCCGGGATCGCCGCCCCGTTCGTGCTGGATGGGCCGATCAACCGGGACGCCTTCCAGGCTTACGTCGACCGGGTCCTGGTGCCCGAACTGAGCCCCGGTGACATCGTCGTCATGGACAACCTCGGCAGCCACAAGGGGCCGGCCGTGCAAGCCGCCATCGAGGCGGCCGGCGCGCGGCTGTTGTTCCTCCCGCCCTACAGTCCCGACTTCAACCCCATCGAGATGGCCTTCTCGAAGCTGAAAGCGCTCCTGCGCAAGGCCGCCGAGCGGACTGTCGAGGGGCTGTGATCGGCCATCGGGCGCCTCGTCGACACCGTCACACCCGACGAGTGCGCCAACTTCTTCGCCGCCGCAGGATATGAGCCAGATTAAACCGAAAACGCTCTA
>NZ_LMMI01000013.1:0-56825 GCF_001422775.1 Methylobacterium sp. Leaf87 | reverse complement strand
ACGATCTGCTGCCGTGGAACTGGACCCAGCCTCAGCGCCGGCAGATCGCCGCCTGACACCCCGCCGGGACCACGAACGCGGCCTTCACCGAAGGCGTACCTACGCGCGCTTTCTGCCTGCCGTAAACGGCAATTTTGCTCGATTCACCCGGAGTAGCAGGGGGTTGAACCAACGCCAGCTGCCCGCTGGGCTTGCCTCACAGCAGTTGGACTTCCTCGATCCAGCTGGTCTGTACCACTACCCCTGGGCCCTCTACACGGCGGCTGAGGGTGTCAAGGACAAACACCCCACCATGGTGAGCGATCGCAATCGCAGCACTTCGTTCGTACTTGGTGACAGTGGCGGCTTCTCCCTTATCAGCGGTGCCGTTAAAACGCCCATGCACACGTTCCGAGAGCACTCGCTCCGTTGGATCGAGCGCGACACTGATGTGGGCCTGATCGTGGACGTGCCCACCCGTGCCGCCGATGCGCAACCCAACACTTGGACCTTCCGCAAGTGCTTGGAGGTCACCCTAGACAACACGGACTGGGCGAACGCCAATGCCCAAGCAGGGACACGGCTGCTGGCCGTATACCAAGGTCGCAATGCACAGGAAGCAAGGGCGTGGGTTGAAGAGATGAAGCACCGACGCATGTGGGGTATCGCGCTAGGCGGTCACATGCGGCTAGACTTCTGGTTTTGGGCGCAAGCCATAAAGTACAACATAGATAATGGGTTTTTCGATCACATCCGCCACATCCACGTGCTGGGCACCACCGAGCCAGGGGTGGCTGTGCTACTCACGGCGCTCAAGCGCGCTCTCCGCGAGTACCTGAAGCGCGACGACATCGAGGTTACTTTCGACAGCAGTCGGGCCTATCGCATCACTCAGGCGTACGGGCAGGTTACCACCGGTTTGAAGCTTGGCACGCGAAACAACAGCGGCTTATCGGATGCCTTTGACTTTCGTTCTTTCACGTTCGCTCAGCACGGAGCGCAGGTGGATCGCGGCAAACCCTTTCCCTTCCTCAGCCCGTTGGGCCGGTTGTGCACGGTAGGCGACTTCATGCCTGGCGATACGCGGGCCGATCCTGCGTTCGATTCCCTAGGCTCTAATCTTCTCAGTCACCACGAAACGTTCATGGAGCTGGCCGCAATTGAGCAAGCCAACATGCTTCACGACATGAACCAAGAGGTGGGATCGCTAGTGCCTTGGCACATCCAAGAAGGTGCACGCGCAATCCATCACTTCTTCCGGACTGGCGACCTCCTCCACTTGAACCATCGGAAGTCGCTGTTGCAGCATTATCTTATGGCCATGCTGCGAGGGGGAGGCGACGATTTCCGTTAAACGGAAATGGAGCAGCAGGAGAAGGCCCGGCATCGCCGGGCCTTTCTCATATGACCTCGTCAGCCGCGTGCGGCCACGCTCTGTACGCTGCGCTTCTCGGTAATCCGACCCCCGGTTGGCCGTCCTCGCACAGGCCAAGAGGGGATAAGCGGGCCAGAAGCTGCCGTCCCGCTCCAAACCAGCGGGCAGGCTGGCACTGATCTCCTGCAGTTCAGTCAGAGACACGCTGCCCACCCCGGGGCAGCCCTCGCCAAGCTCATACAGCCCGAACAGGGCGTAGCCGTCGTCGGCGACTTCCGGGAGCAGCAACACCTGAGCGCCTACTCGTTCAACAGCTTGATTACCGGGGAGTGGTCCCGGTTCCTATCGCGGCCGATGACCCGGAGCCGTTAGCGCGAAGCGTTGTCGATCAAAGGCAACCTTGGGGTTACCTAGTACGCTGGGAAAGCCGTGCAGCCTCCGTGCTCAAAGGGCGAACTTGAACCGCCGACGAAGGGGCAAAATCAAAACATCACAAAACTTAGTTTAAGTGATGTTCATGGCTATGTTGTTGATATTATTGAGCTTCGATCATCGCTCGCCCTGTGGTTGATTTGGAAACAACATGATTTGTTGCTGATACGCACAAAATGTGAGGTTCGATTGAAGCAGGCGCGCGTGCCCACCGAGGGGGAATTCAAGCGGCTGGCGGCGGTTGTCAGCCAGGGCAAGTTCGGTCCGCGCAATCGGATGGCCCTCATGCTGAGCTACCTCGCGGGGTTGCGTGTGGGAGAGATCGCGTCCCTCAGGTGGGGCGACCTCGTCAATGGCGAAGGCAAGGCTTGCGAACAGCTGCGACTCAGCGCAGTGGTTACCAAGGGCGGGCATGCCCGCGTGGTTTTCCTGAACGCTCGGCTTCGCAAGGAGGTGGAGCAGTACCGCAGTAGCCTCGCTCAGCCCCCTACCCCGCTTCATCCGGTGCTGGTCACTCAGAAGCGCGGGGCGTTCAGCGCGAACACCCTGTGTCAGCTGATGCGGGGGTGGTACGACCTAGCCGGGCTGGATGGCGGCTCGAGCCACAGCGGCCGGCGTTGGTTCATCACCCGACTCGCTCACGCTGGGATCTCGCCCAAGGCCATTATGATGCTCGCCGGGCACCGCCATCTCTCGACCACGCAGCGCTACATCGACGTCAATGATGAGATGATGCGCGCTGCCGTGGAGATCCTCTGACCCTCACGGCAGCTTATCGCCCGGTAATGTTCTCGACTGCCGCTTAGGCAGCCTCAGCCATTGGAGCCGGGCTCGGTGCATCCATCGCCCTCATATAGACGTCGAGCAGCGTTTCGTGTTCGTCCCGCTCGTCCTGATCCAGCTTACGCAGCTTGAGGATCTCCCTGAGGATCTTCACGTCCAGGCCCTCACCCTTGGCCTCAAGAAAGATCTCCTTCTTGGCCTCCATCAGATCCTTGATCTCCTCCTCAACCTTCTCCACGCGCTCGATGATCGAGCGGATACGGTCGCCGGCAATCCCAACGGTGTCGATGGTGTCGGACATGCTGTCTCCTCAGCGAATGCAGAGCGGCAACCTCGCGGGTCTGGGTAAGCGGAACGTTAATGCTGATGGGCAATCCCATCAGGACCAGCGGCCCTCAACAGTCGGGCTGCGCACCAATCCGTTGGCTTCACCACTCTTCAACCATGCGGCGCCAGGATGGGGCAATGCTGAATCTATCGCCGCCACGCGCCATCACGTTCCTCGTATCGCTCGTGCTGATTGGCCTTGCTGTCGCAAGTCTGTACCTGCGCATTCCTACGATCGGACCCACCGTGGTGAAATTCAGGACTTGGTTTTTCGTCGGTGCTTACGTTGTTCTGGCCCTTGGCATTGTGTCGAAGAGCTTGTGATGACGAAAATTGTCCAACCGAACGCGGGCTAGACAAAGAACAGAGCAATCCCATATGATGTGCATCGGCAGTCGGCGTGATTTGCATCGCTGAGCCAGATGTTTTCAGGATTTTTCCATACATGAAGCGCCGCAGCGCGCGACCGTTCACGGTCGAGATCAAGCATACCCGTACATCCCGCGCGTCGCTCACCGAAGCCACAGCACGTTCCCGTAAAGGTCAGGACCTGTGGGGGAACCTAACGGTGACCAATGCTGAGAAGCCTGCCGAGATGCAGCTTTCGCCCCTGGTTCACTCCGAGCCTTCACGACCTCACACGCCAGCTCGGCGGGTGCTGCCGAGCCTCGTGCCGATGTTCGATATGCCTGTTGAGCCCGTAGTCCCCGAAGTGCGTGAAGCACCTGCAGAGGAGCGGATGCCACGGGTGCGTCGTGTGAAGCCCCCGGCCAACCGTACGAAGGCCTCGGTTGTAGCTGCTGACGCGAAGCCGGCTGCTGATGAGGTACAGACTCAGAGGCAGGCTACCCCTTCGGCTGCTGTCGCTATCGCTGAGGTCGATGCCACCGTAAATCCGCAGCCCGCTGCTGCGCGGGTCCGTTCCGCACGGCGCGCGCAGGAGGTCGCCACCTTGCGGCCCGGGGAGCGCTGGAAGCGTCGGCTTCCGCGAGCCCTTTGGTGAGTTGATAGCTCTAGCTTCCGTGCTACCTGAGCTGGTGAAGTTCAGGTCGCAGGAGCACGGATGGCCATCGAAGCTGGCGAACAGCACGATCTAGTGGAAATCACCACGCAGATCGTCACCGCCTATGCCGCAGGAAATCATCTTCCAGTGGCGGAGCTGCCCGGTTTGATAAGGGGCGTGCATGCGAGCCTTCGGGGGCTGACTTCTGTGAACGCCAAAGCCGCTGAGAAACAGCGCGTGCTGACGCCAGCTGAGATCCGGCGCTCGATCCAGCGTGACGGTCTGATCAGCTTCGAGGATGGCAAGGCGTACAAGACGCTGCGTCGGCACCTCGCCCGGCTCGGCCTCACGCCGGAGGCCTACAGAGCCAAGTGGGGCCTCCCTGTCGACTACCCCATGACCGCTTCTGCCTACTCAGCTCAACGTTCGCAGCTCGCCCGGGATCTTGGTTTGGGCAGGCCGCGTGGCGCTGGATCTCGGTCGGTCGCCTCAGTTTTTGAGGGGCCAGTTGCAGATTCTGAGGGCGAACCCGCAGATGACGGATCCCCACCATTGCAGATGGCGGCGGAAGCGCCGGAGAATGGTGACACCGCAAACGAGTTCGACCGGAAGATCACGCGTGATCCGTCCGTCGAGGATGGCTAACGTTTCCCCGGGGGCCCCACTTCGCAATAATTGGAAGCCACGTCATTGCCCGTAAGCCCACGTGCGGTTACGGCAGGGCATACGGTCGGGATCGGCTGCGAGTAAAAACGTCCCATGCCCGATGCTCTGTTCTCGCCGGCCGCGGCTCGTAACGCCACACCGATCACTGAAGTCCTCCGACGCGTTCTCCCGCGCAGTGGCCTTGTCCTCGAGATCGCGAGCGGATCGGGCGAGCACGTCGTCCATTTCGCTCGCGCGCTGCCTGCTCTCGTTTGGCAGCCCAGCGATCCGGATGAAGCGGCCCGCCACAGCATCGTTGCCCATACCCGCGCGGCTGGCCTAGCGAACATCCGCTCGCCGCTGGCACTCGATGCGACCCATCAGCCATGGCCGGTAACGGGGGCGGACGCGGTTGTCGCGATCAACATGATCCACATCGCCCCCTGGGGCGCGACCACCGGGTTGATGGTTGGCGCGGGAGCAACACTTGCGGATGGGGGTATCCTCTACCTCTACGGTCCTTTCCGGGAGCAGGGTGCACACATTGCGCCGAGCAACGCTGCTTTCGACCACAGCCTTCGAGCGGGAAATGCCTCCTGGGGTGTCCGCGATATCGAGGCGGTCGTGGCCGCCGGGAGAGTGCACCAGCTGCATCTGGCGGAGCGCGTCGCGATGCCAGCTAACAACCTCAGCTTGATTTTTCATAAGGCATGCCCGAACTCGGCGACCGGCAGCGAGGCCTATCCTTGACCGCGTCGCGCTTGACCAGCGCGGTCGTCATCGGTGCGTCCGGCGGCATCGGCGCGGCCTTGGTCTCCGCGCTCGCCGCGAGCGAAGTCTACGCGCCGATCTTCGCGCTCTCCCGCTCGGAGCCATGCTGCGTGCAAGGCGTCCGATCCCAGCCCATCGATTTGAGTGACGAAGCGACAATTGCTGCAGCTGCGGCCAAGGTCGGTGAGGCTGGACCTGTTGGCATGGTCATCGTCGCCACCGGCATCCTTCATCAGGCAAGCGTCTCACCCGAAAAGACGTTGAAGGCGCTGGATCCCGCCGCGATGGCCTCTGTCTTCGCGGTGAACACGATCGGCCCTGCGCTCGTTGCCAAGCATTTCGTGCCCCTGCTGGCGCGACGGGGGCGATGCGTGTTTGCGGCTCTGTCGGCGCGGGTCGGATCAATCGGCGATAATCGGCTTGGCGGGTGGTACACCTACCGCGCTTCGAAGTCGGCGTTGAACCAGATCCTGCAAACGCTTTCGATCGAGGTCGCCCGCAGTCGACCCGAGGCGATCGTCGTGGGGTTGCATCCGGGCACGGTCGCCTCCGCCTTGTCGCGGCCCTTCCGACCGGACCCGAATGCCGAGGGGGTTTTCCAGCCCGAAGAGAGTGCGGCTCATCTCCTACGCGTGCTGAACGGCCTAGGTACGGACGAAACCGGCGGCGTCTTCGCTTGGGATGGTTCGAAGATCCCCGCTTAGGCGCGGTTTCGGCCCGAATGGATGCCCGGGGCGACGCCATGGGATCGTTTGGAGCCGGGATCTCTTACTACGCGCCAACAGCGGATGTCTGAGCCGGGTCGGGAAACGGACGTTCGGCTTGATACTAGCTTCGGTCGCCCGGCCCAGCGACGTCATGCCCACAAGCCGTGCAAGACATCACTACGCTACAGAACGGCAGGTCGGACGAGAGCGACGTCACTGCCAAGGCAGATCATCACGGCACAGCCGTACCGAGGGTCTAGCTGGGGTCGGATCGTGGTTCGGGAGAGGGCAATGGACTGGGTGCGCCTTGCCACCAGCATGATGACGATCGCGGCGGGTATCCTCGCTCCAGGTGCAGTACCCTTGGCTGCCGACGGCGCTGCCCCCCCAAGCGCCTCGCTCATTGTCGAGGATCTGCATATCCCCGCAGCCGATCCCGGCATCGAACTGTTCCTGCGCAGCAAACGCCCACGCGCGATGACGACGCCCCGGTCCGAGCGCACGCTGCTGTTCGTCTCCGGGTCGACTTATCCGGCCGAGACTTCGTTCGACCTGCCGCTCGACGGCCGATCCTGGATGGACGAGATCGCCCTGCACGGCTGGGATGTCTGGTTCGTAGAGCTGCGCGGTTACGGCCGTTCGACCCGGCCGCCAGAGATGGACGCGCCGCCAGAGGCGAACCCGCCGATCGTCCGGACCGAGACGGCGGTCCGGGATCTCGCGAGCGCGGTCGACGCCATCCGGGCACGGCGGGGCATCGAGCGTCTGAGCCTGCTGGGCTGGTCATGGGGCACGAGCATCGTGGCACGCTACACTGTGGCACACCCAGCCAAGGTTGTGCGGCTCGCGCTGTACGGACCGCGCTGGCTACGCCCGGGCCAAGGGATTGGCGCGGAACCTCAAACGACCGAACAGAAACCTCTGCCGTCCTACCGCAGGGTCACAGCCGCGGAGGCCCAAACGCATTGGCTCGACGGCGTGCCCGACGCGCACCAGGCTGAACTAATCCCGCCGGGCTGGTTCGAACGCTGGGCGAGCGCCACCTGGGCCACCGACCCGCAGGCAGGCCGGAGCAATCCGCCCGCGTTGCGCGCGCCCAACGGCACGATGGCCGACGTCCGCGCGTTCTGGGATCGGGGCCGGCCGGTCTACGACCCGGCCGGGATCACGGTGCCGACGCTGCTGATCGGTGCCGAATGGGACAGGGACACCCCGCCGGCCATGCGGCAGGCCCTGTTTCCGTTGCTCGTGAATGCCCCGGACAAGCGCTACGTCGAGCTTGGAGAGGGCACGCACATGATCTGCCTGGAACGCAACCGGCACGCGCTGTTCGGCGCGGTTCAAGCCTTCCTAGACGAGTCAGGCTCGGACGTTCCTGAGTTTCCTGTCCGCAAAGCGAACCGAACGGCGTCCCTGATGGGCGAGCGGTGATCACCGAGGCTTGGAACGATGCTCCTGCAAGCGGCTATCCTCCTGACGGCCCTCCTGTTCGGCGGGATGGTCCTGTACTCGTTCGGCTTTGCATCGTTCCTGTTCAGCGCGCTGCCCGCCGACGCGGCAGGCCCGCTCCTGCGCCGCGCCTTCCCGCATTTCTACGTCTTCGTCATCGTGTGCGCCCTGGTCGCCTCGGCTCTGACAGCCACGATCGATTTGGCATCGACGATCATTCTGGGACTGATCGCAGTCACAGCGATCTTGGCGCGCCAGATCCTCATGCCCGCCATCAACGGGGCCACCGACAGGGGCAATCGCACACGCTTCGGCATCCTCCATACCGGCTCCGTCCTGGTGACCCTGGCCCACATTGTTGGGTCGTCCGCAGTGATCCTGAGACTCTCGGCATAGTCGTGTCCGATCAGCGGCACCTCGTCCTCCCGTTCATCCGGAGGCTGGCAACCGTGAGCGCGACGGTGTCGCCAAACGTGCTGGGCTCGAAGGAAGCTTGGGGCCGACGAGGTAGCCAAGGGTCCATGGTCGGCGGGTGGTGGCGAAATGGGCTTTGAGTGAGGTGTAACCAGCATCACAATCTGACAGCGGTCCGGACAGACCGCAGCTGGGCGCCGTAAGTGGAAGTTGGATGCCAGCCCGGAAGCGGACGTTCCGCATTCGACCCAACCCGGGCATTTGGATCGCCTTTTGCGGTTCTCCAAAGCGGCCGCTGATCACTCAGGAAATAAGCCGATCAGCCAAGGCCGCAGCTTCGACTGCGTCGATCCATGCACTCTTGCATGCGCCATACGCGTGAGAGTTGTCGGGGTAGAGCGCTCGGCACCTGACTTTCTCATGCGCATAGGATGTAACGAGCTCTGGTCTCTTCCGAAGGTAGTCGCGGAATACGAGGTGGCGCTCGATGTCGGGAGATCCCGTGGCGAAGCAATGCAGTTGTACGAGCCGCCGCCCAGAATGGCACTCGTCTTTCGTGGCGTAGCGCCGCCCCGGCAGTCCGAACTCGCCCCACCATGCGAAGCCGATTGCTTCGAGGTCACTTCTGCGGCGATCCAGCTCATAGAGGTCGCCGACGACCGGCATAAGATCCAAGATGGGCTTTGCCGTCAGACCTGGGATAGCGGTCGATCCGATATGGTGGACGGCAAGCAAGATTGGATTGAGCGCGACGCGCAGGATCGCGGCTTGCGCCTCAGCAGCCTCTGACCAGCGGGGGTCGTGTTCGGCCAACTCGACCTCGAATGGGGGTGGCATCAGATGTTCAACAATGTGCGCTCGCGCGCAGCGTCGATTACCACGTGCGCGGGAACATTGATCCATGCGGCACCGCTAAGGTCGGCCCCTGCTTCTAGCCAATCGCCCACGATACGGTAGCCAAGGGTGTAGCCGAGCCAGCGCGGATACCGGCCGCCGAAGCCGAAGAACCATGCACGATGGTCGTGCCCGTTGCTCCCGAGCGTGGCGTTGTCCGGCAGATTGGCCGCAAGTACCTCGTCGGTCACGGCGCATTCCCACGGCTCGGGCGGGGAGTTGAACAGGTGGCTGACGAACTGCCCCGCGAGGCCCTCGCTGACGAGGGCTTCGCCCAGCGTCCAGCCGTAGCCGGGACCGGCCATGCGCATGCAGTGGTGGGCCTCGTGCGCCACGGTCCGGCGCAGATCCCCATCTCTCAGCGCGGGCGCAAAGTTGGGGTTATCGGGATCGATAGTGAGGGAGAACAGGCCAGGGCGGATGGCTTGCCCCGTCGTGCCGGTCTCCGGGATCACTTCACCGGGCAAGCGTTGCACGAGGATGTCGAGCGGCGGCACCGGCAGCACGCGCGCCACAGCCCTTCTGGCGATCTCGACCTCCCCGGCGACGATGTTCCGCCAGGGACCCAAATCACCGGACGCCTCAAGCCAATGTAGCTGCCACATCATCTAACCTCACCCAGGTCCAGCCTCATCCTGGCGTGAGTGACAAGGTGGGACAACTCCGCCTGTGGGTCGAGGACAAGCACTGCTGCCGGACGTCCGCTCCACGCTATTGCCACCCGAAAGCGGACAGACAGAAATCCACCCAACCCGGTCGTTGAACGGACCGGCGGGTCCCGACCCAACCCGGTCGTCCAAACCGCCGTCAGCACAACCGCTCAGCGGCAATTCGTCGGCCACTTGGAGTGCTTACGCGCGGTTCACCGCCTGCGCTCCCACTGGCTTCGGCGCGGACGCGCGGGGTGGCCCGTCCAGGAGGCCCTGTCCTCATGTCAGCTTAGCTCTGCTGCAGATAAGGCGAGGGTGCATATCGACGTCTAGATTTGAGGTCGCTAAATTGCCGATCTCGAAATTCGTTCGGGTCGACATTCCGCCACTGCCTCACGGTCTTAGCAGCACGGGCGTGATGTGCGCGTCACGTCGCTGCGCCAAAGGAAGCGGCACGCTATTAGACGGTCTGGGACGGCGGCCCGGGGCCGCCCGTCGCGACATCCCGGGAGATACCCATGCGCGCCGTCACCTACACCGAAAGCTCACCGATCGATGCGCCTGGAGCGCTCGTGGACACGACCTTCCCCGATCCCGTGCCGGCCGGGCGCGATCTGCTCGTACGCGTGCAGGCCGTCTCGGTGAATCCGATCGACACCAAGGTGCGCCAGGGCGCCTACAAGCAGGGCTGCGAGCCGAAGATTCTCGGCTGGGATGCGGCCGGAACCGTGGTCTCGATCGGTCCGGAGGCGCGCCTGTTCAAGCCCGGCGACGCGGTGTTCTACGCCGGTGCGCTCGACCGGCCGGGCAGCAACGCCACGTTCCAATGCGTGGACGAGCGCCTCGTCGGTGCCAAGCCGGCCACCCTAGATTTCGCCGCCGCTGCGGCGCTGCCGCTCACCGCGCTGACCGCCTGGGAGATGCTGTTCGACCGGCTCGACGTCGCCAAGCCCGTGCCGGGTGCCGCCCCCGCGATCCTGATCGTCGGCGGCGCCGGCGGCGTCGGCTCGATCGCGATCCAGCTCGCCCGGCAGCTCACGGACCTCACCGTGATCGCCACGGCCTCCCGCCCCGAGACGGCGCAATGGTGCCGGGACCTCGGCGCCCACCACGTGATCGACCATGCGAAGCCCCTCGCCACCGAGGTGGCGGCGCTCGGTCTTCCCGGGGCGCCCGGGTTCGTGTTCGCGACGACGCAGACCGGTGCGCATCTCCCGCAGATCATCGAGCTCCTCGCCCCGCAGGGACGCCTCGGCCCGATCGACGACCCCGCTACCCTGGACGTGATGCCGCTAAAGCCCAAGAGCCTGTCGCTGCACTGGGAGCTGATGTTCACCCGCTCGCTGTTCCAGACCGCCGATATGGAACGGCAGCACGCTATCCTGACCGAGATCGCCCGCCTGATCGATGCGGGACGGCTGCGCACGACGTTGACCGAGACCTTCGGTCCAATCGACGCCGCCAACCTGGCACGCGCCCACGCGCTCATCGAGAGCGGGAAGGCGAGGGGCAAGGCCGTCCTCGCCGGGTTCAGCGACTGAGCCGGCAAGCGAAGCGTCCCGGCTCGGAGCCGGGACGCTTTCTGCATCAGCCCGCGATGCCTCCGCATCGCGGCTTGGACTAACGCTATTTCGACGTCGGCTCTGATGCCGCAGCCGCTCAAAAGCGGACCTGCGGAAATCCACCCAACCCGGTCTTTGACGCTTGTCAGGCCATTGTCGCACGGTGGACATCTAAAGTAAGGCGCCACGCTTTCACGGATACGACCGCATGCCTAAATATCCCCGGTGCCCGTCCTCCTAGCGCTTGGCGCCGCCCTCCTGTTCGGTCTGGTGTTCGGCCCCCAGTGGTGGGTGCGCCGGGCGATGCAGCAACATGCCACCGAGAGGCCGGACTTGCCCGGGACCGGAGGCGAACTCGCCCGCCATCTGCTCGACTTGGCGCAGCTGGAGCACGTCCTCGTCGAGATCGCGCCAACCGACCACTACGACCCGGTTGCGAACGTCGTGCGGCTGTCGCCGGGCAATCATGATGGCCGCTCGATCACGGCGGTCGCGGTCGCGGCGCACGAGGTCGCTCATGCGCTCCAGCACGCGGCGGGGGACCGGCTCCTTGCGGCGCGGTTGAGGTTCGCCCCCGTTGTGCAGGGCTTCGAGTTCGCCGCGGCCGTGCTGATGATGACCGCGCCCGTGGTGCTCGCCTTCGTCCATTCGCCTGCACTGCTCGCCCTGCAGGTGGGGATCGGCATCGCGCTCCTCGGCGTTCGCGTCCTGTTCCACTTCCTAACGCTGCCCGTCGAATTCGATGCGAGCTTCCGCCGGGCCCTGCCCATCCTGGAGACGGGTCGCTACCTCGACGCAGGCGATATGCCCGGCGCCCGCACCGTACTGCGCGCCGCCGCCCTCACGTACGTAGCCTCGTCCCTCGTGGCGCTCGTAAACATTGCACGCTTTCGACGGCTTCTCCCGTTCTAAAGCGTTCAACGTGAGCGCCCTGTATTCTGTGCCATTAAGTTGCGATCGGACCATCTCCTTCTGGGCCTGCGCCAGCCATCCTCGTGGTTGCTGTGCGCCAGGAGCCGACCTAGGATCAGCGCCGGAAAGCTGACATTCCCAGGCGAAGATTACAATCGTGGGATAGTAGGAAGAAGATTTATTATGGTGATTACCTAAATCACTCGACACGAAAGGCACACCGATTGCTGAGCTTGGACGATTATAATTACAAGAAAATTCATAAAGTGGCTGAATTACCATCAATTGATATTGTGGTGCGGCAACTGAACAGCCGCATGATACGCTGTTAAGAATGAGATCTGTTGCTCTGTTTTAAGGCAAAAATGTCTATCACCAGAAATAATCATTATATACCACAATGGTATCAAGAAGGTTTTTTCGAGAATTCTCGTAACAAACTTGCATATCTTGATTTAAAGCCTCCTCAGAAAAAGCTCGATGACGGACGCCTCATTTCGCAGAGAGCTTTATTTGACGCACCAACATCTCGGGCCTTCGTTGAGCGCGATCTATACTCGACCTTCTTCGGAACATCAGTCAACGACGAGATTGAACGCGGTCTCTTCGGGCAAATTGACACGACGGGTTCAAAAGCGGTGCGCGCCTTCGTCGAAGCTGATGTCAGTGGATGGATGCGGCATTTCAAGCACTTCTTTGAATATATCGACATCCAAAAAATCAGGACTCCGAAAGGTTTAAACTGGCTAAGGATGCAATATCCCGAACTCTCCCAAAACGAGTTGATGTTCGAAATGCAGGGCATTCGCATGATGCACTGCACGATCTGGACCGAGGGGGTGCGCGAGATCGTCTCTGCCGAGGACGCTGACGTGAAGTTCATCGTCAGTGATCATCCTGTCACGGTTTATAATCATGCCGTGCCGCCGGAAGCGGGCAAGATCGATCCAGGCATAACATTAAAGGGCTCGCAGACAATCTTTCCGCTAAACAAAGATTTCTGCTTGATTCTAACCAATCTTGAGTATGCACGTGATCCCGCAGTCAATGCGCTGGAGAAGCGCACTTTTGCACGGAATTTTAGAAATTCAATGGTAAAGACGGATGCGTTTATCCGCACGCGCAAGTTGACCGGCAGTGAGGTCGCACAAGTGAACTTTGTGCTTAAGACCCGCGCGTGTCGCTACATCGCTGCCGGACGCAAAGAATGGTTGTATCCCGAGAGGACGGCGACTGTATCCTGGACAGATATTCGAAAAACCTTACTGCCACCTAACGCGGGGCTGTGGCACTTCGGCGGGGAGATGTTCGCCAAGTTCGATAGCGGACACGTTCACTACCAAGACGAGTTTGGCCGCACCGAAAAAAAGCGCGATTTTTTACAGAAGGTTCCACCGACTACGCTTCGACCCCGCGATGCTTGCCCATGTGGGTCCTGGCTTTCATTCAAGGCATGCTGCCAACCGAAGGCCATCTCGCTGCGCCCGGAGTGGACTGAGAAAAGCATCCGTGAACGCAATGTCATGCTACTCAACGGCATCGTTAAGGTCCTGAACCTCCGCGAAGAGCCGGACTGGGTAGAGGTCCGGCGGGCACTGACCGACGAGAAGATCTCAAAGATCTATTCCCTCTTCGAGGCACTCTGGCCCCTTGAAACGGACCTGCTTCGGCTCTTGCCCAAGCCGGACGGGACGCCGCGCGCTGTCTACACCGGCGCGATCCACCCCTCCATGATCGCAGAGTTCGCCCTTGCGGCGCCGCTCTACTTCGGCGAGCTCCTCATAGAACATCCATTCCTGCACGCTGGGACAGTTAGAAAGGAGTTCAGCCCCATTGAAAATCCGCTCAGATATCGCGGCGAATTTCTCAAGTCCGTCAGCCTTTTCCTGAAGCTTATGCCCCTTGTGGAGCGCAGGCTCATCAATCTAGTTCCGGATCCCGGAAACTTTGATCCACATCTCCGCCGGCAGGTAATGCAAATGGCAGAAATGCGGGCTGCGGAGATCATGGTGAGAAAGGGGCAGGATACATGCCTTGAGAAGCTGATGTCCGATGATCTCCGGCGAAATTTAATGGCATTGCCGAAGGAATATCTTCGGAGGCAGCTCGCCAAAATCTCACCTGAGCTCAACGGCGACAAGCTGGAGGAGATGCTGCGCGAAGTGGAGGTCTTGAAGGAGAACGATCCGCTTGCAGTCCTGCACACCAACGATGTGATCGGCGAGAAAGGTGGGCAATTTAGCTTAATGAAGCTGGCGCCCAACTTCGAAATGACGATGTATCTGGCTCAGGCAATTGGGGCTTCCATCGTCACTGATAGTCCTTTCCGCTACCAAGAGATCAAAGGAGCCATACGCAGGCGCGCCGGCCATGCCGCTGCCGCCCTGACGACCTTATCGGACGAGATCGAACGTTCGGTTTTCTTGTTCCCGCAGGAAAGTCTTTTTGTAGCGCAACTGGCCGCGGAGGGGGGCTTCGATGGCTTTCCCGCTACCATGAGTGAATCCTTCAAATACCTCGCGACGCTTCCTGAGCGTGGGACGAGACCCAACGTGGAACGGCGTCTTGCCGCGCAGTTGGGACGGGCGCAATCAAACGCCCAGCGTTTGTTACGAGGAAGCGAAGTACCGGCCACTCTCGGACGAGTAAAGTGCGTCTTTCCCGGGGGAGGCATCCAAGATCACACGATTAATCGGCTGCTCCTGATGTCAAACTCAGAACATCATATGTCTCAAGTGCCAATGGCTTTTTTTATCCAACGCCCCTAGTCAGCAATCGCACATTCAGGGGCAATCGCACGATTGATGGCCGAAAATTGCGTATACTTGATCATATTTTTTTAATGCAACCAAAACTCTGGCTCGCTGGAGATCAGGCGGTCTGAGAGCGGACGTCCCCAAGGTCCGAGAAGGGTCACCTCCAGACGGGGATTAGGCGCGCGTCCACTCCGGGCGCAGCCGATCCGCCACGCGTTCCAGCCGCACCTGCCCATAATGCTTGTCGATCATAGCGAGTGAGGTGCGGCAGTTGCGAGCCACGTCAATGACCTCCGCGCCGTTCGCTAACTGCTCGCTGATGTGAAAATGCCGCAGCGAGTATGGAGTGCGTTTGATGCCCCGGTTGTCTCGCTCCAAGCCAGCTGCCTTGAGCAGCTCGGTGAAGCCATTGGCGATCGAGCCGATGCGCTTGCCCTGCTCGTTCGCGAACACCGGATCGGTGTCCAGGGGCTCACGCTGCATGCCGCGCTCGAACATCATCCATAGGGTGTCGAACCAAGGGATGGCTGCCTTATGCGGAATGGCCGTGCCGCTCATGCCCTTGCCCCGGGCTTTGAGCCGAATGTCTCGCTGATCGATGCCTTTGCCCCTGCCCTCTCGGTAGCCCACCACGTCTCCCCAGGTGAGATTGTACATCTCCGTGGGGCGTAGGCCCGAGAACGCGGCGATCATCACGTACGCGTGCAGGACAGCGCGATCACGCCGAGTGTGGTCGTCCAGCCGTTTGATGCGCCAGGTACGCCGGTCGCTGGCGCGCACCTCCGCCCCTGTGCCGTCCATAATGGGGTCGGTGAGCCGGCCCAGGCTGGTCTGGGTGAGCTTCTCGAACTCATGAGGCTCGAAGCTGGGTCGCCGATTGTCGGGCGCTTTCCTCGTGCGAATTGACACCGTTGGCGGTGTCTTCACGTACCCCCATTTCACCGCCTGCCGCAGCAGGGCGCGGAGTACCACGGCCTCGCCCCTCTGACGGCTCAGAGCGGGCGCTGTACGCTTGGGAGGCCGGCGAAGCTTGTGGCCCCCACGCTCGTACTCAATGTGCGTGATGAGCTTGCCAGGGCCCTCGGTCCAATAGGTGCGCCGCCACTCCACGTAGCGCTCCAGATCGGTGTCGGTGATCGTGTCGATGGGCTTCTGGCCGAAGTACCCCACAAAAAACCGGCGAATCAGCGAAGGCTCGCTTTTTCCCTGGTCGGCTCGGCGTTCGCCCCGCTCCACCTCGCGAAGAATCAGCTGGATGAACTCCTCGGCCACGGCCTCGAAGGTGTGCACCTTCGCGCTCATGCCCTGCTTGGCTCGGTACGCGGCCTCGTAAAAAATCTCATCCGCCCGGCGCACGGCCTCGGCGTGGTCATCCGTGTTGAGGGATCGTTTGATCTGACCGTGCCCGCGCAGGCTGAACCGCATCTGCCAACGCGTGCTGCCCTCACGTTGGAACAGCTGGTAGCGCTCGGCGGGGGCGTCTTTTGGGGGGCTCATGGCGTGCCCTGTCTGGTGTTTTTGCTGCACGGGGCTGCGCTAGAACTGCGCTAGCGTGCTGCCGCACCACCCACCAAAGCGTTAAGAACAAAGAGCTTTTTGGAAGCTGCGCTAGCACTGAGCTAGCACATAAAGCCGTTTTTCCGGGGCTCAAAGAGCGCAAGAAAAAGCCTGCTAAGTCATTGACCTAGCAGGCTAAAACTTTGGTAGCGAGGGAGAGATTTGAACTCCCGACACAAGGATTATGATTCCTCTGCTCTAACCAACTGAGCTACCCCGCCAAGTCACCGCCACTGCGGGAATTCCGCTGCGGCGGCGAGATCGGCGGAATAGGAAATCCGCCTTGCGGTGTCAACGGGGTTTCGACGGGCAAACCGCCGGAACCCGGTGGTCAGAGCTGGGTGCCGAGGATTTCGGCGACCTGCGGAATGTCCTTGTCGCCGCGGCCCGAGAGATTGAGGACCATGAGGTGGTCGGCCGGCTTCGTCGGCGCGATCTCGAACACCTTGGAGAGGGCGTGGGCCGGTTCCAGGGCCGGAATGATACCTTCCAGCAGCGAGCACAGCTTGAACGCCTCCAGGGTCTCCTCGTCCGTGGCCGAGAGATAGGTGACGCGCTTGGCCTCGTGCAGCCAAGCGTGCTCTGGGCCGATGCCCGGATAGTCGAGACCGGCCGAGATCGAGTGCGCGTCGGCGATCTGACCGTCCCCGTCCTGGAGCAGATAGGTCCGGTTGCCGTGCAGCACGCCGGGCTTGCCGCCCGACAGTGAGGCCGCATGGAGGCCCGAGGCGATGCCATGGCCGGCGGCTTCGACGCCGTAGATCTCGACGCTCGAATCGTCGAGGAACGGGTGGAACAGGCCCATGGCGTTGGAGCCGCCACCGATGCAGGCGATGAGCGAATCGGGCAGGCGCCCTTCCATCTCCAGCATCTGCTCTTTCGTCTCGCGGCCGATGATCGACTGGAAGTCGCGCACCATGGCGGGATACGGATGCGGGCCGGCGACGGTGCCGATGCAATAGAACGTATCGGCGACGTTGGTGACCCAGTCGCGCAGGGCCTCGTTCATGGCGTCCTTGAGGGTCCTGGTGCCGGACTGGACCGGGATCACCTCGGCGCCGAGCATCTTCATGCGGAAGACGTTGGGGGCCTGACGCGCCACATCGACGGCACCCATGTAGACCACGCACTTGAGGCCGAAGCGGGCGCAGAGCGTCGCAGTCGCGACGCCGTGCTGGCCCGCCCCCGTCTCGGCGATGATGCGTGGCTTGCCCATGCGGCGCGCCAGCATGATCTGGCCGAGCACGTTGTTCACCTTGTGCGAGCCGGTGTGGTTCAGTTCCTCGCGCTTGAAGAACACCCGGGCGCCATGGCCGGAGGGCGCTTTCGCGCGCAGGTGTTCGGTCAGGCGCTCGGCCTCGTAGAGGGGGCTCGGGCGGCCGACGTAATGGGTCAGATGGCTGTCCATCTCGGCCTGGAACGCCGGATCGGCCTTGGCCGCTTCGTAGGCCGCCTCCAGATCGAGGATCAGCGGCATCAGCGTCTCGGCCACGAAGCGTCCGCCGAAGATGCCGAAGCGGCCACGCTCGTCCGGGCCGTTGCGGAACGAGTTCGGAGGGGGAGCGAGGGTCACGGGCGGCGTCCTTGGATGACTTTGCGTGCGGCCTGGGGTTGGGCGGCCAGGGCAGATGCGACGACGGAACGGATGGTCCACTCCATGGAGCGGTCTCGGCCATGCCGTTCGCCTGCGGCGAGACAAGCGCCTGATCTAGACCTGCATAGGGGGGGCGACAATGCGGCCAACCCGCCGTTTCCCGAATTCGGACGCTGGATGTCAGGCCGCCGCCACCGTGCAGCGAGCGCGCGCAGCGGCGATGAAGGCGGCGATTCGACCCGGATCCTTCTCTCCGGGGCGGTTCTCGACACCGGACGAGACATCGACGGCGCGAAGACCCGTGCGGGCGAGGGCAGCGCCGACGGTCTCGGGGGTGAGGCCGCCCGACAGCATGGTGCCTTCCGGCAGGAGAGCGCCGGAAAGGAGGTCCCAATCGAAGGCGTGGCCGTTGCCGCCCGGCAGGGCCGCGCCGAGGGGCGCCTTGGCGTCGAGGAGAAGGCGGTCGGCCACGTCCGCGTAAGTCTGGACTGCCGAGAGGTCGGCCCGCGTCGCGATGCCGAGCGCCTTCATCACCGGGCGTCCGGATAGGTGGCGGATGGCGGCGACGCGCTCCGGCGTCTCGCGCCCGTGGAGCTGAACCCAGTCGGGATCGGTGGCGGCGACCACGGCGGCGAGGAGCGCATCGTCGGGATCGACGAGGAGGACCACGCGCTGCGCCCGGCCCCGGGCCCGCTCCGACAAGTCACTGGCCACAGCGAGGTCGACGTGGCGCGGGCTCCTCCGGAAATGGACGAAGCCGACGAGGTCGGCGCCGGCGTCGAGGGCTGCCCCGAGGGTCGGCCCGGTGCTCAGTCCGCAGATCTTGATGGCGATAGCGGACATCGGGTTCTCAGCGCGGGGCCGGCAGGGCGACGCGGTCGGAGGGGCCGCGCGACAGGCCGTGGAGCCCCTCCCCGACCGGATTCGGCGCGGCGGTGCGCAGGCGTGCCGTCTCGCCTTCGAGGCGGCGGATCTCGCGGCGGCGCTCGGCGCTGGTGCGCCGGGTGCCCGACTGGCCGAGCCAGGCGCCGCAGCCGCCGAGGAGCACGCCGAGCCCGACGGCGATGAACAGGATCACGTACAGCGGCAGGGTCACGCTGAAGACCGGCATGTCCGGCGAGAACGGATCGAACGACAGGCGCACGGCGTCCCTGTTCGCCACCGCCAGGGCGACGACGACGACCGCCACCGGGAGCAGGACCAAACCCTTGAAGAAGCGGATCATCGAAGCACTCCGATCGAATCTGTAGTCCGGCGGTTCACGAGGCGGCGGCGGTGGCCGCCTCCTCGCCGATGCCGGCCTCGTTGAGGCGCAGGCGCATCTCCTTGCCGGTCTTGAACACCGGGATGGCCTTCTCGGAGACGGCAACGGCCGCACCCGTGCGCGGGTTGCGCCCGCGCCGTGCATCCCGTCGCTTCACCGAGAACGCCCCGAAGCCGCGCAACTCGACCCGGTCGCCCCGGGCGAGGGCATCCGCGATGGTGTCGAGGATCGCGTTGACCAGGGTCTCGACGTCGCGCTGGTAGAGGTGGGGGTTCTGCTCGGCGATCCTGAGCACGAGCTCCGATTTGATCATGCTGCGGCCTTCACGACGTCATGAACGGTTTCAGCGGGCGGCTTCGGCGGGGCTGGGCCGCCAAACGGCCAGGAGCCCGCCCTGCGCCGCGCCCGCCGTCTCGTCACCGATCAGGCGGAGATGTGCGGCGAGCCCGTCTAGGCCCACGAGATCGGCGCCGAGGCCGAGCGCCGACCAAATCTGGAAGTCGCTCTTGGCCTTCGGCTTCCAATCCAGCACTGGCAGGTTCTTGGCGACGCCCCGCTCGGATTCGAGCCAGGCGATGGCCTGGCGCTCGCCGCCGATCCCATCGACGAGCTTCAGGGGGACGCTCTGGCGCCCGCTGAACACCCGCCCGTCGGAGACGGTGGCGAGTTCGCGGTCGTTCATCTTGCGGCGCTCGGACACGAGTCCCTTGAACCAGGCGTAGGTGTCGCCGACCACGGCAGCGAGGGCCGCGCGCGCCTCCGGCGAAGTCGGAGTGAAGCCCGACGGCTCGGCCTTGAGGGGCGAGGATTTCACCGATTCGACCTTCACCCCGACCTTGTCGAGGAGGCCGGACAGGTCCGGATACTGGAACAGGACGCCGATGGAGCCGACGAGCGCCGTCTCCCGCGCGACGATGTGGTCGGCCGCGATGGCGGCGATGTAGGCGCCGGATGCGGCAGTGCCGTCGACGAAGGCCACCATGGGCTTCTTCTCGGCGAGCGCGCGCAGGTTGCGGTAGAGTTCCTCCGAGCCGGTGGTGGTGCCGCCGGGCGAGGAGATCGAAACCACCACGCCCTGGACCGCACCAGCGTCGCGCACGCGCTCGATGAGCTTGGTGGTGGCCTCGGCGCCGGCGATGAAGCCGCCGATGGAGATGCGCGCGATCTGGGGTTTGACCGCTCCGAAGCCGAGGGGTTCGGTGCCGCTGCGGATGCGCAGACCCACCGCGCCGACGGCGAGAACGAGACCGCCGATCCCCACCACCCGCCATAGGGAAAGCTTACGGCGCAGGCGCCTGCGATCGATCAGGAGTTCGGCGTCAGCGGCCATGCGATGGTTCGCTCCCTCGCGCACCGACCGTTCCCGGCCGTGATGGGTTGTCCGAGCTTCGCGCCGCCCGGCTTCGCCGCGGTTCGCGGCAGTGCCCAGGACCCTGTGCCATCCGTCGCCGGATGGACTCAAGCCCTTGCCCCGCCTCGCATCCTCGGCGTGGGTGTTCTAGCCTTGCCCGCCACGGACCGGCAAGAGGGGGCGGGCGGCGGAAGCGGGCGGAATTCGCAAGTCCTCGCAGCCCGGACAAGTCATCTCCGGCAAGTCTTCGCGGTGCGGGATGCCAGTTCTCGCACGGATATCGCGCCGCCAGACGCAAAAACGCCCGCGCGAGGTTTGATCCCCGCACGGGCGTCTTCAGTTCAGGGCCCCGGGAGCCATCGTGGATCCCGGGGTGTCGCGCCGGGACGATTAATCCTGGGCGTCGTCCTTGTCGTCGCTGGTGCGGGCCTTCTTGAAGGCCGCGCCCAGGATCTCGCCCAGCGAGGCGCCGGAATCGGCGGAGCCGAACTGCGCCATCGCCTCCTTCTCCTCGGCCATTTCGAGGGCCTTGATGGAGAGCTGGACCCGGCGCGCCTTGCGGTCGAACTGGATCACGCGGGCGTCGAACTTCTCGCCGGCGGCGAAGCGCTCGGGGCGCTGGTCGCCGCGGTCGCGGGCGAGCTCGGCCCGGCGGATGAAGGTGGTGAGGTCGGTGTCGACGATCTTCACGTCGACGCCCGAATCCTTCACTTCCGTCACTTCGCAGGTCACGATCTGACCCTTCTTGAGCTCACCGGCCTCCGTGAAGGGGTCGCCGCCGAGCTGCTTCACGCCCAGCGAGATGCGCTCCTTCTCGACATCGACGTCGAGAACCTGGGCGCGCAGCATGTCGCCCTTCTTGAACTCCTCGATGACCTGCTCGCCGGGACGGTTCCAGTCGAGATCCGACAGGTGGACCATGCCGTCGACATCGCCGTCGAGGCCGATGAACAGGCCGAACTCGGTCTTGTTCTTGACCTCGCCCTCGACCTCGGAGCCGACCGGATGCTGCTCGGCGAAGGCCTCCCAGGGGTTCTGGAGGGTCTGCTTGAGGCCGAGCGAGATGCGACGCTTGACCGGATCGACCTCGAGGATCTGCACTTCCACTTCCTGGGAGGTGGAGACGATCTTGCCCGGGTGGACGTTCTTCTTCGTCCAGGACATCTCGGAGACGTGGATCAGGCCCTCGATGCCCGGCTCCAGCTCCACGAAGGCGCCGTAATCGGTGATGTTGGTGACACGGCCCTTGAGCTTGGCGTCGACGGGGTAGCGCTGGGCGATGCCCTCCCACGGATCGGCGAGCAGCTGCTTGATGCCGAGCGAGATGCGGTGGGTCTCGTGGTTGATCTTGATGATCTTGACCTTGACCGTCTGGCCGATGGTCACGACCTCGGACGGATGGTTCACGCGGCGCCACGCCATGTCGGTGACGTGAAGCAGGCCGTCGATGCCGCCCAGATCCACGAACGCACCATACTCGGTGATGTTCTTGACGACGCCGTCGATGACCTGACCCTCTTCGAGGTTGGCCACGAGCTCGGAGCGCTGCTCGGCGCGGCTCTCCTCAAGGACGGTGCGGCGCGACACGACAATATTGCCGCGGCGGCGATCCATCTTAAGGATCTGGAACGGCTGGGGCGTGCCGAGCAGGGGCGTGACGTCGCGCACGGGGCGGATGTCGACCTGGGAGCGCGGCAGGAACGCCACGGCGCCGTCGAGGTCGACGGTGTAGCCGCCCTTGACCTGGTTGAAGATCGCGCCGGTGACGCGCTCGTTGGCCTCGAAGGCCTTCTCGAGCTTGACCCAGCTCTCCTCGCGGCGCGCCTTGTCGCGCGAGATGACGGCCTCGCCCAGCGCGTTCTCGATACGGTCGACATAGACCTCGACCTCGTCGCCGACGGCAAGATCGCCTTCGCGGCCGGGGCCGTTGAATTCCTTGAGGGCGACACGGCCTTCCGTCTTGGCGCCGATGTCGATGACGGCCACGTCCTTCTCGATCGCGACGACGCGACCCTTGACGACGGACCCTTCTGTGATCTCGTGCTCGAGGAAGCTCTCCTCGAGGAGAGCCGCAAAATCGTCGCGGCTCGGGTTACGCTGCAGGGCGTTACCAGCGGTCATTCTGTCTCCTGACAGGCCTCATCGGAGGCCGGCGTCGGCGGTTCGTGTGACGGGGCACCCTCGGCGATCGCCGCCCGCGATCCCCGGGGGACCGGACGGGCTCACCCCCCGGAAGGAGGGCCGACGCATTCTGAAACGATGGTCGAGGGCCATTCTCCAACGGGACGGAGCGACGCGAAACACGCCCACGCCTCGTCGATTCCAATCGGAGAACGGCGGTTCCATACCGGATCACGCCGCTTTCGGCAATATGACGCGCGATGAGGTTCGGTGCGGCCATCACGCCGGAGGCCGGCCAGGGCGGCGCGTGTTGCGCAGCCAGACCGCCGAGGCAACGGCCAGGGGTTCGAGGGGCAGCACCACCGGTCCGTGTCGCTTGCCCAGCAATTCGATGCCGGTGAAACGGACTTCGCGAATGGCGAGCCAGACGCCGAACGGAAAGGTGGCATCGGTCCCTTCCAGCGGGCCGAAGCACTCCTCGAATGCAAGCGGATCCACCATGATCTGGTCGTAGCGTGACAGGTGATCCGCCATGGAGACTTTGGAACGGAACAGCACCCGGTCGCGGTGGAACGACGAGAAGCATGGCTCGAATTCGGTCAGCGTCACCCAGAGCTTGCCCCCGATGCGCAGATAGGGCGGGTTCGGGCCGGCATCGCCAAAATTCGCCGGGCTCCACCCGGCTTCGGCCATGAGAGATTCTGCGAGGGTCACGGGTTGGGAAGCCCAGAGGTCGGGCACCGATGAGGTCTGGCCAGACGACAGGGGCAAGTCCGTCAGGCCCACTGGATCGGCGACCGTTCCCATCTCATGTCCGGTACCCAACGCGATCATCGTGATCCCCGGAAAATGCTGCCTCAGCCAGCGAGGGTCGGCAATATTGCGCATTTTCTTGGATTTGGCGACCTGGGATCAGTCGCCATGTCTCGTTATCGTGCCGTTCGATGCCATCCTGAGGGCAACACCGAAGCCCGGACGAAAAAATCCGCACCGGAACTCCGGTGCGGATCGGGTTCGTCCATATCTGACGGCGAGAATCAGTCCTCGTCGTCATCCGTGTCGGTGTTGCGCATGCCCTTGAGCTTGGCGAACACGGAATCGGCGTTGAGCTTCTCGTCGCGCACGGAGCGGTGATGCTCGTCGGTCTCGGTGTAGTCCGTCGCCGTCGAGACTTCCGTCGGCAGCAGCGTGGCGCCACCGTCCGTCGGCAGCACGGCGGGCCGATCCTTGGCCGAACGCTGGACTTCGAAGTCGAGGTCGATCTGCGTGCACAGGCCTAGGGTCACCGGGTCCATGGGCTGGAGCGAGGCAGAGTTCCAGTGCGTGCGCTCGCGGATCTGCTGGATCGTCGACTTGGTGGTACCGACGAGTCGGATGACCTGCGCGTCCTTGAGCTCGGGGTGGTTGCGCAGGAGCCAGAGGATGGCGTTGGGGCGGTCCTGGCGGCGCGAGAGCGGGGTGTAGCGCGGACCCTTGGTGGTGCGCTTGACCTCGGGCAGCTTCACCTTCGAGACGGCGACCTTGAGCTTGTAGTTCGGCACCCGCTGGGCGCGCTCGATCTCGTCGCGGGTGAGCTGGCCCGTGGTGATCGGGTCGAGACCCTTGATGCCGGCCGCGACCTCGCCGTCGGCGATGCCCTTCACCTCGAGGGGGTGCAGCTTGCAGAATTCAGCGATCTGCTCGAAGGCCAGGGAGGTGTTCTCCACCAGCCACACGGCTGTGGCCTTCGGCATCAACGGGCCTTGGGTCATCGGGCAACTCCAACGGTTGGGGCGGGACGGGCGTCGGGGCGCCGCCGACGTGGCGCCGCTCGCTCCGGCCTGGGACTGGCCGGCAGCATCCCGTCTCAACGCTGCAATAGGGGAGTTGCGTCTATACAGGTTGCGGAGGGGGATGCGCAATTGCGATCGCGCGCATCCCGTCCCGCTCAGCACGGTATCAGGTGAACAGGCTGGACACGCTCGATTCCGTCGCGGTCCGGCCGATGGCCTCGCCCAGCAGCGGCGCGATGGTGGCGACCCGGATGTTGCGCGCGAGCTTGACCGCCTGCGTCGGTTGGATCGAATCGGTGATGACCAGCTCCTTCATCCGCGAGGCGGCGATGCGCGAGACCGCGCCGCCCGAGAGCACCCCGTGGGTGATGTAGGCCGAGACGTCCTTGGCACCGGCGTTGAGCAGGGCCTCGGCGGCGTTCACCAGGGTGCCGCCGGAATCGACGATGTCGTCGACGAGGATGCAGGATCGACCCTCGACCTCACCGATGATGTTCATCACCTCAGATTCGCCGGGGCGCTCGCGGCGCTTGTCGACGATGGCGAGCGTCGCGTCGATGCGCTTGGCGATGGCGCGGGCGCGCACCACGCCGCCGACGTCGGGCGAGACCACCATCCAGTCCTTGGGGTCGAGCCGCTCCTTGATGTCGCGCACCTTCACGGGGGCGGCGAACAGATTGTCGGTGGGGATGTCGAAGAAGCCCTGGATCTGGCCGGCATGCAGATCGAGGGTCATGACGCGGTCGGCACCGGCCTCGGTGATGAGGTTGGCGACGAGCTTGGCCGAGATCGGGGTCCTGCCCGAGGTGCGCCGGTCCTGGCGGGCATAGCCGAAATACGGGATCACCGCCGTGATGCGCCGGGCCGAGGAGCGCCGGGCCGCATCGATCATGATGAGCAGTTCCATCAGATGATCGTTGGCCGGAAACGACGTGGACTGGACGATGAAGACATCCTCGCCGCGGACGTTCTCCTGCAGTTCGACGAAGATTTCCATGTCGGCGAAGCGCCGGACCATGCATTTCGCCAGCGGCAGCTCGAGGTAGGCCGCGATGGCCTCGGCGAGCGGGCGGCTGGCATTGCCGGCGATGATCTTGATCGATGACGTCATGCCGGGGTCTTCATCTCGCGATCCTTCGCCCGCCGAGCCGTCCAACCAGGGTCACGAACCAAATCGTAGAAACCCGGAGCGGTTTGTCGGGCCGGTCCATACCAGCCGACGGGGGGGCGTCACAATGCCTTCACGCACTCTGCCCCTGCGCCCTGCACAGATCAGGGCTCGAGCAGCCGGTGCAGGTGCACGATGAAGTAGCGCGTCTCGGCGCTGTCGACCGTGGATTGCGCCTTGGCCTTCCAGGCGCTCTGGGCGGACGCATAGTCGGGATAGATGCCGACGATATCGAGGTCCTTCACGTCGCGAAAGTTCACGCCGTCGAGGCTTTCCAGTTGCCCACCGAAGACCAGGTGCAGTTTCTGGGCGCTGTCGATCGTGGTTGTCATCGCGGCTCCTTCGTATCGTGCGGCCTGCCTTGGGGGCTGGCTCAGGCATGCGCTGTGCCGCGGTTCGCAAACGCGGCCCCGTTCGTCAACCCACGGGTGGGCAGGCGTGCGCGGCACAGCCGGGGCCGTTCGCGAGGCCGAGCTTTCAGCCTTCGAACAGGGAGCCCTGGACGAGGGCCTTGGCCGCCGCTTTCCGTGGGGCGCGCTTGGGACGTGCCGGTGCCGGAACGCCCTCCCCGCTCGATGCGGCGGCGGTCTCGGCCCGCGCCGCCAGGGTGCCATCGGCGAATTCCAGGGTGAAGCGCTCGGCCGCCGACGCGGCCACGGTGCTGCGCAGGGCCGCGCCCGACCCGTCGCGAACCAGGGCGAAGCCGCGCGCCAGGACGGCGCGGTAGCTCAGAGAAGCGAGGAGGCTCGCCAGGGTCCCGAGGCGGTCGCGGCGGCGCTCCGTGAGTCGGCCGCCGGCCCGGTCGAGGCGGCCCTGGAGGGCATCGAGCCGGTCGCGGCGCCGCGCGCCCTCGGCATCGGCTCGGGCTAAAGTGGCGTCGCGCGCCACGACGAGACGGCGGCCGAGATAGGCCAGGGCTTCGCCCCTGTGGCGGGTGCCATGGCGGAGCGCCGCGCCCGGCCGGTCACCGATGCGGGCCAGACGTCCCCGTGCGGTGGCGAGCGCGAGGGTCGGCGGATGCCGTACGAAGCGCTCGACGAGGCGTGACACTCTCAAACGATGCACGCGGGCATTGCCGGCCAGCGCCGGCCCCAGACGGGCCTCGGCGAGGTCGAGGCGCTGGCGCTTGCCCGCCAGGAAGGTGTCGACCCCAGGCATCGCCCGGACGAGGGCGCGCAGATCGCTGCCATCCCGGTCGAGCTTGCGCTCGACGGCCTCGCGCTGTCGCCGAGCGAGGTCGGTCACCTCGGCCATGAGGTCCGCGCGCACCGGCACCGCCATCTCGGCGGCTCCCGTGGGAGTCGGCGCCCGCCGGTCGGAGACGAAGTCGATGAGGGTGGTGTCGGTCTCGTGGCCCACCGCGGAGATCAGCGGAATGGTCGAGTCCGCGGCGGCACGCACCACCACTTCCTCGTTGAAGGCCCACAGATCCTCGATGGAGCCGCCGCCGCGTGCCACGATGAGCACGTCGGGGCGTGGGATCGCCCCACCGGGGAGCAGCGCGTTGAAGCCCCGGATTGCGGTGGCGATCTCGTCGGCCGCCCCCTCCCCCTGCACCCGCACGGGCCAGACGAGGACTGGACGGGGGAAGCGGTCGGCGAGGCGGTGGAGGATATCGCGGATGACCGCCCCCGTGGGCGAAGTCACCACGCCGACGACGCGCGGCAGGTAGGGAATCGGCCGTTTGCGCTCGGCCGCGAACAGACCCTCGGCGGCGAGCACGCGCTTGCGCTCCTCCAGCAACGCCATCCAGGCGCCGATGCCCGCGGGCTCCAGGGTCTCGATGACGATCTGGTACGAGGATTTGCCCGGAAACGTCGTGATCCGGCCCGTGGCGACGACCTCCAACCCCTCCTGCGGCTTCTGGCGAAGGCGGGCGAACGTGCCCTTCCACACCACCGCATCGATGCGGGCGGTGCCATCCTTCAGCGAGAAATAGGCGTGGCCCGAGCCGTGCTGGCCGCGAAAGCCCGATATCTCACCTCGTAGGCGGACATGGCCGAAGGCGTCTTCCAAGGTCCGCTTCAGGGCCGAGGCAAGGTCGCCGACAGACCATTCGGGGACGTTCGAGACGGGCACGCCGGATCTCGGAACGGCGGAAGGCGGGGGAGGAACAGCCATGGCGGCGAACGCTAGTGTGGGGCGCCGTGCAGGTAAAGGGCGGCACCCTGAGGGCGTTCTAGCGTCAGGCCGCTCTGAGGTCGACTATAGTAAGATGGAGAGAAGCAGGGCGACGCAGGCGGTGGGGAAAGCGCCGACGGCCAAGGCCCAGTACCAGCTCGGTGCGCTGTGTGAGCGGCGATTGTCGTTACACGCCCGCATCGGCATCCGCCCGCTGATCACATACCGCGCGGCATTGACGCCCTGGGATCTGGGCGAAGCCATCGAATAAGAGACGGATTTGCGACATCCTGGCATGATCCATCTAGAACTCGGGAACGGGCACCGGGTTCCCGATGTCCTGTCGAGAAGATCGGGTTGGGCGTGCGTTGGGGCTCCATCCCGTGCAAAGCCGCGCGGACTGTCCGAATCCGCCTTTTCAAGGGCGCTCTTTTGGGGAAGAGCTTGGCCCATGAACATCCTCCTCATCGGCTCCGGGGGGCGCGAGCATGCCCTCGCCTACGCGCTGACCAAGAGCCCGCTCTGCGAGCGTCTGTTTTCCGCGCCGGGCAATCCCGGAACCGCGGCGTTCGGTCAGAATCGACCGGACCTCGACGTCGCCGACCACTCCGCCGTCCAGGCGTTCTGCGCGCAGAACACCATCGGCCTCGTGGTGATCGGACCCGAGGTGCCCCTCGTGGCCGGCCTCGTGGACGACCTCGCCGCGGCCGGCATCCGCGCGTTCGGTCCGACGAAGGCTGCCGCCCAACTCGAGGGCTCGAAGGGCTTCACCAAGGATCTGTGCGCCGCGTACGGCATTCCCACCGCTGCCTTCGCGCGCTTCACGAATCGTGATGCCGCCCTCGCCTACCTTGCCGAGCGCGGTGCGCCCATCGTGGTGAAGGCCGATGGCCTCGCCGCCGGCAAGGGCGTCGTGGTGGCCGAGACCCTCGATCAGGCCGAGGCCGCCGTGCGGGCCATGCTGACCGAGCCCGGCGCCGAAATCGTCATCGAGGAGTGCCTGTTCGGCGAGGAGGCAAGCTTCTTCGCCCTGTGCGACGGAACGCGCGCCGTCCCCATCGGTACGGCCCAGGACCACAAGCGGGTGTTCGACGGGGATCGCGGTCCCAACACCGGCGGCATGGGCGCGTACTCGCCCGCCACCATCCTCACCCCCGCCCTGGAACGGACGGTGATGGAGACCATCATCGCGCCGACCCTCGCCGGCATGCGCGCCCGTGGAACGCCGTTCACCGGCATCCTCTATGCCGGCCTCATGCTCACGGTCGATGGGCCGAAACTCATCGAGTACAACACCCGCTTCGGCGATCCCGAGGCGCAGGTGCTGATGCCGCGCCTCGCCGGAGACCTCCTCCCGGCCCTGATCGCGGCCTGCGACGGCAACGTGTCCGGCGTCGATCTCCCGTTCGACGAAAGTCGCGCGGCGCTGACCGTGGTGATGGCGGCGGCCGGTTATCCCGGCGCGGTGATGCGCGGCTCGGTGATCCGGGGGGTCGACGCGGCGGATGCGAGCGACGACGTCATCGTGTTCCAGGCCGGCACCCGCATCGAGAACGGGCAGCTGCTCGCCGATGGCGGACGCGTGCTCACCGTGACGGCCCTGGGGGCCAGTATGATGGAAGCCCAGGCCCGCGCTTACACGGCCATCGCCCGGATCGACTGGCCGGAAGGGTTCTGCCGCCGGGACATCGGCCGCCGCGCCGTGGCCCGCGAGGTCGCCGGCGGGGGGATCTGAAGCGCTGTCCTTCGTCCGTTTGAGGGCAACGCTCCAAATTCCCGTCGTTGTCGCGACTTTCGCCGAAGGCCGGTCTCAGCATTTCGGGGCGATGCTCTGGCATTCGCCTCGCGGAGCGTAGCCATCCGATTCGGGCCGGGGAGGCCAAAGGCTCGGCGGTGACCTATCTCGGGAGGCACGGAGCCCCGACCTCGAGCGCAAAGGCATCAGCATGGATACATCGGCAGGCCATGGCCGATACGGCTACAGCGCGCTGCCCGATCGGCCGGTCTACGACTGGCCGGGGGGCAAGCGCTTGGCCGTGTACGTCGCCCTCAACCTCGAAACCTTCGATTTCGGATCTGGGCTCGGCGCCGAGCTCGCGCCCGGAGGCCCCCAACCGGACGTGCTGAACTACGCTTGGCGCGATTGGGGCAACCGCGTCGGCGCGTGGCGGATGAAGGCGATGCTCGACAGTCTCGCCCTGCCGGCGAGCGTGCTCGTCAACAGTCGGCTCTATGCGGATTGCCCGGGACTCATCGAAGCGTTCCGGGCCCGTGGCGACGAGATCGTCGGCCACGGCCGCACCAATGCCGAGCGTCAGGGCACCCTAGACGAGGCCGCCGAGCGGCGCCTCATCGCCGAGGCGACGGAGATCCTCGCCCGGCACGAGGGCGAGCCGCCGGCTGGTTGGCTCGGCCCCTGGATCTCGCAATCGCGGGTGACGCCGGATCTCCTGGCCGAGGCCGGGTACCGCTACCTTCTCGACTGGGCGCATGACGATCAGCCGGTGTGGTTCGCGACGCGCGGAGGGCGGCGCATCCTCTCGGTGCCTTATCCGCAGGAACTGAACGATATCCCGGCCATCGTCGCCCGTAAGGACACCGGCCGTCAGTTCGCGGAAGCCCTCGTCGATGGCTTCGACGAGATGCTGGTCCAGTCTCGGGATGCCCCCCTGGTCATGGGGATCGCATTGCATCCCTACATCGTCGGCCAACCACACCGCCTGAAGCCCTTGCGTGCGGCCCTGGAGCACATCGCGGCGCACCGGGACGCGGTCTGGCTCACCACCGCCGGTGCCATCGCCGACCATGTTTACGCGATGGCCGACGGGGCGCCCGCCGTGAACGAATAACGCGTTTCGCGACCCCCAAACAGCGACACCCCGAGGATTTCTCCTCGGGGTGTCGCCTCGACGAAAGCGGCCAGATGATCGGGGCTGGGGACGCTCAGGCCGAACCTGAAGGTCCCGCAGGTCCTAGTACGAGCCGAACTTGTAGTTCAGGCCGGCGCGGACGACGGCGAACTCGGTGCCGGAGTTGCGGCCGGCGAAGCCGGGCTGACGGTAGACGACGTTGTTGGTGTCGACGGCGTAGACGCCGGCGTTGCGGTTGTTCTGGTCGAGGTTGACGTACAGGCCTTCGACCTTGAACGTCACGGCCGAGGACTTGAAGAAGTTGAAGAACGAGTCGGTGGGGAGGGCGTACTCGATGCCACCGCCGGCGGCCCAGCCGGTGCGGAAGCTGTCGTTGCCGCGGAAGCCGCCGAAGGAGCGCTCCTCGCTGCCGGCGCCGTAGGCGAAGCCGCCGGTGCCGTACACGAGGGTGCGGTCGAAGGCGTAGCCGAGGCGGCCGCGGACGGTGCCGAAGTAGTCGAGGCTGGCGGTGCCGCGGGGATCGACGAAGGTGACGCCGGCGACGGGAGCGAAGCCGGGGGTCAGGACGAAGTTGTTCCGGCTACGGCCGAAGTCGACGTACTGGGCGTCGGCTTCGATACCGACGACCACGCCCGAGCCCGGGGTGAACTGGTAGTTGTAGCCGATCTGACCACCGCCGGTGAAACCTTCGTTCGAACGGTCGGAGTAGGCGACCTGCGAGGGGCCACCGGCGCCGGCGAGACCAGCGGCGCCGCCGCGGACCAGGTTCGGGAACACGTTGTTGTAGATCGAAGCCGTAACCGGCGTTGAAACCGGCGTAGAAGCCCGTCCAGGTGAACACCGGCACCGGCACGAACACCGGCGGAGCCGCACGGCGCGGAAGGTCAGCGGCCGAGGCAGCGCCCACGAGGAGGGCGGCGGCGGTGCTGGCGAGGAAGAGCGTCTTGAACATTGTGTGACTGCCAGAAAAGCTGAGGCGCACTCTCGGTGCGGCGTGACCTGGGCTTAGCAAGGCTTGGCACGACGCTTCTAGTGTATTTCGGCAACACCGAGATTAGATCGCATCATCAATGGAAAAGACCAGTCCTTTACTTTGTGTTTACATTAATTATTTGAGTGGAGGCGATAACGCAGGGTTTGCCATTCGGTTCCCCGATAGGGTCGCTTTTTTAGGATTTGCCCGAATGGCCCGGGTGATCGCGTGAGCCTCAGCGCGGCGCGAACACCGTGATGTTGCTGTTGAGTTGATAGGCGGGGGCGGGCGGCGTGTTGACGAACCGCAGGCGGATAGGACTTTCGCCGAGGATCGCTCCGAAGGCCGGTGTGACGGAGATCGGAAGGCACCGTGACAGGGCGTCAGTGGCAGCGTCCTCGTAGCGTTTGCGGGCTTCCCCGTCGCCGTTCAGCCGCCGGGCGGTGACGAGGGGCGGCCCTCGCAGGGCGCCCGTCTTGTCGAGGCCGAAGCGGAACGCGATCAACGATCCCTCCGTCCCCGGCGGCACCGACCAGCACGCGGCCAGAGCGGTGCGAAGATCCATCCAGTTGTTGATGGGTGACGGACCCTGGGCCAGGGCGGCTGCGCACAAGACGGTGCACACGCCTCCGAGAAGCGCCGCGCTGAAGGGGCGTCCGCTCGCCCGTGATCGTGTCCGTCCGGTGCGCATGCCCCGCATCTTAGGCGAGCGTTTACGCCTGTGTAAAATCGCCTTGGACTCTTCGCTCAGTGTTCCCGCTCGGGTGGCGCCAGGTCGCCGGGAATCCGACGCGGGTCGCCGTAGAGGTCGTCGAGCGCCCCGAGGACCGCCTTGGTCCAGCGTCCGGTCCCGTCGTCGCCGGGATGCCCGCTGGCATAGGCCTCGATCCAGAAGTCGATCTCCTCGTCGCCGAGGTGGATCGTCCGGATTCGCTGGCGGAGGCGAAGCAGATCGGTGCGTGCGCGCAATTCGACCTCGTCCTCGCGCAGGTCGTCGCGGGCCTCCCGCACGGAGATCAGCTGGGTCGCGGAGGACAGGGTGGTACGGTCGAACGCCAGGACGGCACCCTGCCGAACATCGCGGGCGGTGAGCCCCGCCGCACCGTCGTCCCGGCGGTCCTGCATCGCCTGGGCGACGAGGCCTGCCACGGTGCGATCCCGGAAGAAGCGCAGGCTCGGCCGGTCGCCGTCTCCTGTCGGGGCCACGGACAGCCGGTCGAGGATCCAGGCCTCGACCAGATCGGGTACGACGATGGGGTGATGCAGCTGCATCCCCGCGCTCAGTCCGCCGTCCAGGTCTGACCGTGATACACGAACACGTCCGGCCGGCTCGCCAGGGCGGCGAGGCCCGAAAAGGCCGGGTCGTGGAGGGCGATCACGCTGGTTGGAATCGCCTCCATCTGCGCCACGAAGGGCGGCTTGTGCTCGAAGGCGGCGCGGAAGCCACCCTGGTGCAGCACATCGATGATCCGAGGGGCGATGCCGCCGCCGATATAGACCCCGCCGGTGGCGAGGAACGTCAGGGCGAGGTCGCCGCAGACCCGGCCGAGCAGCTTGGCGAAGAGCGCGAGGGCGGCCGCCGCATCCGGGTCCGTGCCGCCGAGTCCTGCCTCGGTGACCGCGGCGGGATCGAGCCTGGGGCCGTCCTCTCCAGTGCGCAGACGATGCAGACCGGCGTGCAGGCGCGACAGGCCTGGCCCGGAGAGCAACGCCTCGACGGTGATCCGTCCCTCGATCCGCTCCAGGTGCGGCCACAGGGCGTGCTCCTCGGTGTCGCTCGGGCCGAAATCCACGTGCCCGCTCTCCGTCGAGACGATGGCGAGGCGATCCCCCACGGGCAGCAGGGCCGCCGCGCCGAAACCCGTGCCGGGGCCGAGGACGAGGCGGGCGCCCTGATCACCCTTGATCCCACCCTCGCGATGGGGACCCACCGGGGTCAATTCGCCGGGACTGATCTCGGCCGCGCCCGCCGCCACCGGCACGTAGTCGTTGACGATCACCGCCCGCGACAGGCCGAAATCCCGGCCGATCCGCGCGCCCTCGATCACCCAATGGGCGTTGGTAAGCTGTACCGCCGGGCCATCGACGCGCGCGGCGACGGCCAGGATGGCCGAGCGCGGCGGCGGACCGCCACCTTCGGCGAGCGCCGCCCGGATCGCGGCGCTCGGGTCTGGATGGCCGGCCGTCTCGACATGGGCGAGAAGGCGCGGCTGTGCACCGGACTTCGGCACCACGGCGAAGCGGGCGTTGGTGCCGCCGATATCGCCGACGAGGACCGGAAATTCGAACATGCGCGCTCCTTTTCGAAAAAGGCCGGGTTCTCAGGTGTGGCTGACGCGGGTGTGGCCGTTCTGGGCGCGGCCGGGTCAGGCCGGCGGCAGGGCGTCGGGATCGATGGGGGCCCCGTCGGCCCAGGCGTAGAGCAGCCGGCGCACGTCCTCCGGGGTGGCGAGGCGCCGTGTGGCGATGGTTTCGGCCGCGCCGATGCGGACGCTGACGCCCCCGCTCGCGTTGACCACCGCGAAGGCCTTCTCGTCGGTGAGGTCGTCGCCGAGGAAGATCGCCCGGCGGCCGGCATAGGGCGGGGCTTGCGCGAACACCCGGATGGCCTGGCCCTTGGTGGCCGAGGCGGGCACGATCTCGCCCACCGCCTTGCCGAGCTGGAGCCGGTAGGCGGCACCCAGGGCATCGGCGGTGATCTTGACCGCCGCTTCCGCGAGCGCCGCGTCGGCCGGACTGGCGAGGCGCCAATGCACCGCCACCGACGCGCCCTTGTCTTCGATCAGAACGGCATCGAGCCCGGCGACGGCCGCGGTCAGGCCGGCCATGCGGGCACGCAGTTCCGGATGGTTCTCGGCGCCTCCCCCGCTCACGACGCCGTCGACCCGCCGCTCGACCCCATGCAGGCCGGCGATATCGAACCGGGCCGGCGCCAGGAAATCGTCGATCACCCCGATGGGCCGACCGGTGACGACGGCGAGCGCGCCGCCGAGGCGGGTGCGCAGCCGCTCCAGGGCGCCCGGCAGGGCCGGATCGACCCGGACCAGATCGGGCCGGGGGGCGATTTCCACGAGGGTCCCGTCGAAGTCGAGGTAGAGGGCGAAGTCGGTCGGCTCGGTCACGCTCTCGGTCACGCTTCGCGTCCCTCCATCCAAGACCGGCCTGCGCTAGCATGACGCGCGCCAGTGGAAAACGGGGCGCGGCCCACGCCGTGCCCTAACTCACGCATCCGTATCCCGACGCCAGGAGCCCGCTGCGCATGTGGCCGACACCGATTCACCCCGGTCCCGACGAGGAGAGCGTCTGGGATTACCCGCGGCCGCCCCGCCTGGAGCGCGTCGCCCGGCGCCTGCGGGTGGTGTTCTCGGGCGAGACCATCGCCAGCACGGTGGCGGGCTGGCGCGTCCTCGAGACCAGCCATCCGCCGACCTACTACATCCCGCCCGCCGACGTGGCCCCGGGCGTGCTCGGCCCGCCGCGCCGGGCCGGCCTCTGCGAGTGGAAGGGCCGCGCCGTGCTCCACGACGTCTCGGCCGGCGGGCGCCGCGCCGAGGGGGCGGCCTGGGCCTATCCCGATCCCACGCCGGATTTTCGCGCCATCGCCGGATACCTCGCCTTCTATGCCGGACCGATGGACGGCTGCTTCGTCGGCGACGTCCGCGCCACGCCGCAGCCCGGCGGGTTCTACGGCGGTTGGATCACGCCGGGCCTCGTCGGCCCGTTCAAGGGTGGTCCCGGCTCCATGGGTTGGTAGGACCATGGCGCCGGGGTTGCGTCCCCGTCAGGCCCGGCTACATGCCGTCACGGTGTGATGGAGCGATGGCATGCACGGTGAGATCGACGTCGAGGCGCGGGCGGTGGGGCTGTGCCCGGATCGCCTGGGGCGAATCGACGGCTGGATGGAGCGGCTGGTGGCCGACGGGAAGCTCGCCGGCCTCTCGGTGATGGTGGCGCGGGCGGGCAAGACCGCGTATTTCCGCACCCACGGTCTCGCCGACATCGCCCGGGAGAAGCCGTTCGCCCCCGACACCATCGCGCGCATCTATTCGATGACGAAGCCGCTCACCTCGGTGGCGGTGATGATGCTCTACGAAGAGGGGCGCTTCCAGCTCGACGATCCCATCACCCGTTTCCTGCCGGAATTCTCCGACATGCGGGTGCTCACCGGCGGCAACCGGGTGAAGTTCGACAGCGAGCCGGCGCAGCGCGCCATCACCATCCGCGACCTCCTCACCCATACCTCCGGCCTGACCTACGGCTTCATGGAGGCCACCCTCGTCGATGGCCTCTACCGCCAGAACGGCGTCGATTTCGGCGAGGCGCAGACCGACAGCCTCGCCACCGTGGTGGAGCGCCTTGCCCGCCAGCCCCTGCTGGCCCAGCCCGGGGCCGAGTGGAACTACAGCGTCGCCACGGACGTCCTCGGTTACCTCGTCGCGGTCGTGTCCGGCAAGGACTTCGCGGAGTTCATGCGGGAGCGCGTCCTGGCGCCGCTCGGCATGCTCGACACGGATTTCTTCGTTCCACCCGACAAGGTCGAGCGGTTCGCGGCGAATTACAGTCTGTTTCGCGAGCGCAGCCTGAAGGTCTACGACGATTGCGTCGGGAGCCGGTTCGCGCGTCCGCCGGTGGTGGCCTCCGGCGGCGGCGGCCTCGTCTCCACGGCGGGGGACTACATGCGCTTCTGCCGCTTCCTCCTGGCGCGCGGAGAACTCGACGGCGTGCGGCTGCTGGGGCGCAAGACCGTCGATCTCATGCTCACGAACCACCTCGACGGCGATCTGGCCGCCATGGGCCAGCCGCGCTTCTCCGAGACGGCCTATACGGGCATCGGTTTCGGGCTCGGCTTCTCGGTGATGCTCGATCCGGCCCGTGCGCAGATCGTCGGAACGCCCGGCGAGGCCGCCTGGGGCGGGCTCGCCAGCACCGCCTTCTGGGTCGACCCGGCCGAGGATCTCGCGGTGGTGCTCCTCGCCCAGCTCATCCCGTCCTCGGCCCTGCCGATCCGCCGGGAGTTGCGGGTGCTGACCTACGCCGCCCTGGTGGACTGATCCAGAGCTACAAAAAGCCGGCTCCGCTGGGCGAAGCCGGCTCGAAATTTTCCCGATGAGTCGAGCGGCTCGATGCGGGCGACCCGCGATCCTACTCCGCCGCGGGGGCGGCGGGTGCGGTTCCGGGAGCGGCCGGCTTCGCGCCGGGCTTCGGGGCCGCGGGCTTGGGCGCCCATTCGGCGTCGGAACGCGGGCCGCCGGGCTGGTTCGTCGCCGCGGTGAGCTGGCCCGGAACCACGTCGTTGACCTTGCTCCAGGTCTGCGATCCGCACAGGAACCCGAGCATGCAGCCCCGCACGGACAATTCGGTGGGCTGATCGGCCCACATGGTCACGTCGTAGAACTTGCCCTCGTCGGCGTTGTAGATCTTCCCGGCGTAACGGGCGTCGGCATCCGGCTTCAGACCCATGATGAGCTGGTGCCCCAGCGACGGGCGCGCCTGCTTCTTGGTGTCGGGATTCTTGAAGTCGACGCGGGGCTGGCCCTTGTCGTTCAACGGCACCTTCAGCCAGACGACGTAGCCGCACAGGTTGGTGTTCTGCGGACCGCATTTCTCGACGCGGATTCGCGCGCGGCCATCCTCGGTGAGGTAGGTCCCGGTCGCGTCGTTGGGCGTGGCGGCCAGGGCGGACCCGGGCAGCGCGGCCAGGGTCAGGCCGGCCAGAGCGGCGAGGGTCGATCGGTCGATCATGGGTTGGACATCCTCAAACTTCGAAAACCTGCCGGGCGGCGCCATCAGCCGTGTCGTGTCGGCCCGCCGGAGCCGCGCCGGACGACCGTCACCGGGCCACACGCGGTCGTCGCCCCGTGCGGTGATGCCCCGCCTTCGGACGCGAAGGTGACCGGATCATGACCACGACGCCCCGCCGTCGCTGGAATCCGGTTCGCAGGTCGTCGGTCCGGACCCGAACGCAAAAAGCCGGGGCTTTCGCGCCGGCTCGTAGAGCTTCGTGATGGGGGTGCGCTTATTCGGCAGCGGTCATCTCGGCCGTGAAGTGACCGCACCAATCCTTGGACGCCACCACCGGCCAAAGGCCCGGGGACTTCGGCTCCGGCTGGCTCACGGGCGGATTGAAGCGGCACAGGCCCGCATCGCCGGCTGCCGCGCCGCCGTTGAGCTTGTGATCGTCGAAGAAGCGGCAGCTCTCGCAGGCGATGCTGTGGTTGCTGGTCATTGTGTCTCTCTCGGTCGGATGGGCAGTCGCTCCGCCCGCGCCGTTCTTAATTAGAATAACTCCAATCAGGCGTCAACGTGGTTTTCGGCGCTTGGTCGTCGTCGGTCCGTTGGTGTGCCTGGAATTCCGCTTTGCCGCTGGATCGACCGTCACGATCCGCGCTTCGGCTTGACGGGGTGCTCGGCGAAGCCCTAGCGTGACCGTGACGGTTCCTCTCCGGAGGATCAAAAGGGAACGCGGTGAGGGCTTCGGCTCGATGCCGCGGCTGCCCCCGCAACTGTAAGCGGCGAGCCCATCATCAACACGTCACTGGGTCTTCCGGATCTGCCAAGATCCCGGCCTGGGAAGACGATGAGAGGGCGGTGACCCGCGAGCCAGGAGACCTGCCGTCAGTCGTGGTCACACGCGAAACGCATCGGGCGGGGTGTCCTGATGGGTGTCGGGGCGTTCGCATGCCGCGAACGGATCGGCCTCGTTCGCGGTGACGTGCCACACCGCGCCCCGTGCGCGCCCGCCGTTTCCGCATGCGCCCGCCCGAACCACTGCCTTCATTGCCTATCGATCGTGATCGCGTACCGCACCCGTGCGGCCGTCGAGCTCATGCGTCGTCGCACGAAAAGGCTTGGCCAGGACTGAACGATTGTAACGTTATAACATTCGTTTTAGGCGTAGTGGAAGCGTCGTCGCGTACGTCGCGCGCCCTCGGACAATTCGCATCGCCATGCTGTTTCCACGTTCCTGCCTCGCGCATCATCCCGGCCCCGGTCCCGGGATCGTCGGAGGATGTCTTCTCCTTGTCCTCGCTCCCATCGCGGCCTCGGCGCAGGAGCCGGCCGTCACCCTCGACACCCTGTCGGTGGCCGGTTCCGGCGTCGCGCCCGCCGGGCTCAACCTGCGCACGGTGGATCGCGGCGCCAGCCGCCTCGGTCTGACGCCCCTGGAGACGCCGGCCAGCGTCGACGTGATCGCGGGCGAGACCGCGCGCCGGCGTGGCCAGAACACCGTCGCGGAGGCCGTGACAGAGAACGCCACCGGCATCACCACCGTGGCGGCCCCCGGCAACGGCAATGGGGCCTTCACGGCGCGCGGATTCGCCGGCCCGAACTCGATCCAGCAGCTCTACGACGGCACGCGCCTCTACGTGGGCGCCGGCACCGTCACCTTCCCGTTCGACACCTGGAACGTCGAGCGCATCGAGGTCCTGCGCGGCCCGGCCTCGGTACTCTACGGCGACGGGGCCATCGGCGGCGTCGTCAACGTGGTGACGAAGAAGCCGGTGTTCACGCCCATCAACGAGGCCCGCGCGGCCCTGGGCTCGGACGGTCTCGCCCGACTCGCCCTCGATTCCGGCGGCCCCATCGGCGAGGCCCTGGCCTACCGCTTCAACATCAGCGGCAACCGGTCCGGCGGCTGGATGCAGCCCGACGGAGATTTTCGCAACCTCGCGGTCTCCGGCGCGCTGACCTTGCAGGCGGCCCCCGACCTCGCCTTCACACTCAGCCACGACTTCGGCTACCAGGAGCCCGCCCGCTACTGGGGTACGCCGCTGGTCAACGGGCGGATCCTCGATTCCATCCGGTTCAACAACTACAACGTCCGCGACGCCAAGATTTTTTGGACGGACAACTGGACCCAGCTCAGGACCGAGTGGAGCCCGAGCGCCGACATCACCGTGCGCAACACCGCCTACCGGCTCCAGAGCCGGCGCCAGTGGCTCGACGTCGAGCAATACGCCTTCAACCGAGGCACCGGCCGCATCGACCGCTCGGACTACCTTGAGATCTACCACCAGCAGGAACAGGTCGGGAATCGCCTCGACGCGACGGTCCGGGGCACCCTGTTCGGGTTCCGCAACGAATTTCTGGCCGGGTTCGACGTCAATCACATCGCCTTCCGGCACACTAACAACTTCCAGTCCGAGGGCGGCGGCCTCACCACGAGCGTCGATCCGTTCGCCTACGATCCCGGCCTGTTCCCGGCCAACGGCCGCGCCTCGCCCGCCTATGCCACGTCGACCAACCAGGCCTCGGTCTTCGCCGAGAACCGCCTGATCCTGTCGGATCAGCTCTCGCTGCTGACGGGCGTGCGCTTCGACGCCCCGACCCTGAACCGCCGGAACCTCGTCTCCGGCGCCACCTTCCAGCGCGACTTCCAGGCCCTGAGCTACCGCTTCGGTGCCGTCTACGCCCCGACGCCCGACCTCTCCCTCTACGCCCAATACGCCACCGCCACCGATCCGGTGGGGAGCCTCATCACCCTGTCGCAGAGTCTGGCGAACTTCCGCCTCTCCACCGGCCAGCAGGTCGAGGTCGGCGCCAAGGGCATCGCCTTCGGGGGGCTGGCCGAGTGGACGCTCGCCGGCTACCGCATCGTCAAGGACAACCTCGTCTCCACCGTGCCGGGCCAGCCCACCGTCTCGACCCAGGTCGGCCGGCAATCCTCGCAGGGCGTCGAGGCGGCCGTGTCCCTTCACCTTTTCGATGCCTGGCGGGTGGATGCCAACGTCGCCCTCCTCCACGCCCAGTACGACGATTTCAATCAGGCGGTGGCTGGTGCGGTGGTGTCCTATGCCGGTCGTCAGCCCATCGACGTGCCGGAGCGCGTCGCCAACCTCTGGGTGAACTGGGCCTTCGCCCCGGCCTGGGAGGCGCGCATCGGCGTGCAGTATGTCGGCGAGACCTTCAGCGATTTCGGCAACATGGCCCGGCGCCCGGACTACGCCCTGCTCAATGCCGGGCTCGACTATCAGGTCGGGCCGGCCTCGCGCCTGTCGGTGCGGGCCTACAACCTCGCCGACACGGTCTACGCCATCAGCGGCAACGCCGTGAACGGGGTTGGCACAAACTGGCTCCTCGGCCGGCCGCGCTCGTTCGAGGTCGCCTACAGCGTCAGCTTCTGACGCGCCGTGCGCCGCCTCCTGAAACCAATGAAGCGGTGGCTGATCCTCGGCCACCGCTGGCTCGGCATCGCCACGGGGATGTTCCTCGCCACCTGGGTCCTATCGGGCCTGGTGATGATGTACGTCCCCTTCCCCAACCTGACGGAGGCGGCGCGGCTCGCCGGCCTGCCCCCCATCGCCTGGGATCGGGTGCGGCTCGGCCCCGACGCGGCGCTGAAGCCCCTCGGCCTGACGCGCCTGCCCCTCGCCCTGTCGCTCGGCATGCGCGGCGATGCGCCGGTCTACCGGACCATCCTCCCGACGGGCGAACTCGGGACGGTCTCGGCCGAGACCGGCGCGGTGCTGGGACCCCTGTCGGGGGCGGAAGCTCTGGCCCTGGTTCGGGCCCGGGGCGGGACCGGTCCGAACCCCAGCGTGACGACGATCCAGCGCGACCAGTGGACCGTGACGGCGCGCTACGATCCGTTCCGCCCGTTCCACGTCGTCGCCCACGACGATTCCGCCGGCACCGAGCGCTACGTCTCGCAGGTCACCGGCGCCGTCGTTTTAGAGACGACGCGGTTCGTGCGCGGCTGGAACTGGCTCGGGTCGATCCCGCACTGGATCTACCTCACGCCCTTGCGCGCCCGGGCCGAGCTGTGGCGCGACGTGGTGCTGTGGATCTCCGGCATCGCCGTGGCCGGTGTCCTGAGCGGCCTCGTCCTCGGGGTCTGGCGCCTGCGCCTGCGCCGGCCCTACGCTATGGGAGTCTCGCCCTATCGCGGCGTTATGCGTTGGCACCACCTGTTCGGGATCGTCGGCGGCGTGGCGCTCCTCGGCTGGGTCGCGAGCGGTTGGCTGTCGATGAACCCGAACCGCTGGTTTTCCGGGCCGAGCCCAACACCCGCCATGCGGAGCGCCGTCATGGGAGAAGCGCCCCTCCCCGGCCTCGACGCCCTGCGCACCGTCGCCGTGTCCGGTCCCGTCGAGATTCGGTTCACCGGCATCGCCGGACAGGTCCACGCGGTCGCCACCGATGCGGACGGGCGACGCCATGTCGAACCGCCTGTGGCGCCGCAATCCTTGAGCACGGCGGCGGCGCGCATCCTGCCGGGCGCGCAGGTCGTCGCGGCCGAGACCCTGACGGCCTACGACGCCTATTGGTACCCGCACCACGAGACACGGGTGCTGCCGGTGTTGCGCGTCCGGTTCGACGATCCGGCGGAGACCTCGGCCTATCTCGACCCGGAAACGGGCGAGATCCTGATGCGTCTCGACCGAAGCGGCCGGGCCAACCGCTGGCTGTTCTCCGCCCCCCACCGCTTCGATTTCGCGATCCTGACGCGCCACCGCCCGGCCTGGGACCTCGTCCTGTGGACCCTGAACGGGCTCGGCGCCGGCATCGCTCTCACGGGGATCGTGCTCGGCTGGCGGCGTCTGCGCCGCCCCGCGCCGTCTCGATGACGCGCCTCACACGTCGAGGTTGGCGACGCTGAGCGCGTTGTCCTGGATGAACTCGCGGCGGGGCTCGACCACGTCGCCCATGAGCTTCACGAACAGGTCGTCGGCGTCCTGGGTGTCCTTGACCTTCACCTGGAGGAGCGAGCGCACGTCGCGGTCGAGGGTGGTCTCCCAGAGCTGCTGGGCGGTCATCTCGCCCAGACCCTTGTAGCGCTGGAGCTGGAGACCCTTGCGGCCGAACGCCATCACCGCCTCGAACAGGCCGACGGGGCCGTGCAGGGTCGTCTCGTCGCCCTTGCGGGCGTAGGTGACGGGCTCGTGATAGATCTCGCGCAGGGCCTCGGCCCGGTCGGCGAGCCGCGTCGCTTCCTGCGAGGCGATGAGCCCGGCATCAAGGGTCGCGACCTGACGCACCCCGCGCAAGGTCCGGCTCATGACGTAGCCGCCCTCGCTGACGGAGCCTTCCCAGCCCTGCTCGATGTCGTCGGCGATCCGGTCGAGGCGTCGGGCCACCCGGTCGGCCAGAACCTCGGCCTCCGCCGCGTTCTCGTCGACATTGACCCGGAAGGCGCCGGCGATCATCGCCTGCTCGACCACGGCGCGGTCGTAGCGGGTGTGGAGCGCCTGCATCAGGCCGCGGAACTGGCGCGCCTCCTCGACGAGGGCCTTCAGTTGCTGGCCGCCGAACTCGGTGCCGGAGGCCAGGCGCAGCACCGCCCCGTCGACGCCCGCGTCGATGAGGTAGTCCTCGAGCGCGCGCTCGTCCTTGAGGTAGATTTCCCGCTTGCCCTTCGAGGCTTTGTAGAGGGGCGGCTGGGCGATGTAGAGGTGCCCGCGCTCGATCACCTCCGGCATCTGCCGGTAGAAGAACGTCAGCAGCAGGGTGCGGATGTGCGAGCCGTCGACATCCGCGTCGGTCATGATGATGATGCGGTGGTAGCGCAGCTTCTCCGGGTTGAAGCCCTCGCGGTCCGTGGACGAGCGGCCGATGCCGGCGCCGAGCGCCGTGATCAACGTGCCGATCTGATCCGACGACAGCATCCGGTCGGCGCGCACCCGCTCGACGTTGAGGATCTTTCCGCGCAAGGGGAGAACCGCCTGGAAGGTGCGGTCGCGACCCTGCTTGGCCGAACCGCCGGCGGAATCGCCCTCCACCAGGAGGATCTCGCACTTCGATGGGTCGCGCTCCTGGCAATCGGCGAGCTTGCCCGGCAGGGAGGCGATGTCGAGGACGCCTTTGCGCGTCACCGTCTCGCGGGCCTTGCGCGCCGCCTCGCGGGCCGAGGCCGCCAGGATCACCTTGCCCATGACGGATTTCGCCTGGGCGGGGTTCTCCTCGAGCCAGTTCGACAGGCCCTCGTTGAGGACGTTCTCCACCGCTGGCCGTACGGCTGCCGTGACGAGCTTGTCCTTCGTCTGCGAGGAGAAACTCGGTTCCGGCACCTGCACGGAGATCACGGCCGTGAGGCCCTCGCGGCAATCCTCGCCCGTGAGCGTCACCTTCTCGCGCTTGGCGATGCCCGACGATTCCGCGTAGCCCGTCACCTGGCGGGTCAGCGCGGCGCGGAAGCCCGCCATGTGGGTGCCGCCCTCGCGCTGGGGGATGTTGTTGGTGAACGGCAGCACGGTCTCGTTGAACGAGTCGTTCCACCAGAACGCCACCTCGACGCGGATGCCGTCGCGTTCGGACCGCACCATGATGGGCTTGGCCATCCCGTCGATGGGTTTGCGCGAGCGGTCGAGGTAGCGCACGAACGCCTCGACGCCGCCCTCGTAGTACAGCTCCTCGCGCTTGTGCTCGGCATGGCGCGCGTCGGTGAGGACGATCCGCACGCCGGAATTGAGGAAGGCGAGCTCGCGCAGGCGCTTCTCCAGGGTGGCGTAGTCGAACTCGATGCTCGTGAAGGTCTCGGTGGATGCGAGGAACGACACCTCGGTGCCGCGCCGCCCGTTGCCGTCGCCGACCACCACCAGCGGCGACACCGCGTCGCCGTGGCGGAACTCCATGGCGTGTTCCTTGCCATTGCGCCAGATGCGCAGGCGCAGCCATTGCGACAGGGCGTTGACCACGGAGACGCCGACGCCGTGAAGGCCGCCGGAGACCTTGTAGGAGTTCTGGTCGAACTTACCGCCCGCATGGAGCTGGGTCATGATGACCTCGGCCGCCGAGATCCCCTCCTCCTTGTGGATGTCGGTGGGGATGCCGCGGCCGTTATCCGAGACGGTCACCGAGCCGTCGGCGTTGAGCGTGACGGAGACGAGGTCCGCGTGGCCCGCGAGCGCCTCGTCGATGGCGTTGTCCACCACCTCGTAGACCATGTGGTGCAGGCCCGAGCCGTCGTCGGTGTTGCCGATATACATGCCCGGTCGCTTGCGCACGGCATCGAGGCCCTTGAGGACCCGGATGGATTCCGCGCCGTAGGCCGCGGCCGCGCTGTTGTGGGTGGCGTCTGAGCTGTTGTGAGTCGTGTCGGACATGAAGTTCCTCGGGCAGGCGGGTCCGGGCGTGATCCTTCGTGCCCCGGCGCGAGCCCCGGACACGCCTGCAATGCGTCAACGGCCTTTATAAGCCTTCCGCCTTGAAAAAGCATTGCTTTCGCTGTGCGTGGCGGGGGCTGACGGGTGCCCCGTCCACGGTGTCGTAGCGTCGGGTCAATCCTGCAGGAACGGGTTCGTGAGACGCTCCTCGCCGAGCGTGCTCGTCGGGCCGTGGCCGGGGATGAAGGCGATGTCGTCGCCGAGTGGCAGGACCTTCTCCTTGATGGCGCGGATGAGCTGGTCGTGGCTCCCGCCCGGCAGGTCCGTGCGGCCGACCGACCCCTTGAACACAACGTCGCCCACTAGCGCGAAGCGCGCGTCCCGGCTCACGAACACCACGCTGCCCGGCGAATGGCCCGGCGCGTGGAGGATGTCGAAGGCGAGGCCCCCCACCGTGACGGCGTCCCCCTCCACCAGCCAGCGGTCGGGCGTCACGGCCCGCGCCCCGTCGATCCCGTAATTGGCGCCCGTCTCCGGTAGGCTGTCGAGCAGGTAGCGGTCGGCTTCGTGCGGACCTTCGATCGGCACCCCGAGGCGCTCGCGCAGTTCGTCCGCGCCGCCGGCGTGGTCGATGTGGCCATGGGTGAGCAGGATCTTCTCGATGGTGATGCCCTGGGCCTGGATCGCCGCCTCGATCCGGTCGAGGTCGCCGCCTGGATCGACCACGGCGCCGATCTTGGTCTCGTCGGACCAGATCAGGGTGCAGTTCTGCTGGAAGGGCGTCACCGGGATGATTCCGGCGCGGGGCGTGCCTGGCATCGCGTCTCTCGCACATGCGCCTCGAGGGCGCGGAAACTGCACATGCGCCCCGAGAGGCGCGGAAAACTTCCACCTGCGCCGGAAGGGCGCAGATGGCGGCCTGTCTAGCGCGAGATGACGGGTTGGGCGAATCTGCCGCGTGATCATCGCCGTCAAACTTCGGCCTCGCCAAGGGCCTAGCCGAACCGTACCACGCCCAGGCTCGTTGTCAGGGCGCCGCCTCCTCCCCAGTCGAGTCCCAAGCGCACATGCTGAAAACAGCCTTCGTCGCCGCGCGCGACCGGCAACGCCTCGGCGAGATTGCCTCCGTGCTCATCGGCTACGGGGTTACCAAGGTGGTCGAGCGCCTCGGCATCGCCCACGTGGCGCGTTTCGCCAAGCGCCGCACGCCCCGTGTCGATATCGCCCGCCTGTCGCAGCCGCAGCGCGTGCGCCGGGCCATCGAGGCCCTCGGGCCCACCTTCGTCAAGCTCGGGCAGATCCTCGCGAGCCGCCCCGACCTCCTGACCCCGGAATGGACCGAGGAACTAGAGAAGCTCCACAGCCAGGTCGCGCCGATCCCGTGGGAGCGAATCCAGCCGCAGCTGGAGGAGGACCTCGGGGCGCCGGCCGACGAGGTCTTCGCCGAGTTCGATAAGGTGCCGCTTGCCGCCGCCTCCATCGCTCAGGTCTACCGGGCACGGCTCCACACCGGCGAGGAGGTGGTGGTGAAGGTTCTGCGCCCGGGCTTGCGCAAGATCATCGAGGCCGACCTGCGGCTCCTGGCCCATGCCACCCGCGTCGTCGTCACCGAGTGGCCGGAATTCGGGCGCTACCAGCCCCAGGAGCAGATGCGGCACCTGGCCAGCGGCCTCTACGGTGAGCTCGATCTCATCAACGAGGCACGCAACTGCGAGACCATCGCGGCGATCTTTGCCGACCGCGAGGACATCGTGGTGCCGAAGATCCACTGGGAATGGACCTCCGAGCGCGTCCTCGTCCAGGAGTTCATCCACGGCATTCCGCCCAACGACCACGCCCGCCTCGACGCCGCTGGCATCGACAAGGTGGTGCTCGCCCAGAAGGGCACCGACGCCTTCCTGCAGATGGCCCTGATCGAGGGCGTGTTCCACGCCGATCCGCATCCGGGCAACATGCTGATCATGACCGGCGACCGGATCGGCTTCATTGATTTCGGCATCATCGGCCGCCTGTCGGAGCGCCGCCGCACCCAGCTCCTCATGCTCATCGGCTCGATGCTGAAGGAGGATGCCGACGGGCTTATGGCCGTGCTCCTCGACTGGACCGGATCGAGCAACCCGGATCTGACCAAGCTCGAAGCCTCGTCGCAGGCCTTCATCGCCCGCCACACCGGGGCATCCCTCGATTTCGGCGCCCTGCTCACCGACTTCATGACCATGGCTCGCGAGAACGACCTCGCCATGCCCACCGACCTCGCCATTCTGTTCAAGGGGCTGGTGACCGCCGACGGGGTGATGCGCCAGCTCGACCCGAATTTTGACCTGTTCTCGGCCGCCGGCCCCACGGTGAAGCGCAAACTCGCCTCGCAGTTCTCCATCAAGGGCCTGACCCGCAAGGTGGAGGCGGTGGGTGCCGGCCTGTTCGGCGCGGCCTCCGAACTGCCGACCCTGATTCACCTCATGCTGGTGCGCCTGAAGCAGGGCCGCGTCACCGTCGAGATCGAGCTGAAGGGCATCGAGAAGCTCACCCGCGGCATCGAGCGCGCCGCCGCCCGCATAGCCGTCGCCCTCATCGTCGCGGCCTTCGCGACGCAGCTGGCGCCCCGGTTCATGGATCTCGGCACCCCGGCCTTCGTCACCGTGGGGGCGATGGTGTGCGTGATCGGGATCGGTTGGCTGGTGCTGCTCGGGCGCAACAAGTAGGCGAAAACCGCTGAACCGAACTGGATTTCCCGGAGGCCGGGTCGGCCCAAGCGCCACCTTAAATCAGCCGCGTTGTGCGGCGCAGTCTTGGCCGCAGTCGCGCGCCGACCCGCCGCGCCCCGAAGATCCCCTGCTCGGCTTTCATGAACATCATTCTGATCAAGCTGTTTGCGACGGCCCTGACGCTGAGTCAGGTCACGACGCGGCCAGATGCGGTGAAGACCCAGTTCGATCCGGTGGCCGACAAGGGGCAGGTCGTGCAGATCCTGCGCGACGGCTGCGCCCACATGCGCAAGGCCTTCGACATCGAGGACATCAACCTCGACGAGCTCATCTCCACGGCGATGGAAGATCCGACCGCTATCGCGGGCGCGAGCGCGCCGAAGCTCCTGCACGGCCTCGACATCGGTGAGCTCAACGTCAGCTACCGCCAGTTCTGCAAGGGCGAGAACCCCAAGGATTCCCCCTTCGATGCGGGCGAGGTCATCGCCTTCTACAACAAGGCCGTCCTCGACCTGCCCTCGGCCGAGGCCCTGAAGGAGCGCAAGCTGCCGGGCGCCAGCCTCATCCTCGACGGGGCGGGTAAGCGCTACGCCGAGGCCTTCGAGGCCAACGGACGGCGCCTCAGCGTGCCCATCGCGGAGGTGCCGGCGATGGTGCAAAAGGCCTTCGTGGCGGCGGAGGACAAGCGCTTCGAGACCCACCACGGCATCGACGAGCGCGGGGTGATCCGCGCCTTCATCGGCAACCTCGCCTCCCCGGGCCGGCCGGCCGGCGGCTCGACCATCACCCAGCAGGTGGTGAAGAACCTGTCGGTGGGCGACGACGTCACCTACGAGCGCAAGATCCGCGAGATGATCGTGGCATCCCGGCTCGAGCGCATCTTGCCGAAAGCCGGCATCCTCGAACTCTACCTCAACGGCATCTATCTCGGGCGCGGCGCCTACGGCATCGAGATGGCCGCGCGCAGCTATTTCGGCAAATCGGTTGGCCAGCTCACGGTGCCGGAGGCCGCCCTTCTGGCCGGCATGCCCAAGGGGCCGAACTTCTACAATCCCGACAAGTACCCCGATCGCGCCCGGGAGCGCCGCGCCTACGTGCTGGCCCGGATGAAAGAGGAGGGCGTCATCACCGAGGCCCAGCTCGTCCAGGCCGCCAATGCGCCCCTCGGCCTCGCCTCCATGGAGGCGGCACGGCGCGATTCCGGTTTCTACTTCGTCGATCACCTCACCCGGGAGACCCGGACCTTCGCGGGGATCGACTCCCTGACTTCGGCTTCGCACACCGTGCGCTCCACCCTCAACGCCGGCCTCCAGACCGCCACCGAGACCGCCCTCCAGGACGGACTCGCCAGCTACGAGCGCGCCACCGGGCGCCAGCGCTACGAGGGGCCGGAACTCAACCTCGCCGAGGCGGTGCGCAAGCTCGACGGGGCCGCCCCCGCCCCCGAGGGCTCGACGCTCTCCGTGCCGCTCCTCGTCGGCGGCGAGACCAAACCCTCCGAGGCCTCCAAATCCGTGCCCACGGGCACGAAGGCCGAGCGCAAGGCGGCACGGGCCGCGGCTGCGGCCGCCGCCAAGGTGACGTCCCCGAAGCCGGCTGGTCCCAAGCCCACCTGGCAGCGCGCCCTGGAGAACGCGCGGCCCGTCCTCTACGATGTGCATTGGCCGCTGGCCGTGGTGCTCGATCCCGGCCGCGGCGGTCCGGCGAAGGCGGGTCTGGCCGACGGGCGCACGATCAGCCTGGAGCCCGGTCCGGCGCGCGGTCGGCTCGCCCCCTACGACGTGGTGCGGGTGAAGCTGCGCGATCCCTCAGCCAAGACCCCGCGCGCCGACCTGCGGGTGCGCCCGAGCGTCCAGGGCGCCGCCCTGGTGCTGGAGAACCGCACGGGGCGCATCCTCGCCATGGCGGGCGGCTTCTCCTACCCCGTGAGCCAGCTTAACCGGGTGACCCAGACCGTGCGCCAGCCGGGCTCGACCCTGAAGCCCGTGACCTATCTCGCCGCCCTCAATGCCGGCCTGCAGCCCAACACCCTGGTGATGGATGCCGCCGTGACGCTCCCGCCCATCGGCGGGGTGGGCGATTCCTGGTCGCCGAAGAACTACGACGGGGGTGGAGCCGGGGCCACGACCCTGCGGCGCGGCCTCGAATTCTCGAAGAACCTCGTCACCGCGCGCCTGCTGCAGGGCGGCATCGCCGACAAGGCGCCGGCGAGCCTGCAGAAGGTCTGCGACCTCGCCCTCGAAGCCCAGCTCTACGCCGAGTGCGAGCGCTACTACCCCTTCGTGCTCGGCTCCCAGCCCGTGCGGATGGTGGATCTCGCGGCCTTCTACGCGGCCATCGCCAACGAGGGCGCGCGCCCGGCCCCCTACGCCCTCGAATCCGTGGAGCGGGACGGCAGGGTTCTCTACACCCGCAGCCCCCGCGAGCCCGTGCGCATCGCCTCGGCCGACCGGGTGGCGTTCTACCAGCTGAAGACCATGCTCCAGGGCGTGACCCAGCACGGCACGGCCGCGGCGCTGAGCCGGTTCTCGTCCGCCATCGCCGGCAAGACCGGCACCTCGGAGAACGAGAACGACGCGTGGTTCGCCGGCTTCACCAACGAGATCACCATCGTGGTCTGGGTCGGCTACGACAACGCCGACGGCACGCGAAAAACCCTCGGGCGTGGTCAGACCGGTGGGCATCTCGCCGTGCCCATCGCCGGGTCGATCCTTCAGGCGGCCTGGGCCAACGGCGTGCCGCGCACCAACCTCGCGCCGCCCTCGGCCGAGGCCCGGCCGTATCTGGCCGACCTGCCCATCGACGCCCGCAGCGGCGAACAGGTGTCGGGCGGCGGCTTCCTCGAGCATTTCCGCCTCGCCAACGGGCGCATGGCCGACACCCAGTACAAGCTCCTGCCGCGCGAGACCCGGACCGCCATGCGGCCCGACGCGGAGGATGGCGACCTCGGCGGAGCGGAGGACGGGGCGGATGTGGCCGGCGACCTCTTCGGCTCCCTGCCGGGCCGGCGCGCGGAGCCCGATGTCCTCGACCCGTTCGGCGAATCCCGGAGCCGGACCCCGAGCCGCCGGGCGCAGCGCGACCCCGATCCGGTCTGGCCCGGCACCCAGCGCTCGCCTTTCGGCGACGAGGAGGTCTATGCCCGTCCGCGCCGCCGCGATCCCGACTACCTGTTCGGGGACGACCCGCGCTACTGACCCGTCATTCCGACCCGCTTCGCCCGACCGGCGACGAGCGGGTCTCCCTCCCCCGTGGAGAGGGACCAGGGGGCGTCGGCCTGCGCCGAGCGCGGGCCGGCAACCCCCACCTCCCCTATCCCGAACGACCAAAGGCTTCGACGTGCCGATGCACTCTTCCGCGTTTCTCCGTCTCGCCGCCCTGTTGGCCCTGTCCCTCCCCGCGCACGCGCAGGAGGGCATGAAACAACAGCCCGCAGCCTCCGACCGGGTGAAGGATGTGCCATCCATCGAGGCGGTGGGTCTTTCCGGCCTCAAGCCCGGCACCATCCTGTTCACGGACCATCGCGACGCCCCGGCCAAGCCCGAGAACGGCCTCGTGCCCTACCTCGACTGGGGCCAGGTCCGGCCGGCCGAGCGGGCGGCGCTGGCGCCCTACCCGGGCTACGCCGAGCCCGATTATCTGCAGACCCTCAACGGCGTGTCGAAACGCCGGCACGAGACCCTCAAGGTCTACGTGGCGCAGGGGCGCTTCGTGGTGCCGAGGCCCGCCGACTCCATCGATCTCGCCTCCTACGCCACCCTCGGCTTCGTGGCGAAGATGGACCCGGTCATCAAGCACAAGACCCTGAACCCCGCCGACGTGACGCCGACCAAGGACCCGGCCGCCGCCTTCGCCAAGCGCCCCGACCGGCCGTGGTGCGATCTCGGCACCGTCTGCATCGAATCGCGCTACGACCTCGAGGGCAAGCTGCCGCTGGGCGTGAAGCTCGCCAACAAGCTCGAGGACGGGGCGTCGAAGAAGGTCGCCGAGTTCGTCTCGTTTCAGAGCGAGCTGCGCACCCTTCCCCCCGCCGAGACCGCGCCGCTCGCCGGGCTCACCAAGATCGACGCGCCGGTGACGGGGGGGCTCGAACAGACCATCTTCTGGGTCAACCAGATCCTGCGCTTCGGCAAGTTCCTCGCCGTGTTTCAGCCGATGCCGGGCGATCCCGCAAAGACCGTGGTCACCACCTATATGGCGTTGGCCATCAAGGCCGACGTCCTCGACCGCAAGCAGGAATACGCCCGCGTGCCCGTGCTCAAGAACCTGCTGCCGGCCCAGGTGCTCATGGGCAACTCGTCGTTCAACACCGGCACCTCCATCAGCGCCGGCCTGCCCACCTACGCACGCAACCGCATGACCGCCTTCGCGGACGCCCTCGCCAAGAACTGAAGTAAACCTGAGGTTGATTTATTGCCGGGATTTCGCGACATTTCTCGTGGAATCAGGAGGCTTGGATCATGGCGACGGTTCGTGAGGACACTCGAATGCAGATTCGGTGTCGGGCCATTTCGGCGGAGCTGAAGCAGCTCCTCAGCCGGGCGGCCGATGTGGCGGGCGTCGCCCTGGTGCGGGTCACCTCCGGGGGGCAGGCGCCCAAAGGGTCCGGTGGCAAGCGCACCGGCTCGACGCGTCATGATCACGGCCGAGCCGCCGACCTACAACTCCTCGTCGACGGCAGTTGCGCCCTCGATTTCACCGATCCCGATGATCTGCCCATCGTCGAGGCTTTCGTCACCGCCGCCGCGGCCCTCGGCGCCAACGGGATCGGGGCGGGCGTCGACTACATGGGCAAGACGACGCTTCACATTGGATTCGGCACATCCCCGCGGGATCGGTCCGAGTTGGTTTGGGGCGCAGGCGGGCACGTCGCGAATGCACCGATATGGCTTCAGAATGCCGCGCAAAAGGGTTGGGCCAATCCGGTGGCGTCGGGCCGCAGGCTGGCGGACGCCCTGCCGCTGGCCGGGACCGTGGGCCGCTTCATGGTGGCGGCCCGGGACGGTCTACGCCTGCGGGCAGGGCCGGGGCTGACCTTCGATCGGCTGCGGACGATCGGCCCTGGGAGCGAACTGACGGTTCAATCATTCGACGGCCCGAATGGGGACTGGGCACGCGTGGACTTGAACCACGATGGCCTGATCGACGGACACCTGCATGCCGCCTTCCTGGTGCCGGTCGCCCCGCCGGGCGACGGACGTTTCGACGACGGGCTCGATTCGGACGAGGGCGTCGAGGAGCCCGAGGCGACCTACGCCTGAGGGTTCCCTGACCTCATGGAACCCGACCGGAGCGGGATCCATGAGGTTCGAGGTCAGTTGCCGCGGCTGGAGATCGAGGGCAGCGAGGGCTGGGTGTAGAGGCGGTTCACGTCGCGGCGGGTCTGGGTTCCGTTGGTGTCGGACGAGCGACGGTAGTTGCTGGTGTCGAAGGTCTCGGCGATCCCACTGCGGGAATTCGGGCCCTCGGCGCTGTTGCAGGCGCACAGGCCAGCCATTGCGAGGGTGGAGAGGGCGAGAGGAAGAAGGCGCATCGGGGCTGTCCTGGGGGTCTGTCCTGCAAGATGGATCGGCGGAGGTGGGCCCGCCGGGCGTCCCGCGTCAAGCGCCGCCGGGGCAAACCGGGAAAGGATAACGAACCGTCGCCGCCACGTCGCAGAGTGATGGGGCATCGCCACGGAAGCGCTCACCACGCCGCGCTTTGAGACCCGGACAACCCCTCCGATCGCACGAAATCACCCCCCGGCCTCCTGGCGCCCGGCCCCGAACCACGCGAAACATCGTGGTCATGAGTAACGTCATTTCCTTCCGTCGCCGCCCCTCCCCGCCCGCTCCGGCGGTGCACGACGTGGTGGCCGTCGCCGACGACCTCTTCGCGGTCCTCGAGCATCTCCAGGCCGTGGGCGCCCGCGCGGCGGCCATGAACCGCCCCCGGCGCGAAGTCGACAGCACCGTGCGGAACCTCCTCGATGCCGTGACGGCAGTGGAGCGCGCCCTCGACTGCGTCGGCGAAGGCGACGAAGCCGGCCAAGCCTGATCGAATTCACCCCAAGCCTGATCGAATTTGTCTGATTCTGCCGAACTCCGATGGGGGAGCTTGCGGCACGGGTCCGGCATCACCGATTCGTTCATGCGGACGAGTTTCAGCTGCCAAGTGATGAGAAGTTCCGCCGCATCCCATCAAAACGACAAAATCGTTCGGCTTCTGTATACTATTAGACAGACGTGCCAGAGCTTCGTGCGCTAGTGGCGGGAAGACAGACCGTGAACGCAGCGCACGCCATGCCTTCGGCCGCCGATCCACTCTTCCAGGGCAATCTGCTTCTGAAGGTCCTGAGGACCGAGGATCGCGCCTTGCTGGCGCCGCATCTCGAGTGGTCGGTGCATCAGCGCGGAGAAATCTTGTTCGCAGCCGGCGCCGAGGTGACCACCATCGCGTTTCCGTGTGGCCAGACGGTGGCGACCCTGATCATCGCCATGCGGGATGGGCGCAGCGCCGAGACCGCCACCATCGGCCGCGAGGGCGCCGTCGGCGGTGTAGTCAGCCAGGGCTATCTTCCCGCCTCCACGCACGCCGTGATCCAGATCGGCGGCCCGGTCCTGCGCATGGACGCGGTGCGCTTCCAGGAAGCCAAGCGCCGTTCGGAAAGCCTGCGCAACCTCTTCGCCCGTTACGGGGATTGCCTCCTTGCCCAGGTGCTGCAATCGGTTGCCTGCAACGCCCTGCATCCCATCGAGGCACGCTGCCTGCGTTGGTTGATGACGCTGCAGGACCGGATCGCCAGCGACACTTTGCCGGTCACCCAGGAGCTGCTCGCGGCGATGCTCGGCGTTCAGCGCACCTACCTGACCCGGATCTTGCGTACCCTGCAGCAGCAGGGATTGATCGAGGTCGGCCGTGGCCGCATCACGGTCCGGGACCGCGCTAAGGTCGAGGCCGCGGCCTGCGAGTGCCACGGTGTGGTCCGGCATCATTACGAGACGGTGCTCGGCGCGGGCTACGATCGTCTCGGCCGACTCGTCCGCGTCGAGCCTCCCGACGAAACGGTTCCCACCGAGCGGCCCTACGCCCAGCGGGAGACGGCCTGAGATCCCGCGGTTTCCCGCCCAGGATAGAATCCCCGCCACAACACCCGATCCGAGCCGGACGCCGCCACCCCGCCGATGACGAACCACGCCGCCCCTCCCGTGCCGCGCGCGACCGGACCTCGGACCGGCTCCGCCGAAACGCCCGTGGCCGAAACGTCTGTCTCGAGGGCGCCGGTCCCGGACGGCGCGGCGCCCGACGTGGTGGACCCGGCCGAGAGCGCCGTGCTCCTGCGGCTGGCCGTCGAGGCTACGGGCATCGGCATCTTCGACTACGACCTCGCCACCACGATCCTGCGCTGGGACGCCCGCACCCGCAGCCTGTTCGGCGTGGCCCCGGACGTGCCCGTCACCTATGCGGAGACCTTCCTGCAAGGCCTGCACCCGGAAGATCGCGAGCGGGTCGATGCCGCCTTGCAGGCCGCCCTCGATCCAGCCGGGACCGGTCAGTTCGACAGTGAATACCGTGTCGTCCCGGCGGATGGCGGCGTCCCGCGCTGGATCGCGGCACGGGGCCAGCTCATCGTCAGCGAGGGCCGCCCGGTTCGGATGGTCGGCACCGTGCGCGACGTCACCGCGGCCAAACTAGCCGAGATCGCCCTTCGGGCAACTGAGGAGCGCTACCGCCTCGTCGCACGCGCCACCAACGATGCCATCTGGGATTGGGACCTCACCACCGACACCGTCCTGTGGAACGAGGCCCTGGCCACCGCCTACGGCTGGACGCCCGACCGCGTCGTGCCGGACGGGGCGTGGTGGATCGCGCATGTCCATCCGGACGACCGGGCCGCCGTTGAGGCCGATATCGGTGCGGTGATCGCCGGCGGAGCCGACGAGTGGGGCCACGAGTACCGCTTCCTGCGCGCCGACGGCACCTACGCCGAAGTGTTCGACCGCGGCTACATGGTCCGAGCCGCCGACGGCACGCCCCAGCGGATGATCGGCGCCATGCTCGACGTGACCGAGCGCAACCGCACCGGCGCCCAATTCCGCGCGGTGTTCCAGGGCGCCAATATCGGCATCGTCCAGTTCGATCCGCGCAGCGTCCGGGCGCTCGCCGTGAACGCCAAGCTCTGCGAGATCTGGGGCGCGCCGGAATCCGAGATCCTCGGCCATTCCCTGGCGCGCTGGACGCCGCCGGAGGACGATGCCGAGCGGGCCGAACTGCACCGCCGTCTCGCCAAGGGCGAGACCATGCAGGAGCGCCTCGAGAAGCGCTACCGCCGCCTCGACGGCCGCATCATCTGGGCCCGCGTCAACCTCGTGTCGCAGACGTTGGGCGACAGCGTCCACGCCACGGCGATGATCGAGGACATCACCGAGGAGAAGCGCGCCGATGCCCGGCGCGAGGCTCTCATCGCGCTGGGCGACCGCCTGCGTGACCTGCAGACCAACGCGGCCGTGGTGGAGGCCACGGCCGCGAGCCTTGGGCGGACCCTGGGCGTGGCCCGGGCCGGCTACGCCCTCGTCGATCCCGCCGGCGGCCTCTCCTCCGTTGCGCCGGACTGGATCGCCGCCGGTCTCGGAGCCGAGGCCGGGGCGCAGACCCTGGCGACCGTGGCGGCGAGCGTCGCCCGCCTGCGGCGCGGCGAAGCCCTGGCAGTGGCCGACATCGCCGCGACCCCCGAACGCGTCGACGATGCGGCCGGCTATGCCCGCATCGGCATGCGGGCCGTGGTCAAGGTGCCGATTCTCCAGCGCGGGCGCCTCGTCGGCATCCTCTACGTCCTCGACGCGGTTCCCCACGACTGGACGCCGGAGGAGATCGCCTTCGCCCGGGAGGTCGCCGAGCGCGCCTGGGGTGGCCTGACCCGGATCGAGGCCGACGAGCAGCAGCGCATCCTCAACCGCGAACTCAGCCACCGTCTCAAGAACACCCTCGCGGTGGTCCAGGCCATCGCGTCGCAGACCCTGCGCAACGTCACCGACGTCGAGGCGGCCAAGGAGGCCCTGGCGGCGCGGCTGATCGCCCTCGGCAAGGCCCACGACATCCTGCTCTCCGGAGAGAGCGAGGGAGCGGATTTCGAAGCGGTCCTCGCGAGTGCGCTGGCCATCCACGACGATCGTCAGCCCGACCGTTTCCGCATCTCCGGCCCGGCCATCGAGCTCGGTGCCAAGGCGGCCTTGTCGCTCGCCCTGACGCTGCATGAGCTGGCCACCAACGCGGTGAAGTACGGCGCCCTGTCGGTCCCCGCCGGGCGGGTGACCGTGGCGTGGGACGTCGCCCTCGAGGCGGGGGAGCCCACGGTGCGGATGACCTGGCGCGAGTCCGGCGGCCCGCGGGTGGTGGTACCATCGCGAAAAGGGTTCGGTTCGCGGCTGATCGAGCGTGGTCTCGTGGGGGCCGTCGGCGGAACCGTCAGCCTCGACTACGAACCCGCCGGTCTGGTGTGCCGCCTCGCGGCGCCCTTGGCGGGCTTTCAGGCAGGAAGCGTCTAAGAGTCCGTCCGATAAGTCATGACGCTCGGCCCAGCCTTCGGACGAGGATCATGATGGCGGCGGCGTAGAGGAAGGCCTGAGCTGAGGCGAGGGTCGCTTCCGG
>NZ_LMMI01000012.1:371290-389535 GCF_001422775.1 Methylobacterium sp. Leaf87 | reverse complement strand
TCCTCGAACGACCAGCGCCGCCGTCGTTCGGCCCCCTCAAGCACCTCGACCCGCATCGCCCCGACCCGCTGACCTTAACGCCAGCATTAAGGTCAGGCATCAGCCGAGCGCGCGATGCCGTCGACCGCGGCCATCACCGGACGCGTACGACCGGTCGGGGGTTGTCTTTTAAGTACAGTGTGTAGGATTAGGATGGTCGAGGACGCCGACCTTCGACTGTCCCAAGGGCGGCAATTCCTGGGTTGTCCGGGTAGGTGACCGTCAAATACCGGCGACGTTTTTACGTCGATGACAGCGATCTCTCACGCGACTATCGTGACCCGGCGACCGCTCGCATCGGAGCCGAGGCAAGATCAGCCGTCGAACCGACGGTGTCCCGGATACCAGATCCAACATTCGACAGGTGCTCGCCATAAGTCTCGCGCGTCTGCGGGTCGATCAGCGCCACGGGAGCTGCAACGGCGAGCGCCGCACCGGTCGCAACGGTCGATGCGGCGCCGGCCGCCGTGCTCACCAGACGGTCGCCGAAGCCGATTTGGCCATCCGAGATCGGCTGACCGTCGGCAAGGCGGCGACCCAGCAGTGCGACCACATCACCGGACGCGAACTTGGCGTGGTTGAGGGCATCTTCCGACTTCACCGATGACAGGTTCAGCACTGCGACGTTCTCGCGCTCCAACTCGGATCGATAGGGCTCGATTCGTGGGTCGATGGCTCCGAGCCGGACGCTGTCGCCCCAAACCAAGCGCGAAACGGCCAGAGCCTGATCGTCGCCCGACACCATCAGCGTCAGGCGCGGCCGGTCCTTACCCATGTCGTGGAAGGCGGCGCGTGCTAGGTCCATGTCGACATCCGGGGCAGCCAGGATCACGTTCTTGATCTTTGGAGCGATGCGACGGTCGCGGATGGCCATCTGCCGAAGGCTTTCCAGGGCGAGCCAGTTGCCCATGGAATGGGCCAGGACCGTTACCTCGCCGACGTTCGGGTCTTTGGAGAGGTCCCGCAGAAGCGTCTCCAATCCGTTGCGGGAGAAGTTGGTGCTCTCCCGGTCATAGCCGTAGGCCAGCACGGAACCACGCGAAGGCCACGTGAACAGGACAGGCGCAACCTCGGCACCAGAATCGTGAACGATTTGAGCGAAGCGAAAGACCGCGTCCTCAAACTTGTTGTTGAAGCCGTGCACGAAGACAAGGACGTGCCGTTTGGCGGCGCCGCGTCTGGGACGCTTCGTCCAGGCGGCGACGTTCGACCGCTCCATTGGATCGGCGCGCAGTGCGACGAAATCCGTCGCGGGATTTCCTGGTACGGATTTCGGCCACTGCACCGACCCTGGCTGGCGGATGGCATCAGGCGGTATGGACACGGACAGGTCGGTGTAGGTCACGGCATCGCCGCGCTCGCCCGAGAATAAAATGCCAGGGTTTCCAGAGGACTTCCGCGTCGTTGCCACCAGCATGTCGACCCGCGAAGTGCCAGGAATGGATTCCGCATTCGCAATAGGCAGCAGCACCCCGGTCGGACGCCCCGCGCAGGCCGTCAGGGAAACCAGCATCGCGATCGCGAGCCCTGCACCCACACACCGACTCTTCAATTCGAACACCAGCGCCACCAAACCGAGCCAGCCTCGGACACCCCATGAGCGACCCGCCCACGGTTAACAAAGCGTGTCCGACCTGGCGTAAGATTGCGGCGGTTAGGCGGGGGGATCGTCTTGTTCGCGACTCCCCCTCGCACCCCGCTCGTCGGCCATTGTCGCCGCCATCGAGCCTCGGGCCGGCGCCGGGGCGATGTCTACAAGGGCGTCCGTTCCAGCGCCCGACCCATGGTGAGCATCACCGCGGCACCCAGGACGACGGCGACGCAGGCATAGACGATGACACCCGTCGGCCCGGTTCCGTCGACGAGAAGGCCTCCGATCACGGCGCCGCTCGCAATCGCGATCTGGAACGAGGACGAGAACAATGCGCCCGCGCTCTCCGCGAGGCCTGGGGCGGCGCGCGCGTTCCAGATCGACGTCGAGACCGGGAACCCACCGAACGCAAAGCCCCAGAGGGTCGTTGCAAGGAAGGAGACGGCCGGGGACGATCCGAGAAGCGCGAGGGCGAGCGTGGCGGCTCCCATGAGGAGCGCCGAACTGCCGACCGCCCAGGCTGGGCTTCGTGCGGCGATGATGCCCGCGACGACGTTGCCGAGAAAGCCGCCGATACCGAAGGAAAGGAGCGTCATCGAGATCGCGGCCACGCTGAAGCGAGGCACGATTTCGAGGAACGGCCGGATGAAGGTGAAGCCGGCGAAATGGCCGGATACGACGATGACCACCGTCGCAATTCCGATCAGCACCGCCCGGAGCGACAGTGCCGCGCGAAACGTGGCGATGCCGGGTGCGCCCGCTGAAGGCATCTTCGGCAGTGCGATGAGCTGGACGAGCAGTGAGGCGACGCCAAGCCCCGAAACCGCAAGGAACGTCAGCCGCCAGCCCCAGAATGCGCCGAGCGCAGCCCCGAGCGGGGCCGCCGCGACGGTGGCGAGCGACACGCCCATCACGATGATCGATATGGCGCGTGGTACGTCGGGAGGGGGTACGAGACGGAGGGCGAGCGAGGTCATCATCGCCCAGAAGCCGCCGAGCGCGAACCCAAGGACGGCTCGGGCCACGAGGAGCATCGCGATACCGGTCGCGAACGCCGTGAGGAGACTGGATACGGCAAGAAGCGCCATCAGCGTCCAGACGATGGAGCGCCGGTCGAGACGGCCTGACCCCAGGACCAGAAGCGGTCCCGCGATGGCGGCGACCGCCGCAGTCGCGGTCATCGCCTGTCCGACGGCACCGTTCGACACCCCGAGTTCGGCCGCCATGGGGGTCAAAAGGCTGACCGGCAGGAACTCGGCCGTCACCAACCCGAAGACTCCGAAGGACAGTGAGAAAACGGCGGGCCACGCGGCCGTGTGGGCCCACGGAGTTTGTGTCGCCGGAGCCGTAGAGGGTGTGCATGCAGAATTGGACATCGGGCGATTCGCCCGCGGATTGGGGCGGTGCCATGACAGGGGTTGGGCTTCAAGAGGAAAATCGACCGGCCATCGAAGCTCTCCGCCATGCGGACCCACGTCGGGTGATCGACCGCCGTCCGCCGGTTCGGCCACGGGAGTAGCCCAGGGCGTTGAAGCTCCTCGGGATCATCGGAGCGCAAACCGACTCAGTTAGGCCGCGCAACCGCCATGATCCGGATCAAGGTGCCTCGCATCGGACAGAGAGCGCCCCGGAATGCACTTCCTCACAAATCTACCAATCGCCGACCTGATCGCAAGCTACGGCTACATCGCCATCTTCATCATCATCGGGCTTGAGAGTGCAGGCGTACCCCTCCCCGGCGAAACGATCCTCATCTCTTCCGCCGTCTATGCAGGCAGTACAGGCAACCTGAATATCGGTGGCATCGTGGCAGCCGCTGCCGCGGCTGCGATCCTCGGCGACAATCTCGGCTACTGGGTTGGCCGCCGTTGGGGGCTGCCGATCTTGATGAAGTACGGCTATCTGATCGCACTCGACCATGGTCGGCTCAAGCTCGGGCAGTACCTCTTCCGCGAGCACGGTGGGAAGATCGTGTTCTTCGGCAGGTTCACCGCCATGCTGCGGGCCTATGCGGCTGTCCTTGCTGGCGTGAACAGACTCGATGCCCGCCGCTTCATGCTCTTCAACGGCCTCGGCGGGATCGCGTGGGCCAGCATCATGGGCTTCGGTTCGTACCTGTGCGGACAGCAGATTGAACATATAGCCGGTCCAGTCGGCATAGCGCTTCTGGCGATCGTTCTATTTGGCGGCTTGGCGCTCTGGCTCTTTGTGCGCAAGCACGAGGCTCGCCTGCGACAGGCGGCTGAAGCGGCAATCCCCGGTCCCTTGATGTAGGCGCGGACAGGCCTTGGACCACGCCCGATAGAGCCCGCCGAGGCCGAGGGTAAATGGGGCATCAATGTCGACACTGCCGAAGGAGTTACTCGGCCTGAGCCGACTCCCGGCGTTCCAGGTGTCCGTCGACTCTCCTTTCCCGGCAGAGGCGCGAAGCGACACGGGTACCTCTATGGGCGACAGCTCGAATGAGCCGACCGACAATTGACATCGCGACGAACCTGAGACGCTGAGCGATGATATCGAATCTAAACAAACCACGATAGCTAAATTTTATAATTTACATGCCATCCATTCGCACTTTGCAATCATTTTTATCTGATCTAAGAAACATCTAATTCTCTAATACGATCATCCTGAAATTATTTCATTATAGCCAAAGCGGCTCCTGAGCACGAGATGCAAAAATATTGGTATTCTAAAAGCGAACCCTACGGCTTACATTAGCATAATCTTGAAGTACCATTCAAATAAATGGATACAGTGCAATTATTGAACAATCTGAACATTACATTCCTTCGGCCGACCGGGAGCAAGTTGCACATGCGTCGGAGTATTGAAGGTGTCGACGCCGACACTCAGGCGCTTCCGGCACTCGTCGAACTCGTCGACCAAACCGCTGAGTGGGGCAGGGGGCCGTCGGTGCCGCGCATAAGCTCGCCGATCCACCGAAAATGTGAGCCGCTTGCATCGCGTCGCCGGGCGTCGAGGCCGTCGGCGACGTACTCAAGCGTCACGAGCGGCCTGGTGATCGGCCTGCCGTCATGGTGGGCGACTCCAACCCTACGGAATTTCATGGCCTCATCGTGGATGCTCGGTGCGATCGAGCCGTCCATGGCTCTTCACCCAGGATCTGCCGGCGAAAAGGATGCGCTGCAGGATCGAGGTGTGCGCCATCCGCGCTTGGCCGATGTCGAACACAGCGCGGACCGACCCGCGCGCCTCAAACACCGGAAGGCCAACGCTGCGGATCTGCTTGGGCGGCGCGGCTCAATCACCGCGGCAACGTGCGCACCACGTGCCTCTCTCTCGCCAGGTCCACGACGAACCGCCCTTGCGACGCCTTGCACCAGCCCGTCCATCGATGTTGCGACGCGGCGCTGGGCACGCCACCGACGTGCTTTGGTGCCTTTGTTGCGGGCTTCTTCTTGGCGAGCGAGACACGATGGCGCCGCTTCGCTCACCGTACAGAGAGCGAAGGCTGCATCGCCGTTATGATGATCAAATCCAGCAACGCCAGAGATGCTGTCGGCAAAGCCCACCATGGCGCACCGCCATACCCTTGTTGCCGGAGCGGATCCGCTGTCTGGAATTGCCCGCAGCGACCGTCTCACCGGGCTGTGGGCCAGAGCCATGTTCCTCTCGGCGCTGTTCAACGGTCCGGTTTCCCAAGACCATGCCCGCCTGCATCCCCATGACACTGTCTGTGATCAGCCAACGATCCAGGAAGACGGCACCTGGGAGTACACCCTGCCGATTTTCACGCCCCTCTTCGACGCCGACACGACCCTTGCCCTCACGGGCTCGTTTGGTCACTTTCGGATGCGTCTAAAATCGCCGCTGGTGTCCAGGGACTGAGAATCCCGAGAGGCGAGTAAGCGCTCGAAAAATCAGGTCAATGTTGCGATGGAGAGCGACGTAGCCATCCCAACCGCACGAAGGCAATCAGTCCGCCGCACGGAAGCGCAAGCGAAGACCATCCATCGCGCGATCCGGAAGGGAGCCGATCTCGTCACTCAAGCGCAGCGTAAAATCGATTCGCTCTGCGTAGGAAACAGGTCCCGTTGAGCCATAGGCATAGGCGACGCAGACGCCGAGGCCCAGGGAAGCGACGATCTGGAGCGCAAAGAAGCGGATGACGGTTCGCCGTAAGCCGGAATCGCCAATGGCAGCGACGACTTGAACCTGTGAAAGCCCTTCGCGATAAACGACCTGCATTGACGCCTCCCAAACCGAAGACCTCAAAAATACGAGCTTCGACTTTGACGGAACGTTAATCCACAGGAGTCGAGGCGAACATTTCGTAACGGCTCGCCTCAGTCGGTCAGACGATGGGACGCGACGTATGCCACTCTAGACCCGAAATTCTCCCGGGTTGCCCATCAGTCCACCCGCTGAGCCATCGGCGTCGGCGACCGCAGGAAAATCAGTACGCCACCGGCCACGGAAAGGCCGAGGGCGATGACGACGAGCAGGAAGAACCAACGGGGCATAGGGCCATTTAGCACGCCGGACGTGTCCGTGGCTGACAAAAAAGTGTGACCTGAAGGACCAGCGATCCCGCATTGGGGATGCGACGCCACCCATCACCGTGATTCAGCGACCGATGGCGATAGAGAGCGACGAAACGCGCCCGCCTGAGCGCATGCGGACGCGGAAGCGGTACTGCAACGCTTGAACAGGTCTTTGATTGAAGCGGGGCACCGGAATGGGCTTTAGATTGTGCCGAGGCTGACCATCCCACCATGGACGAGCCCACCGCAACGCCTGGCCTTGGCAGGCGGGGCAACGCTCGGTCCATTCGATGTAAGATCAGCGCATCGGTGAGGTTCAACGCCCATCATTCGCCATCGAGATTGGCGTCGCAAACTAGACGGGGGTGCGGTCATCACGAAGCATCCCCACCACGACCCGCCGGAAGCGCCAACCTCAAGCGCCAAACTACGGATGAGGCACTATCGCCGAAGTAAGGTGGGGTTACCCCGTCAAGGCCCGTACCGCCTTCGTTCACAAGATATGAACACATGAACCAAACGCTGTCACACGAGCGTAGCTTTGTTCGTCGTCCGTGCCCTTGCCAAACAGATTTCGACCCCGGCGGATCGCCAAACGTCATCCCGCGTCCTCAATGGACAAAGTAGGTCGATGCAACCTTTCCGACCGTCCACCAATCGAAAAATGTCATAGCGTCAAACGCCGCAAGGCGAAGACCAGTGATTACGTGAACAAATAATAGATATCACCTAAACTGGCGAAACTACCAACGAAATGCCCTTCCGGCTTCAGAAAATGCTCGCTGTAAGAATACAGCTTTCAGAGTCCCGTTGATCCAACTGACCGATCATTATCTGCACTTTATTGTTGACTATCAGGGAGAATATGCACGCCAACCGCTGGAACTCAACATGCTCTCTGGGTGCGTGGGTATCGTCTTGGACCGGCGGGTGCCGACAGCGTTACCGAGCCCCGTACCATCGCGGCGGTGGGGGCCGTCGAGCGCGCAGCAGGCCTTGTAAATACTGGCATCGCTGGGCCACTGACGAGAAAGGCCTTCGGCTCGATCGACGTCATGGAGAGGTCGTATCGCGCCTTCCGAGTTGTGGAAGCATCAACGCAACTCAAGCCGCCACATCGCGGAATTGCACACACAAGAAAGACGATGTCGCCGAGACTGAACAAAACCATCTCGAAAACGGCTCAGCCAACAAAACACCAAGCAGGTTCAATTCCTCAATGCGATATGTTCGCATTAAGGTTGATTTCGTTGAGGAATTGTTAGCGGTTTGAGACACAGCATGTTGATCGAGCTTCCGATACTCATTCAGTCTGATGGGGCCTTTGAATGGCGTCAGCGTTTGCACAGATCGACGACGACGCTGAAGCAGCGTTTGGCTTCATCGCGATCGACGAGCATACTTATAAAGGTTGTGTCATCCACGAGACTACGGATTTGGGTGCACACTTGGTCATGCTTGACACGGGCAGCGTCCCGAACGAGTTCATTTTGTACCCGATATCATTCAATCGCGCCCAGCTATGCAAAATAATATGGCGAACAGATGAGTCGATAGGGGCATGGTTTGAAGCGTCAAATAACTAGACTATCAGCTAGCGATGCTTTTTAAGCGGCTAACAAATGGCAATTTCACAATAAATTTGTTCGTTAGCCGTTTATAGTGCGTTCTGATTTAATTAAAAACGCATCGAGAATTTCGATCGCACCGCTGGATCAATCTAGCCAGGTTCGCCTGCGCGTGTAAATTGTATCGAAGGCATCACCGCCGCTCCGAAGGCCAGGATCTCACCAGCGTTTACCGGATGCTTGGAGCCAATAAATCCTTCTGTCTCGCCAGAGCGTGAAACCCTTCGTCCGGGCGAGGGCGTTTTCCACAACAGCGGCAGTGGCTTGATCACTGATAACAATGGTGTCGCCAAAGCCGGCTCGCCCGTAGGCGCTTCAGCCAATCATTCGGCTGGTTGATAAAACGTAAAGCAGACTTCTCCGTGAAACGCGTTTGCAAACCCTCAAACGGTTTTACCAGATAAAGCTCTGCGCGACAGAAATGCGACGATCAGAGAAGGGTGCAACGGACGGGAACGGGCGACCGATTCCGTTCTGAGTACACTGTTGGTACGGTTTTGTCCTCGTAAGGAATTCTTAACAGATAAGGCCCGAAATTCGCCTTATGGATGATTTATTCAACCGCATCCGGAGTAATTTGCAGCGCTTCGGCGCCGGTCAGGGGGGAGGGGTCGTTCTCATCTTCGCCGTGGCGCTGATCCCGATGCTCATGCTCGTCGGGCTCGTCATCGACTACGGCACCAATTCGAACGTCCGCCAGCAGGTGCAGAACGCCGTCGACGCCACGGTGCTGTCACTCGCAAAGCTGCCGGCCTCAACGACGGATGCCGTCCTACGCGACAAGGCATCGCGACAGGTCACCGCCGCCCTCGCCAGAAGCCAGATGGCGGACGTGACCGTCGCGACGGAGCGCTCCGGTGACACCATACGCGTGACGGTCACCGGAACGACGCCAACGACCCTCATTCGCCTTGCCGGCTTCACCAACGTCCCCCTCTCCGTGTCCGGGGCGTCCCGCCGCGGGTCCGGCAACATCGAGATCGCCCTCGTCCTCGACAACACAGGCTCGATGCGCGGCACGAAGCTCGCAAACCTGAAGGCAGCGGCAACGGACCTCGTCGAGAACCTGTTCCGGGAAGTCGATCCGGCCAAACCGAATGCTCTCAGGATGGCGGTTGTCCCGTTCTCGATGACCGTCAATGTCGGCCCGGGCAACGCGGCCGCGAGTTGGATCGATAAGGACGGACTCGCTTCCTATCACTCCCAGATCTTCGCCTCGAAAGCGAACCGTCTTGCCCTCTTCGCCAAGGCCGGTGTTTCCTGGGGCGGATGTGTCGAGGGACGGCCGATACCCTACGACGTGTCCGAGACGGCCGCCACGGCGGCGACGCCCGACTCGCTGTTCGTTCCGTACTTCGCGCCGGACGAGTCGGATTACGATGGCAGGGCGGTCAACGATTACCTTGCAGATTATCCACTTCTCGGCGGCCTGCTTGTCCTCGACAACCGGGTGCGGCAGGGCCAAGTCGCAAAGTATGGCACCTCTTGGAAGGTTTCGAAGACCGACCGTTCGGGCGGCCCGAACGGCTACCTCTACGGCCCCAACGCCGGCTGCGAGCTCCAGCCGATCACGCCGCTGACCAGCTCGAAGGCCACCCTGACGAGTGCCGTCAGTGCCATGACGGTGAGTGGCGACACCAATATTCCCCTTGGCCTGGTCTGGGGCTGGCATGCGCTCTCGCCGAATGGCCCGCTGGTGAAGGGCGTCGCATACACGGACACGACGGTGCGTAAGTTCGTGGTCCTGATGACCGATGGCGAGAACCAGATTTCCAATCCGAATTCGGACAACGCCTCGTTCTACTCGGGCACGAGCTACATCTGGGCCAACCGCGTTGGGACGGTCTCGTCGGACCAAGGCGCGCGGACCGCCGCCCTCGACGGGCGCCTGTCGGCGCTGTGCGGCAATATGAAGAGCGCGGGCATCCAGATCTTCACCGTGCGGGTCGAGGTCACCGACGGCACCAGCGACCTTCTTCGATCCTGCGCGACCAACCCATCGATGTTCTTCGATATCTCGAATTCGTCGGACCTGACCACGGCCTTCCGGGCTATCGGCGCCCAGATCAGCGACTTGCGCATCTCTCGATGAGGGGACGCCCATGATTCCGGCCGGCCTCGTCGCCCCCCTTCGCCGTCTCCCCGCCGCCTTCGGCCGCGCGCGCGACGGTTCGATGGCGGTTGAATTCGCCCTGGTGCTGCTGCCGTTCCTCGTGCTCCTCGGCGCCGTGTTCGAGGCGAGCCTCCTCACCCTGTCCCAGCAAACCCTCAACAACGGCGTGGATCGGGCCGGCCGCGCAGTCTTCACCGGTGCCTTTCAGGAGGATTACGACGGCAGCGACGCCGCCACGCGGTTCCGGACGGCGTTGTGCAACGGGCCGACCCTGTTCGATTGCGCGGCCGTGAAGGTCGAAGTCGCGACCGCCAAGGCCTTCGCGCAAATCGCGATCTCCGATCCCTACGATGCCCCCAACAAGGCCCTGTCGGCGAGCTTCGGCTCACGGTTCCAGTGTCCGGCGGGCAACGACGTCGTGTCCATCCGTGCCGCCGTGGTGGTTCCGCGCTTTTTCACCATCCTGGATCTCTCGTCGCGCAAGGTCGGGGCGAGCGGTCAGCTCATCGTGGCGACCGCGGTGTTTCGCGCGGAGCCCTACGCCACCGGGCGTTGCTGATGCGGCGTCTCCTCCGCGACCAGGACGGCATCGCCGCCCTAGAATTCGCCCTCGTGGCGCCCATCCTGCTCCTGATTCTGATGGGTAGCATCGAGCTTCCGCGGGCCTATGGCACCAGCCAGGGTCTGCTCCGCTCGGCCCGCACCATGGCGGATCTGATCTCGCGTGGCGGCGTCCCGAACGTCGATGACGTCTACGCCGCGGGGTCGGCCGTGACCTTTCCCTACAACACGACCCGGGCCGGCATCGTGCTCTCGGCGGTCGGGGTCTACCAGCAGGGCGGCGCCCTGGTGGCGAAGGTGTGCTCCAGCGTCGCGCGCAACGCGGCGCCGCGGGACACCGGAAGCGTCATCGGCACACCGCCCGAAGCCGAGCAGACGGCCGGTGCACGCTACGTCATGGCCGAGACGACCTTCACCTACGTCCCGCTCTTCGACGTCGTTCCAGCTCTCAGGACGCTGACCTTCGCCCGACAGGTGTCCTGGCCGATGCGCGGAACGGGAACTGCCGGAACCGCGGAGACGATCCTGCCTGGCGGCAAATCTTGTCCAACATCCTGAATTGTTCTTAATAAATCCCAGACATTCCTTAAGTTAAATTGGGTAATATCAGAAGTTTTTGTCTCATATCACGGTCCCTATAGACTAATGCATCACACTATTTGGATAAGACAGGCCGAACGCCCAACTAACTGCCCTTCGGTTTCACCTTGGTTGGTGGAGACGAACCTGGGCCACCGAATGGGGGCAGGCCACTGGCGTACCGCCGGACCGGATCGAGGAAATGTTCGTTGCCTTTAAACGCCTGGAGAATTCCCGCAGCGCCGAGACCGGAGGCAGTGGCCTCGGGCTCGCCATCGCGCGCTCGGCCGTTCGAGCGCACGGTGGTGAGGCAAGGCTTCTAAATCAGGCGGACGACGGCCTCGGGGCCGAAGTGACCTTGCCGGTCCCGAGGGAAGGCGGCAGTGCCCTGGCGGGCCCTGGCAATGGGATATTGAGAGGCGCGTGACAGGACTTGTTGCCCGTTGCACGCCTTCACGGCTCTGCCCTTACCACTGCGGAAATGCCAATCTCGGGTCTGCGAATTTTCTCGGAACCAGGAAGCAATGTCCGCGTTTCGTGCACGCGAGGCCGGTTCTCGGCTCGCTGAACGGGCGCCGGGTCAGGCATCATCACGTTGCTCCAAGGAGGATGTGGTCATGAGGACCCTCGATTTCGCCCCTCTCTACCGTTCCACCGTCGGCTTCGACCGCCTGTTTTCCCTGCTGGACCAGGCCACCCAGGCCGAGACGTCCCCGACGTGGCCACCCTACGACATCGAGCGGGTAGAGGACGACGCGTACAGGATCACGATGGCCGTCGCCGGCTTCGCGCCCGACGAGATTGATCTAACTCAGCATGACACGACCCTCCAGGTCACCGGCCAGAGGAAGTCGTCCGAGGGTGAGCGCCAACTCCTGCATCGCGGCATCGCCGCCCGGACGTTCCGTCAGACCTTCAACCTGGCCGATCACGTGAAGGTCGTCGGCGCGAACCTGGAGAACGGCCTGCTGACGGTCAACCTCAAGCGTGAGGTGCCGGAGGCGCTGAAGCCGAGGCGCATCCCCATCGGCGGGACGCAAGCTGCCGTCGGCCAGGACAACGCACACCCTCGGATCGAGGCCGAGCGCAAGGCGGCGTAAGTTCCGCCACCCGTCGAACGCGCTCCCTCGCGCACCAGCGAGGGAGGGCACCGCCCATCCAACCCAACTTCAGGAGGGATGATCGATGTCGATGATGGAGAGCTTCAGTTCCCGTACCAGCGCCGTGAACCCAGTCAGCGCGAACCCGGCCTCGTTCGAGGCATGGCAGGCGCTCGTCGCTCCGGGCGACGTGTTTCGCCACCCCAGGGAGGTGTTGACCCACCCTGGGCTCTCAACGGGGGAAAGGCGTGCGATCCTCGCCTCCTGGGCGTCCGATGCGAGCGCCCTTGAGAGCGCGCCGAGCATGCGCTGCCTTACGGGCAGCAGGGCCGAGCCGGTCTCCGTCGATGCCGTCCTTGCTGCGCTTGGCGAACTCGACTGCAAGTCGGCTCCTGTGTGCAAGTCGGCTCCTGTGACGCCCGCCATCCCGTTTAGGCAGTCCAGGCCGCGCCCCCTACGCCGTCGCGCCGACCTGAACCGGTACGTTCGTCCCGCACGACGTGACGACGACGACGATCCGCCCCCGTGTCCGGTGATGGCGATGCCGCGTCCGACATCGCCCCCGAATGCCTCGCTGGCCGCTGCCATCCCAATCTAATGCGCGGCATCCTTCCCTGACGATGTTGGCGTCTTCGTCTAAGTCGGACGGCTCGATGTTCCGTGAGACCGCGGTGTCGGGCCGCCCCTGCGTTGACGAGAACCCCGACCGCCCACGAACGTCACCATGATGGATAAGTTCGTGTACTACCTCGTCACCTTGTGCGAGTCCGTCCTGGGTGTTTTCGGTGTGCGGATCTTCTACGATCAGCCCCGGTACGCCGTCGTCGAGCATCTCGACCGTGGCGTCGAGATTTGAGTTTACGAGCCCCGCCTCGCCGTCGAGACTGACGGACGCGGGCAGGGGGATAGCGAGGCGTTCGGACGCCTCTTTCGCTATATCACCGGCGCAAACCAGCGAGGTGACCGCATCGCCATGACCGCACCCGTGGAAACCGGCGCACAACGCATCGCGATGACGGTTCCGGTTGAGCAGGGCTCGGGGGGAGCCATGCGGTTCTTCCTGCCTCGCGATGTTGCCGAGGCCGGAGCCCCTGATCCCACCGAGGCAGGCGTCCGTCTTGTCCAGCTCCCGGCCGAGAAGATTGCGGCCTTTGGTTTCCCGGGCCCCAACACACATGAAACTTGCGCCGAACAGGAACGCATCCTGACCGAAATGCTAGCCTCTACGAACCGCAGGACGAGCGCTCCGCCGATCTTGATGGGCTACGACCCACCGTTCGCGATCCACTTCCTGCGCAGGAACGACTTGCCGTGAGACTCGTGAGGCTTTGAAACCTCGGGCTCGCCTTCACCGGAGACGCGGATCGTCCGCTCACTTTATCTTGGCAGAGCCTGCCCCAGACCAAACGCAGGCCCGGCCATCGGCGCGGCATCCTTTCTCAGCATCATTGTTCCCGTGGGCGTCGTCGCCTCGTTGGCACTCGACAAGTGTGGTTGGGTCGGCTTCGAGGTCCATCCGAACAACCTGCGGCGCGTCCTGGGCGCCGTAATCATTACCGTAGGCGTCGTCATCGTCGCCTTATCCTTGGGCATTCGGTGGCACGGCCTGCGGCAGGTTCACCAGTGTAGGAACGACGCCGCCCAGGATGGGTTCGCGTTTCGGGGAACGGGTCCCCGGAGCATCGTCCCCTTGCACCCATCGACACCACGGTTGCGCTTTCTCGTCGCCGAGAGCGAACCGCCTGATGCTCGCGAGAAGCGACGCGAGAGCGTGGGACGTTCATCGGGCGAGAGCTACGTCGAAACCTTGGAGCGGCTCGCACCTGGCGCCATTTGCCATCGCATAACCCCGGCGGACGCGGATTGCGCCCTTCAGAGCGGCGAGAGCCTCGCCGGGTACGATGCGATCTTTCTGTCCGGTTCGCCCCTCTCGCTCTACGAGGATACACCGGAGGTCCGGCGTTCGCTGGCGTTCATGGGTGCTCTGTTCGGTTCGGGAACGCCATCCTTCGGGTCCTGCGCCGGGCTGCAGGTGGCAACGGTCGCCGCAGGCGGTACGGTCGGTCGGAACCGTAACGGACCCGAGGCGGGTTTTGCCCGACGGATCGTACCGACGGAGGCCGGGCGCTCGCATCCGCTCTTGAAGGGCAGGCCCGCCGCCTACGATGCGCCAAGCATCCATACGGATGAGGTCGAGACCCTCCCGGACGGGGCAACTCTACTGGCCCTCAACCGGTCGACCGTCGTCCAGGCCGCCGAGATCCGCCAAAACAGCGGCACGTTCTGGGGCGTCCAGTACCACCCGGAGATCGGCCTCGACGAGGTGACGGGGGCCCTTCGTCGACAGGCCGACGATCTTGTCGAGAGCGGATTGGCACGCACCCGGCGAGAGGTGGAGGAGCAGGCCGACCTCGTCGAGGCCCTCCACTGCGAACCCGACCGGCGCGATCTGGCATGGAGGCTTGGGCTCGACGACCAAGTCACGGACGACGGCAAGCGACGGATTGAGCTTACCAACTTCATCGAGGCGTTGGTCATTCCGGTGCGTAACGGACGTCGGTGACCTCGACGTTGAGTCTGATTGGCTGACATCGCTACGCCCGGCGGGACGGTCCCCCTCGGGACGGGCCGAACCGGGAAGGCGGCATCGATCCGCCGTGGGGGACGTTGACCCAAAGCAAATCCATCCGATGCGACGGAAAGCCGTGTGTCCGCCAAGAGCGGCCGGATGGGGGAACGGAAGGAAACGATATGCCCACCCCTATGTTCGACGAGAGCAACATCACCTGGCGGACCCTGGACTGGCTCCCGCACATCAGCTTCTTCGTCTACAAGGTCGACGAGGAGAACCGCATCGTCGACGTCGTGTTCAAGTTCGCGGCGAACCAGAAGGTGATGCTGCACCGGCACAAGAGTCCCTACGTGACCCTCGTCATGCAGGGCGAGCTCCGGTTCTACAGGCCGGATGGGACACACAAGGAAACCCGTCCGACGGGCAGCTACGTCTCGGGCGTGGCGAACGGCGAACCGCATCTGGAAGGTGGCGGCGACGAGGACGCCATTGTGTTCTTCAGCAACCGCAACATCGAGGACGCGCTGTACGAGTTCCTCGACGAGGCGGGCAATCCCGTGCAAGTCCTCGGCATCGTCGACTTCAAGGCGCAACTCGAAGACCAGATCGCGACTGGGACCTACGCGAAGGTTACTGCCAAAGCAGCGTAACATTTGCATTGCCGGGAAACGGGAAGCTCTCCCGGCAATGCCTTTGGCCCATGATCCGGAGGCGAGAATGAGCGGAGACCCCCGCCCAGCGACTTTCAAGGATGCGTTCTTTGGGACGGTCTATGTTGCCTTCGGCGCCTATCTCAGTGGCGGCGCCATTTGGACATGGCTGTTCTGGCCCCACCAAACACTTGATCCATCCCGCCTGCTAGCGCTGGTCCTAACCGTGCCGATGTTCACCGTTGGCCTGGGATTAATCTGCGCTTGGCCCAAGGGTGAATGGTTCAAAGGAACGTTTCCGTCGGGGCGCCGAAACTCAAGTTCGACCACGGATATGGGAGGTTCGGACGTGCACAATCCTCCTCAAATCTAGGTTTCAGCTTCCCATCTTACTTTTTCAAGGAGCAAATCTATGAGTCTGGCCCGCGCCTGTCCTTAATTTCAGTCGGATTATATTCCAAACGAGTGTAGATCGGGGCGATAGCATCCATCATCGCTTGCAAGCAGTCTTACCCGACACATGGAGCGGAGGTTTGCGCCCGTTCGAACCATTAACGTTCGATGTCGAACTGGACTCCAAGCGGCACATTGGCCGCTATCCCTCGAACCATTCTCCCTTCAGTTAAGCGAAGATCGATCAGAGTCCCACGGCGAAAATCGGCGTTGTAGGGGCCTTTGGGCGGCGCCCGGAGCGTTTCATCGGAGCCGATGTCACACCGGGCAGGACCGCTCTCGTCTTTGTTTCGAAAGTCCCCACCGGGACCGGACACAGGACGGAGCGTTACATGAAGATCGTCGTCATCGGCGGCACGGGGCTGATCGGCTCTCAGGTCGTCACAATGCTGAAGTCCGTCGGCCACGAGGTCCTTGCGGCCTCGTCGAACACCGGCGTCAACGCCGTCACGGGCGAAGGCCTCGCGAAAGCGTTGAAGGGCGCCACTGTGGTGGTCGACGTTTCCAACTCGCCATCGTTCGCCGACGAGGCGGCGATGGACTTCTTCGTCCGCGCCGGACGTAACCTCGCCGCGGCCGAGAAGGATGCTGGCGTCTCCCACCACGTCGCGCTCTCGGTGGTCGGGACCGAACTCCTGCTCGACATGGGCTACTTCAGGGCCAAGCTTGCTCAGGAGGAGTTGATTGCCTCGGCGGGCGTGCCCTGGACGCTTGTCCGCGCCACCCAGTTCTTCGAGTTCGTCGCGGCCATCGCGGAAGCCGCAATCGTCGACGGCGTCGCGCGCGTGACCTCCGCGTCGATCCAACCGATCGCGTCGGCCGACGTTGCGCTGAAGGTCGCGGAGGCCGCGTTGGCGCCGCCCCTAAACGGCATGGTCGAGATCGCTGGGCCTGAGCGGATGCCGATGGTCGAGCTGGTGAGGCGTCATTTCCAGGGCCTCGGCGAGACGCACGACGTCCGCACGGACGACACCGCACCGTATTTCGGGGTGGTCCTCGGCGGCCCTTGGCTGACTCCCACCGGTGTCGCGTGGCTCTCGCAGCGGCGCTATGGCGACTGGCTGGCGGCACAGCCGAAGCGCAAGGCCTGAGGCCTCCCGCCGATGGATGCAGCCTATCTTCCGGCGCTGTCGGCGCTGGCCGGTTCGGCCATCGGCGCGATGGCCTCCTTCGCGACCACTTGGCTGACGCAACACAGCCAGGAGCGCGCGACCCTGCTGGTGCAGGACCGGGCGCGACGGGAAGCGCTCTATGGTGAGTTCATCAGGGTGCGACCTCGATAGCCTCGATGGCTATCGGCAATAAAAGAGTCGATCTGCTTTAGCAGAGGCGATCTTCAAAAACGGAAATCGATTTTGCCAAAACATCCCGGCACGGCGTTCTTATTCTGCCTAAATCGCCAACTGGATTGGAGGAATTGTTGCTTGTGCGCAACGCATTCGACGCTTCTCAATCTGCGACTAGTTTGATTTCTCAGAATGGCCTTTACGAACTTTATGAAGCCGTACGTTTCTGTCATGACAGGACAACGTGCTCGACCGCTTTGAAAAAAATCTATCTAACAGGTTTTGCGATGAATATCGAATTAGATCTCGTCTTTGAAGCGCGTTTATTTGAAGCGATGAGTACAAATCAGTTTATTTAATAATCAARAATCTGGGAGGACATCACTATGGCTTTGCCGCTCGTATTCCGTAACACCGTGTTCCAGACTGGCTTTGCTGGAACGGATGATGGCGCACCGTCTGCAACATTTCAGGTCGATGACGCTACGACCAGTCCTTTGACTGTAAATGGAACGGTCAATGCGGTCGGAGACCCCATCACGGTTACTGGAACTCTGCCAGGATCTACGACTCCTTCAACTTCGACGTTCTACGCGACCCAGTACGACAATGGATCTATGGTCCAGTTCACCAGTTCGCAAACGGGTACCGGTGCAGGGTCGACCCGCTTGATCCCAGCGTCGATCCCCGAACCNGAATCTGGGAGGACATCACTATGGCTTTGCCGCTCGTATTCCGTAACACCGTGTTCCAGACTGGCTTTGCTGGAACGGATGATGGCGCACCGTCTGCAACATTTCAGGTCGATGACGCTACGACCAGTCCTTTGACTGTAAATGGAACGGTCAATGCAGTCGGAGACCCCATCACAGTTACTGGAACTCTGCCAGGATCTACGACTCCTTCCACTTCGACGTTCTACGCGACCCAGTACGACAATGGATCTATGGTCCAGTTCACCAGTTCGCAAACGGGTACCGGTGCAGGGTCGACCCGCTTGATCCTCTCAAATTCCCAGGTGTTTGGATCTGGGTCGGCAACCAGAACGCGCTTCACGGCCGACTCGAACGGCGCCTTGGGTGATTATGTAGCGCCCGTCTGCTTCACGACCGGCACGCTGATCCGTACGACGCGCGGCGAAGTAGCTGTCGAGAATCTGCGCGTC